>NZ_FO082820.1:3297500-3597500 GCF_000967425.1 Pseudorhizobium banfieldiae
TCCGCTTGACGCGGAAGAGCAGCCGGTCCGATCCGGCATCGACGGCGACCGCTGAATCGTCCGGGATGTTTCCGGAGAGAATCTGCTCGGCCATCGGGTCTTGAACGAACTTCTGGATCACCCGCTTCAGCGGCCTTGCGCCATAGACCGGATCATAGCCCTTGTCCGCAAGCCACTCGCGGGCTTCCGGGGTGAGCTCGATCGCGATCTTGCGCTCGGCGAGCAGCGATATCAGCCGCTTCATCTGGATATCGACGATCGCGCCCATTTCCGTCCGCTGCAGGCGGTGGAAGAGGATAATCTCGTCGACGCGGTTGAGGAATTCCGGCCGGAACGACGCCTTGACCACGTCCATCACCTGATCGCGCACCTGGTCGGTATCTGCACCTTCCGGCAGGGTGGTGAGATACTCCGCCCCGAGGTTCGAGGTCATGATAATCATCGTGTTCTTGAAGTCGACCGTGCGGCCCTGCCCGTCCGTCAGGCGCCCGTCGTCGAGCACCTGCAGGAGAACGTTGAACACGTCCGGATGCGCCTTCTCGATCTCATCGAACAGCACGACCTGATAAGGCTTGCGGCGAACGGCTTCCGTCAGTGCACCACCTTCCTCATAGCCGACATAGCCGGGAGGTGCGCCGATCAACCGGGCGACGGAATGCTTCTCCATGTATTCCGACATGTCGAGGCGCACCATCGCCGTCTCGTCGTCGAACAGGAAGCGCGCGAGCGACTTCGTCAGCTCCGTCTTGCCGACGCCGGTCGGCCCGAGGAAGATGAACGAGCCGATCGGCCGGTTGGGATCCTGCAGGCCGGCGCGCGACCGGCGCACGGCGCGCGAGACCGCCTGAACGGCGTCACCCTGGCCGACCACGGACTTCGCCAGCTCGTCTTCCATGCGAAGCAGCTTGTCACGCTCGCCTTCCAGCATCTTGTCGACCGGAATACCGGTCCAGCGGGAGACGACATGGGCGATGTTGTCCGGGCTGACGACCTCCTGCACCATGGCATTGGTGCTCGAATCCTGAGCTTCCGCCGCGGCGAGATCCTTCTCCAGGCCGGGGATCACCCCATAGGCAAGCTCGCCCGCGCGCTGGAACTCGCCACTGCGTTGCGCGATCGCCAGTTCGTTGCGCGCCTCATCGAGCTGCTTCTTGAGGTCCGCAGCAAGGCCGAGCTTCTGCTTCTCCGCCTGCCAGCGGGCCGTCAGCGCATCTGCCTGTTCCTCCAGCGACGCGAGTTCGCTTTCGAGCCGCGACAGCCGGTCGGCCGACGCCGTGTCGGTTTCCTTCTTCAAGGCCTCGCGCTCGATCTTCAGCTGGATGATGCGGCGGTCGAGCTCGTCCAGTTCCTCGGGCTTGGAATCCACCTGCATCCTGAGCCGCGAGGCGGCCTCGTCCATCAGGTCGATCGCCTTGTCCGGCAGGAAACGGTCGGTGATGTAGCGGTTGGAAAGGGTTGCGGCAGCCACCAGCGCGGAGTCGGAGATCCGCACCTTGTGGTGCTGTTCGTACTTCTCTTTCAGTCCGCGCAGGATCGAGATCGTGTCCCCCACCGTCGGCTCGTCGACCATGACTGGCTGGAACCGGCGGGCGAGGGCAGCATCCTTCTCCACATGCTTGCGGTATTCGTCGAGCGTCGTAGCCCCGACACAGTGCAGTTCACCACGAGCAAGCGCCGGCTTCAACAGGTTGGAGGCATCCATCGCGCCATCGGCCTTGCCGGCGCCAACCAGAGTGTGCATCTCGTCAATGAACAGGATGATCTCACCGCTTTCCGCCTGCACCTCGTTCAGGACCGCCTTGAGGCGTTCCTCGAACTCGCCGCGATATTTCGCGCCTGCAATCAGCGAGCCCATGTCGAGTGCCATCAGCTTCTTGTCCTTCAGGCTCTCCGGCACGTCGCCATTGACGATGCGCAACGCGAGACCTTCGGCAATCGCCGTCTTGCCGACGCCGGGCTCGCCGATCAGAACCGGGTTGTTCTTCGTGCGGCGGGAAAGAACCTGGATCGTGCGGCGGATCTCGTCATCCCGGCCGATCACCGGGTCGAGCTTGCCCTCTCGCGCTTCCGCGGTCAGATCGCGGGCATACTTCTTCAGCGCGTCGAAACCCTGCTCGGCATTGGCGCTGTCGGCGGTGCGACCCTTGCGAACCTCGTTGATGACCTGGTTGAGGGCCTGGGCAGTCACACCCGCCTTTTTCAGCGTCGCGGACGTGGATGCCGTGCTTTCGATGGCAAGTGCCAGAAGCAGCCGCTCCACGGTGACGAAGCTGTCGCCCGCCTTCTTGGCAGCCTCTTCCGCGGTGGTGAAGACCTTGGCAAGCGGCTGCGACAGGTAGACCTGGCCGCCACCGCCCGACACCTTGGGCAGTTTGGCAAGGGCTGCATCATTGGCAAGACGCGCTTCCTTGGGATCGCCGCCGGCGCGGGTGATCAACGAGGAAGCCATCCCCTGGTCGTCGTCCAGGAGAACCTTCAGCACATGCTCGGGCGTGAACTGCTGGTGCCCTTCGGAAAGGGCATGGGTCTGCGCCGATTGCAGGAAGCCGCGAACCCGCTCGGAATATGTGTCGATATTCATGTCGAACCTCCACAGATCGTTCCGCCCTTTCATAAGGCACGAAACGATGATTGAGATTGAGCTCCCTCAAAAGGCGAGCCCTTCGCCGGAAACGTCGGCGTTGAACGAGATATGGGAGGCGGTTTCGCAGATTTAAAGAACCGGTCACGGCTCGCAGGGATATCTTTTGAGGCGGCCTTGGCGGCACGATCTGGCCACGTTGCCGCTCAACGTCCCCGTTCGGCGCGCCGTCTGGCTATATAGGGCAGCACGAACATATGGAGGCCGGTGATCAGGAGCAGAAAGAGCGGCGGCAGCGGCGCATAGCCGATCCAGGCGGGCGGCTGCCCAAGTGCCATGAAGATGAAGTTGGCGATAACCGTAACGGTAAAGGCGATCGACAGCCAGCGATGGCCCTGCCGAATTGCGTAGCTCAAGGTCATGTCAGTCCTCCTCTTGCGTGGCCGTCACATCGCCCCCCTCGAACGCTGTGGATGAGACTGCGTCAGTTCCGTTCTCTGAGAACGCGCTCCATGGCGTCCAGGAACCTCGGCCAGCCCGCCTGTGCTCCCCGGTAATATGGCTGCTGCTCCGGTTGGAAACCTGTCTGCTCAATGCGCAGCCGTGTTCCCGTCTCGCTCGGGAATAGGGTCCAGGTGACGATGCTCCTGAGGTCCTTGGTATCCCATGTATAAGACAGCGCCTTGCCCGGCTCGATTGCCCGTACCTCGCAGTTGACGGAACCCCAATCCGCACGCAGGCTGAAGCGATGACCCATCTCCGGCTGGAAGTCGCCCTTCATCAGCCACTCCTCGATCAGATGCGGCTGCGTCAGCGCCCGCCAGATCTTCTCCGGCGGATAAGGAAGGTCCCGCTCAACGACGACCGAAAGCGTATCGACAGACATAGAGTTCATTGATCCATCCTCTTCAGCAGATCTTCCAGCGCAACAAAGCTTGCGTCCCAGAAGCGGGTCATCTCGCCCGACCAGTCGATGATCGACTTCAGGGGGGCCGGTTCTGCGCTGTAGTGGTTGTGACGCCCATCGGGCCGATCTTTCACCAGACCCGCCTGCTTGAGAACCACGAGGTGTTTCGAAACCGCCGGCTGCGAAATTCGGGCACGGGCAGTCAATGCAGCAACCGTCTGTTCGCCGTCGCGGCACAAGTGCTCGAATATCGCCCTGCGCGTGGGGTCGGCCAGGGCCTTGAAGAGAAGCGTCTGAGGATCTTGTGCCACTATCGATAACCAATCAGCTATTTATCAGTCAAATAACCAATCAGCTATCTGTGAGTCAAGCCTAAGCCGGTGCCGGATTTCAACTGGACGGCAAACGGGATATATCCTGGTGACGTAATGTTATTGCATTACAACATCTAGGAGACAGTCATGCTTCGCCTGCCGCTTATTGCAGCGTCCTCCGCCATCCTCATAGCAACGCTCAGCCCTTCGAGGGCAGATGAGGTGGAGGCCTGGCGGCTTCTGGTCGGAGACCAGAAGGATGCAAAGCTCACAGTGCTGGATGGCGCCACCGGACACCAGATCGCGCAGTATCAGCTTGAAGGCTACGTCACCCATTTGGTTGCGAGCGAAAGTAGGAAGACCGCCTTTGCGGTTCAGATGGATGCCGACGCCGTCGACGTGATCGCCACGGGCGTCACCTTCTCTGATCACGGAGAACACAAGGATGTGGAACTCAACCAGCCGGCGCAACTCGGGCGGATCCATGGACGGCGGCCGGTCCACGCGGTACCGCATGACGATCAGGTTCTGCAATTCTTCGACCTGGAAGGCGAAGCACGCATCTTTGACGAGGCTGCGCTTCTGAGAGGCGAAATGACCCATGGGGTTGTGAGGTCGACCGCGCCTCATCACGGCGTGGCGGTGCCGCTTGGAGCCTACATGCTCATATCCGAGCCGGACGTTTCAAAGGCGACAAAGGAAGGAGACTTGCCGCCGCGACTGGGGCTGAAGGTTCTGAACGGCGAAGGACAACAGGTAGGAGAGATCGCGACCTGCACCGGCCTGCACGGCGAAGCATCTTCCGCAGGGATGGTCGCATTCGGGTGCGAGGAAGGCGTACTGATCGCCTGCAGGGGTGGAAGTGGGACGCCCGAGCTTGAGATGCTGTCCTATGGCGACGACATGCCGGAAGGGCAGGTCGGCACTCTACTGGGCGGACGAGCCATGCAGTTCTTCCTCGGCAACTACGGTGACGACAAGGTTGTCGTGATCGACCCCTCTCAGGAGAACCCATTCCTTCTGGTCGAGCTTCCCGTCCGGCGGGTGGACTTCGCCCTTGATCCTGCGCGGCCCACGACAGCCTATGTGTTCACGGAAGATGGGACACTCCATGTACTGGATATTCTCACCGGCCGCCTGACGAGATCAGCTCAGGTCACGGAGCCTTACAGCAAGGACGGGCACTGGCGCGATCCGCGTCCGCTCTGGCGGTCATGGGCACGGAGATCGCCGTGACGGACCCGCGCCGCGAGCGCATCCTTATCCTCGATGCCGGCACCTTGGCGGAGAATCGCTCACTGGCAGTCACAGGTACTCCGTTCAACATCGTCGCCGTCGGGGGCTCCGGCATCAACCACTAGGCGCGGACAGTGATGGCCTCATGCCGTGGCGGAATGCTTGCCGATGAGACCATTTATAGAAAAAGACCCCGGCGTTACGGCCGGGGTCCTGTGGTCTTGGTGCTGATCAGTCGGGCTACTCCCCGGGTGCGTCCGCCAGTTCGGGTTGAGACTCGGCTGCGCCGGCCTCTGAAGTCGCACCTTCTTCTCCCCGACGGGGGCGACGCGGGCGGTTGCCGGCATTGCGACGGCGCGGCTGGCGTTCACGTTGCGCGCCCTGCTCTTCCGATTCCACGGCAACCTCGGCTGGTATACCCTCGATCACGGGCTGAGGCCCGGATCCGTCGATGGCAGGCGTCGCCTCGGCTGCAGGGAGCGGATCACGCTCGCGGCGATTTTGACGTTGATGATCCCGTTGTTCGCGAGGCTGCTGGTTGTCCCGGCGTTGCGACTGGCCCTCAGCCGAAGGCTGCTGGCGGAACGAACCCTCGTCATCCCCCTCATTGGTGTCGATGTCGTCGCCGTCCTGCCCTTCGCGATCCTGGAACTCACCGCGGTCGTCGCGCTGGAAGCGCTCCTGCATCTGCGCCTGGGCCGTTGCGATGATGCGGTTGTAGTGTTCCGCATGCTGCAGATAGTTTTCTGCCATCACTCGGTCGCCAGAGCTCTGTGCGTCCCGCGCCAGTGCTGCGTACTTCTCGGCAATGTGCTGCGCCGTTCCGCGGATCTTAACGTCTGGGCCGGAGCTGTCATAGGTGCGGGTAAGAGGATTGCCGCCCTTACGATTGAAGTTGCCGCCGCCGCCACTGTTGTTGCTGCCGCCACGCCCTCGACCGCGCTTGTTCTGCTGTCCTGGCCTCATAGATAGATCACCTGAATTGTCTGTTATCCGCTGATAGGGGGCCGCGCGGCCATGCTGGCTCGCGCCAGACCGAGACTTCGCGCGCCGCGCACAGGAGGACACCGAGCCACCTGCCGCTAGTGAAAGTCAAATTACCTGAATCACGCACCAGGAAATGTTCAACCTTTGAAACTCAAAAGAGCCGGTCTCAGGGTTGACCTTAACCCGAACGAATCTCCGTTCATTCCCAGCCGCCCGGTACGTGGCCGCAAACTATCGCGCTTCCTTTGGAAATCCAAGCCTTTTCTTTCGCTGTGCAAAATCAATGGCCAGGTTCCGCCTTGGCAAACAGAAGGACACGATCCTTGTCGCCAAAATCCCGAAGCGCCTGATGCAGGACAAAGCCTACCGCCTGGAAGATCGTCCTCACACTGTCCCTCTGGTCATAGCCGATCTCGACTCCGACCATTCCGCCGGGCGCCAGAACCTCACCGGCACCTGCGGCGATGGCACGGTAGCAGTCGAGCCCGTCCGGTCCGCCATCAAGCGCACGCAGGGGATCGAACTCCCTGACTTCCGGCTCAAGCGCCGCGATAACGCCCGTTCTGATGTAAGGCGGGTTTGAAACTACGATGTCAAACCGCCCTGTAACCTCTTCCAGCCAATTGCTCCGGATCGTCTCGAACCGGCCAGCCAGGCCAAGCCTCGCCGCGTTTTCGCGGGCAGTCTGTAACGCTGCCTCGGATAGGTCAGTGCCGACTCCGGTCGCCTGCGGGCATTCCTTCAGGAGTGCCAGGACGATTGCGCCGGTTCCGGTTCCCAGATCCAGGATGCGTGCTTCACCTCGCGATGCGACAATCTGCCTCACATAGGGAAGGATGGCATCGACGAGGATTTCCGTGTCCGGTCGCGGCTCCAGCGTCTCCGGAGAGAGCTTCAGCACCATACCGTGAAATTCTCGTTCTCCTAATATGCGGTGCACGGGCTCCCGTTTCAAGCGTCGCCCGATAGCTTCCGCTATTTTCTCGAGCTCAGGGGCGCCAATCTCGCGGTCGCCCCTGACAAAGACGTCCGTAGCCGTCAGGCCGAGTACGCCGCCGATGAGAATTCTCGCTTCGATCGTCGCGTCCGGCAATCCGCCTGCGGCAAGTCGGCTCCTCGCATCTGCAACCACGGCGGAGAGCGTGGTCACCCCTGCTGCTCGCCAAGTTGTGCCAGCTGGCCCGCCTGGTAGTCGGCGATCAGCGCATCGACAACCTCGTCAATCTCGCCCTCCATCATTCGGTCGAGCTTGTAGAGCGTCAGGTTGATACGGTGGTCCGTCACGCGCCCCTGCGGAAAATTATAGGTTCGGATGCGTTCCGACCGATCGCCGGATCCGACCTGACTCTTGCGGTCGGCGGATCGCTCGCTATCGGCCTTCTGCCGCTCCATGTCGTAGAGCCGCGACCGCAGCACCTGCATCGCCTTTGCGCGGTTCTGGTGCTGCGATTTTTCCGAACTCGTTACCACCAATCCCGTCGGAAGGTGCGTGATCCGGACGGCAGAATCGGTGGTGTTGACGTGCTGCCCACCAGCGCCCGATGACCGCATGGTATCAATCCGGATGTCCTCCGGGCGGATCTCGATGTCGATCTCCTCGGCCTCCGGCAAGACGGCCACGGTCGCCGCCGAGGTGTGGATCCGCCCCTGCGTCTCGGTGTCCGGCACCCGCTGGACTCGATGGACACCCGACTCGAACTTCAGCTTCGAGAACACGCCGCGCCCGCTGACGGTAGCGATGATTTCTCTGAAGCCGCCGGCCTCGCCCTCGCTGGCGGAAAGCACCTCCACCTTCCAGCCCTTGCCCGCGGCATACCGCTCGTACATCCGGAACAGGTCGCCCGCAAACAGTGCCGCCTCGTTGCCGCCGGTGCCGGCGCGGATTTCCAGGATCGCACTCTTCTCATCCGCGGCATCCTTCGGCAGCAGCAGGACCTGCATATCCTTTTCCAGCGCCTCGACCCTCTCCTCGGCCTCCGGCAGCTCCATCTCGGCAAGCTCGCGCATTTCGCGATCCGTCGCCTTGTCGGCGAGCAGCGTCCTCAGGTCGGCCACTTCCGCGGTTGCCTTCTCATAGTCGCGGATCTTGCGCACGACAGGCTGCAACTCCGAATATTCGGACGCGAGCCGCACATAAACGTCCGCAGCCGGGCCTTCGGACATGCGGGCCTCGATCTCGCCGAAGCGGCGCTCCAGTTCGCGCATCTTCTCTACAGGAAGCTTCGCCACCCGCTTCTACTCCATATTGTTGTCTTCAGACCGGAATGCCGTTCTCTGCCGCAAACCGCATCAGCAGTTCGCGGACCGGCTCTCTCGGCTGCCTGTCGTCCAGCGCCGCGTTCAGGGTCTCCGTCAGCCTGTCCGCATCGAGCGACAGGAGCATGGCCTTGACCGGACCGACAGAGGTTGGCGCCATCGAAACGGAGCGGAAGCCGAGTCCGATCAGGGCCATGGCCGAGAGCGGCTTGCCGGCCATCTCGCCGCACAGCGTCAGCGGCGTCTTGTTGCGTTCCGCCGCCCGCACGATGTCACGCAGGATCCGCAGGAACGGCCGGCCCAGCATGTCGAACCGATCAGAGACACGTGCATTGCCACGGTCGGCAGCCATTGAAAACTGGAAGAGGTCGTTTGAGCCGACGGAGACGAAATCCACCTCGGCCATCAGCTCGTCCAGCTGCCACATCAGCGCCGGCACCTCGAGCATGGCGCCGAACTGCAGCTTGCGCGGCAGGCTGTGCCCGAATTTCGAAAGGTGCTGGACCTCCTTCTGCAGGAGGTCGCGCACGGCATGGATCTCGGCAACCTCCGTCACCATCGGCAGCATCATTCTGAGTTCCGCATCGGCAGAGGCGCGCAGCAGGGCCCGCAGTTGTGTCCGCAGGAGGCCCGGACGGTCGAGCGACAGGCGGATCGCCCGCCAGCCAAGCGCCGGATTTTCCTCCTCATGCGCGCGGAAATAAGACACGACCTTGTCGCCGCCGATGTCGAGCGCCCGGAAAGTGACCGGAAGTCCACCGGCCTGCCGGATGACATTGCGGTAGAACGCCTCCTGCTCCTCGAGCTTCGGCATGGTCGAGGCGATCATGAACTGGAGTTCGGTCCGGAACAGCCCGATGCCGTCCGCACCTGATTCCGGCAAATGTGGCAGGTCCACGATCAGCCCGGCATTCATCATCAGGCTGATGCGCTTTCCGTCCTTGGTGACAGGATCGACGTCGCGGAGCGCTCGGAACTGTTCCTGGCGGCGGGCGCGTAGCCGGACCTTCTCCTCGTAGGCCTTCAGGACATCCGATACCGGCCGCAGGTGAAGCTGGCCGTCGTCGCCGTCGATGATCGCAGCGTCACCGTTCTCGGCGAGCGCAACCGCCCCGACCGCCTGACCGACCACCGGAATGCCCATCGCGCGCGCCACGATCACGACGTGGCTGGTGACGGCGCCGTCTTCCAGCACCAGCCCGCGAAGCCTTTCCCGCGGGTAGTCGAGAAGCTCGGCCGCACCCATGGCGCGCGCGAAGATTATCGCGTCAGCGGGCATGCCCTCACCGATCGACCGCCCGCTAAACCCGGTCAACTGCCGCAGCAGGCGATTTGCAAGGTCGTCGAAATCATGCATGCGCTCGCGCAGATACGGATCGGTCAGGCGCATCATCCGCGCCTTGGTGTCGCTCTGCACCTTCTCGACGGCCGCTTCCGCCGTCAGGCCGTTGTGGATCGCCTCCTCCATGCGCCGCACCCAGCCCTGGTCGTAGGCGAACATCCGGTAGGTCTCGAGCACCTCGCGATGCTCGCCTTCGGTGGCCACGTCGCGGCGCGACAGCATGTCGTCAATGGAGATCCTGAGCGAGCCCAGCGCCTCGGCCAGCCGCCGCACTTCGCTTTCGGCGTCTTCGTTGAGAAGATTGGTCACCACCACGCGTGGCTCGTGCAGGATCACGTGTCCCAGCCCGATGCCCTCGTTGTAGCCGTCTCCCTCGATCGTGACGGGGCGCGTCAGGTCGAGCTCGAGGCCGGGCTTGGTGATCTTCTTCAATTCCCCGGTGGCGATCATTTCGGCGATTACCATGGCAGTCGTTTCGAGCGCCTCGACCTCATCTTCGCGATAGGTCCGACTCGCCTTGTTCTGGACGACCAGGACGCCCAAAGTGCGGCCTGCCCTTAAGATCGGCACGCCGAGGAAGGAATGGTAGATTTCCTCACCCGTTTCAGGGAGATAGCGGAAGGCGGGATGGGCCTGAGCATCGGAAAGATTGAGGGGTTGCGCCGAAGCAGCGATCGTTCCGACAAGACCCTGCCCCATTTTGAGCTGTGACAGGTGGACCGCTTCCGGATTGAGGCCTTCGGTGGCGTAGAGTTCGAGCACTCCGTCCGATCGCAGCACGTATACGGAGCAGACTTCCGCCACCATGTTGCTGGCGATCTGGCGGACGATGCGGTCGAGACGCTCCTGCGGATCCAGCGGCTCCGCCATCAGTTCGCGCAGCCGCCGAAGCAGCACGCGCGGCCCAGCCGACAGGTCTCTCATCGGCATCATCGCTCCCGAAACAAGGTGCCCCACGCCTCGGGATCGACCCTTCCACAGGTGGGAAGGGTGGCCCCTCGGCTCATGCTCAACTCTTATCGAGACCGTAGGCGGAATGCAAAGTCCGAACAGCAAGTTCCGAATATGCACCATCGATCAGGATGGAAATCTTGATTTCCGACGTCGTGATCGCCTTGATGTTGATGCCTTTTTCGGCAAGTGCCTTGAAAGCTTGCGCCGCGACGCCCGCATGGCTGCGCATGCCGATGCCGATCACCGACACCTTGCACAGCCCTGATTCGTTCTGGGCGACGTCGAAGCCGATCTTTTCCTTGTTGTCCTCGAGGATCTTGAGCGCCTTCTGAACATCCCCATAGGGCACCGTGAAGGTCATGTCCGTGCGCGATCCGTCCTCCGAAATGTTCTGGACAATCATATCGACATTGATGTGCGCCTCCGCGAGCGGCCCGAAGATGGCTGCCGAGACGCCGGGGCGGTCAGCCAGCCGGCGGAGCGAAATCTGCGCCTCATCCTTGGCATAGGCGATGCCGGTGACGACTTCCTGTTCCACGATCTCTTCCTCGTCGCAAATCAATGTGCCGGGCGGGTTGATGAGGTCGCCCATGCCCGGCGCATCGGGATCCTCGAAACTCGAACGCACGAAGGTGCGGACCTTGTGGACCATCGCAAGCTCGACGGACCGAACCTGCAGGACCTTGGCGCCCAGCGACGCCATTTCCAGCATCTCTTCGAAGGTGATCTTCTTCAGCCGACGCGCCTTCGGCACCACGCGTGGGTCCGTCGTGTAAACGCCGTCCACGTCCGTGTAGATGTCGCAACGGTCTGCCTTGACGGCTGCGGCGATTGCCACGGCAGACGTATCCGAGCCTCCGCGACCGAGCGTCGCGATGCGATTGTCGGGGCCGATACCCTGGAAGCCGGCGACCACGGCCACCTGTCCCTCGCCCATGCGGCGGATGATGTCCGCCCCGTCAATCTCTTGGATGCGGGCGGCCCCATGGGCATTGTCGGTCTTGATCGGGATCTGCCAACCTTGCCAGGAGCGGGCGTTGATGCCCATCGATTGTAGGGCGATGGCAAGCAGCCCTGAGGTCACCTGTTCGCCCGACGCCACGACGGCATCATATTCGCGAGCATCGTAAAACGGGGAATTGGCTCCCGCCACCTTCGGAATGTCCTGGACCCAACCCACGAGCTCGTTCGTCTTGCCGGACATCGCCGAGACCACGACCGCCACCTCGTTTCCGGCATCCACCTCGCGTTTCACATGGCGAGCGACGTTGTGGATGCGCTCGAGATTGGCGACTGATGTGCCGCCGAACTTCATGACGATGCGTGCCATGCTGACTGATACCACCCGTTCGCTCCCAAGGGAGCGGATCTCTCTGCCCGTCTTCAGGAAGCAGACGGATTTCGCCGGGTCTCTTATCGAAAAGGTGGGTGGCGTGCAATGGCGGCCGGCACGGCATGTGGCAACGTGAGAAAGGAAGGGCGGACCCTTGACGTCTACCCTTCCTCCAAAATCGCAACTATCTACGAGTCTCTTGGTTTCGCAGGCATTCGATGTCGTTGGCGATGCATGTCTCGCCGCCTGGGCCAGGAATGACCTCAAAGCGTGAACGATCTCGATCGGAACGGCGATCGCGGTCACGGTCCCAGTCTACCCGGTCTCTGTCTCGGTCCCGGTATCTCCGATCCCTGTCGCGGTCCCAGCGATCACGGTCACGGCGGTCCCAGCGGTCACGATCGCGGTAGAAGTCACGACCGCGATAATGCCGGTCCCAGTAGTTGCCGATCTCGAAGGTGACCGTGGGGATACCGAGCGGCCGGTAGTACTGGGGACCTACATGGACGCGCCGCTGCTGATAGGCTGCCTGCACATAATTGCCGGAAACCCAGCCACGGCCACCGCTGAAGGCAACATCGCACCAGTTGACGTTACTCATGCAGCCGTAGATGGTGACCGGTGCACCGTTCGGAATAACGGTCACGGCGGGATAGGACGTACTTGGCCCGGATCGCATGTTGACGTTTGCAGTCGCGAAACCACGTACCGCCGCATCGGCCAGAGATGGTGCAGCCACCACTGCACACAGGGCAGCAGCGGCACTGAACAGATATTTCCTCACGTGTTTTCTCCTGAAACAGGCGGCTACGCCGCTCTTGTTTCCGCTCAATGTTTGACACCCTGCCATTGTTCCGCACGGCCCCTGAACCGGTTATGAACGGCTCGCGAATCAGAGATAGTGGCGCAGGAATGCCAGATGCGCCCGGCGCATCGCCGGCATTCGGCAACGGCCCTTGACTTCTGCTGCCGATCGTCCGACCTCAGGTTCAAACGCCGGAGATGACACCCCATGACCGATGCCGCCAAGACCACGATCGACCAGAGCGAAGTTGACCGCTTCTCCGCCATGGCGGCGGAATGGTGGGACCCGACCGGCAAGTTCAAGCCGCTGCACAAGTTCAATCCGGTGCGCCTCACCTACATCCGCGACAGGGTCTCGGAGAACTTCGGCCGCGATCCAAAGGCGCACCTGCCGCTCTCCGGCCTTCGCGTCCTTGATATCGGCTGCGGTGGCGGCCTTCTCTCGGAACCGGTCGCCCGCATGGGCGCGACGGTCGTCGGCGCCGACCCGTCGGAAAAGAACATCAGGATTGCGCAGACACATGCCGCAGAAACAGGTGTAGAGATCGACTACCGCGCCGTCACGGCAGAGCGACTGGCCGAAGCCGGCGAGATGTTCGACGTCGTCCTCAACATGGAGGTTGTCGAACATGTCGCCGACGTCGACTTCTTCATGCGCACCTGCGCTTCGATGGTGAAACCGGGCGGTCTGATGTTCGTGGCTACGATCAACCGCACAATGAAGGCCCGCGCGCTGGCCATCTTCGCTGCCGAGAACATCCTGCGCTGGTTACCTAGGGGCACGCACCAATATGAGAAGCTGGTTCGGCCAGAGGAGCTGGAAGCGCCGCTTGGGGCGAGCGGCATGGACATCATTCACCGCACCGGCGTCTTCTTCCATCCCCTGCAGGACCGCTGGAACCTGTCGCCGGACATGGACGTCAACTACATGCTGCTGGCGAAGCGGCCCGCCTAGCCCTAGTTGGCATCCTCGGGCAGCACCGGCAGCGGTGCCACCTCGATCCCTTCATCGAGCAATTCGCGCACGTCGGCGAAGCTCGCCTGGCCGACAATGCCCCGCGCATCCGCCTCACCGTAGTGGATCTTGCGGGCCTCTTCGGGAAATCTCTCCCCGACATCCTCGGCACTGGCCTTGATCGCAGCCACGGCTTCCTTCAGCTTCGCCATCACCTGCTTTTGCGCAAGGTCCATGGCGACCGCCTGCTTCTCCTCCTTTTTCCGTGCCGTGGAAACGGAGGGCGCCATCAGTGACTTGGAGACATCAGCGGAACCGCAGACGGGACAGGTGAGGAAGCCGGCTTCAACCTGCCGGTCGAAGTCCGCGCTTTCGGAAAACCATCCTTCGAAGCCGTGGACATTGTCGCAGACAAGCGAATAGCGGATCACGCGGCGACCCCCTTCGCCTCCGCGGCCACCGTGTCGAGCGTGAAGTCGCGAGCGTTCTTGAGGTTCGGGATCTTGGCCCGCGCGGCCTTCACCTGGTCGACATCGATCTCCGCGATTACGACGGCCTCGCCACTGCCTCCGGCCGATGCAAGTACCTTGCCCCAGGGGTCGATAATCATCGAATGACCGAAGGTCTCGCGCCCATCCTCATGCACGCCCGCCTGGGCAGCGGCAATCAGGAAGGCACCGTTCTCGATGGCACGAGCCCGCAGCAGCACTTCCCAATGCGCCTCGCCCGTCTGCCGCGTGAACGCCGCCGGGACGGTCAGCACATCGGCACCGGCGACAGCCTCGGTGCGGAACAACGCCGGGAAGCGGACGTCGTAGCAGATTGCAAAACCGAGTTTGCCGAAGGGAAGCTCCGCCACTCTTGCCTCTCCGCCTGGCCGGTAGACGGCGCTTTCGCGCCAGCTCTCGCCATTGTCGAGATCGACATCGAACATGTGGATCTTGTCATAGGTGCAGATCCGGTCGCCGCCAGGCGCAAACAGGAAGCCCCGATTGGCGATCTTGCCGTCGGCAAGTGCAATGGCCGTCGACCCGACATGGACGTGGATCCCGAGGTCGCGGGCAAGCTCCTGGGCGGTGGAAACGATGACGTCGTTCGCCTCGTCCTTGAGCACCGCCATCAGCCCCGCGCGATCTTTTTGCACAGCACCCGTCATTTCCGGCGTCTGAACATAGACCGCGCCCTGGGAAGCGGCCTCGCGCACGAGCTTCGTCATGTCGGCGGCGTTCTTCTCCGGATCGACGCCGGAGCACATCTGGATGGCAGCAGCCTTGAACGTCATCGTCCCTCTCCTCAGGCGGCGAGCATCGGATCGAGCTTGCCGGCACGATCGAGCGCATGAAGATCATCACAGCCGCCGACATGCTCGCCATTGATGAATATCTGCGGGAAGGTGGAACGGCCAGCCTTGCCGATCATCTCCTGGCGCACGTCCGGCGAATAGGTCGCATCGTGCTCGGTGAAGTCGACGCCCTTGGACTGGAGCAAAGACTTGGCGCGGGAGCAGTAACCGCAGCCCAGGCGGGTGTAGATCGTAACATCTGCCATCGAGATTCTCCGGGAGCGACCAGGTGGGAAGTGCCGCGCAGTTGGTGTTTGAAGCTTCATATAGGCCCGGCGATAGCCATTGCAAAGGTCAAAACGGTGACTTCCGCCGCTCCCGCCTTCTTAAGCGCTCGGGTCGCGGAGGAGACCGTCGCGCCCGTGGTAAAGACGTCATCGACCAGCACCAGATGGTTCCCCGCGACGTCCATCTCTCGGCCCGGCACCACCTTGAATGCCGCACGGACATTCTCCTCGCGACGCCTGGCGGTCAGCCCGACCTGCCGCGCCGTTTTCTTCACCCTGACCAGCGTCGCCGGCAGGAACGGCCGGCCGGAAAGATGTGCCAGGTGCCGGGCAAGCTCCGCTGACTGGTTGAACTTCCGCCCGGCGAACCGCCAACGATGCAGGGGGACGGGCACGATGCCGTCGCACTCGAGGACATGCCGCTCGGACGCACGCAGCATCCAGGCGGCCATCATGGGGGCAAGGTCGGTGCGATCGCGATATTTCAGCCCGTGGACCAGATGACGCACGGGACCTTCGTGGATCGCGACGCTGCGCAGCCGATCGAAGACCGGCGGCGTGGCGATCGCCTCCGCCGATACCATGCCCTCACCCGGATTATATCCGAACGGGATGCCGAGGATCTCGCAATAGGGTCGTTCGATGAAACGGATCTCGCGCCAGCACGTTGCACAAAAGCTCGGCTGCCCGGCGAGGATCACGCCGCAGCCGGGGCAGGCAGGCGGGTAGACAAGGTCGGCGATCCAGCGCAGCCAGGCCGATCTGGGTGGTGTTGGCATGCCAAAAGCCGACTTGTGTCCGTCCCCCATGGATTGACATTTGCGCCCGCGACGCGCCATTCCGCAACTGGAAATGCAAGGACCTAGCTCAATGGAGATTCTTTTCGACCAGGCGCTGGTGGCAGCACGGCGGGAACGGGCGTTCAGGAATGCCGAGCCGGGAGCCTCCTTCCTGCTCGACCTGGTGGCGCACGAGCTGGCCGAACGGCTCGCTGTCGTAGAGCGACGGTTCGAGACCGCTGTTGAACTCCATGGCGGCACAGGCATCGCAGCACGCCTTGCGAACGAAACCGGCAGGATCGCCAGCATCGAGCGGGTCGAGACCAGTTCCGTCTTCGCAGCGTCCGGTGAGCCCTTGACGGTCGCTGCGCTCGACGACCTACCGCTGGAGCCGGCTTCGGCCAGCCTCGTGCTTTCGCCGCTCTCCCTCCACCTGGTCAATGATACACCGGGCATGCTTGTCCGCATCCGGCGGGCCCTGAAGCCCGATGGCCTGTTCATGGCGGCGATACCGGGAGCCGGGACGCTTGCCGAACTGCGCGATGTGTTGCTCGCGACCGAGATAGAACGGACCGGCGGCGCCAGCCCTCGCGTCATCCCCTTCGCCGACGTTCGGGATGTAGGGGCGCTGCTGCAAAGGGCAGGCTTCACCCTGCCGGTGGTGGATGTCGAGAATTATACGGTCCGCTACGACTCGATCTTCCCGCTGATGCGCGACATCCGTGCGATGGGAATGGCCAATCCGCTGGTCGGGCGCAGCCGGCAGCCCGTCAGCCGGGGCTTCTTCATTCGGGCAGCGGAGTTGTACGCGGAACGCTACGCGGATCCGGACGGACGCATCCGTGCAACCTTCTCCATCATCTACGTCTCGGGCTGGGCACCGCATGAGAGCCAGCAGAAGCCGCTGAAGCCTGGCTCCGCGAAGATGAGGCTCGCCGACGCCCTGCGAGTGCCGCGGGATGAGGAACCCGGGAGCGCTAGTTGACGGCGTTCGTGAGATAACCTTCGATCGTCTCGAACACGCTCACCAGCGTATCGGCGAAGCCGCCGAAGGCCGCGACGAGAACGACAGCGATGAGAGCTGCGATCAGACCATATTCGACAGCGGTTGCTCCGTCCTTGCTGCCCGAGAACGCGTTCAGAAGACGCATGCGGTATTTCCTTTCTCAGGGAGACCTGGGCTAGCAGCGCGCGTCCGTGTCGTAGGGCTGGATGATGCAGACCGATCCGGGCGTTTCCTGAAGGATACTGCGGCGAATGGTATATTGCTTCGACCCCTTTTCCGCCGGCTTGATCGAGCCCGTGGTGATGCGGTCAAATTCTTCCTGCACATGCGCAAGGCGGCGGGCATCGCCGCTATCGGCGACCATGGGTGTCACGATGAGGGATAGCGCTATTGCCGCCGTGCCGAACAGGAGGGCGATATTCAGGGCGCCGGTCTTGCCCGACCTGTACGACGACCGGTTCCGGACCCGCACAGTCTTCCACGATTCCTCGTCCATGTCTCAAAGCCTCGACGCAGATACTGCCTTGGTAAGCCTCGAGACTAGGCGAATTGGTTAAACGATCTGTTAACGCCGATTTACGAATAGGCGCAACTGTTACCAGGCTTCTACAGGAGATCCTGGAGAAAGGGG
Source organism: Pseudorhizobium banfieldiae (assembly GCF_000967425.1). NCBI lineage: Bacteria > Pseudomonadati > Pseudomonadota > Alphaproteobacteria > Hyphomicrobiales > Rhizobiaceae > Pseudorhizobium > Pseudorhizobium banfieldiae. The sequence continues at coordinate 3,315,155 of NZ_FO082820.1, forward strand.
ATGAGCGGCTCGTCGGCGGGCGGCATAGGGTAGGTGCGGAGGTCGCGGCTGCGAACCCATTTGATCGCCTGGCCCTCCATCCCCCGTGGAATGCCCTCGTAGCGCCGGCAGATGTAGAGCGGCATCAGCAGATGGAAGGTGTCGTAGGTGTGGCTGGCGAAAGTGAGCGGAGCCAGGCAGGGGACTTTCGTCGTAACCCCGAGCTCTTCCTGTAGCTCACGGATCAGCGTCTCTTCGGGTGTTTCACCCGGCTCCACCTTTCCGCCCGGGAATTCCCAAAGACCTGCCAGTTCCTTTCCTTCCGGCCGCTGCGCCAGGAGGATACGATTGTCGGTGTCGACGAGGGCGCAGGCCGCGACCAGCAGCATTCGCCGCGGTTGAGATTGCACCACGTTTAGGCCTCCCGCCAGTAATGATATTGATAGGCTTGCCGGAAACCGAACTTCCGATACAGCCCGAGCGCCGCTAAGTTGTCCGCTACGACCTGAATCCAGGCGCTCCGGGCCCCGCTGATGCGGGCCCAGCGCAGGGCGGAGGACAGGATCTCCGTTCCGCGCCCCTGACCGCGTGCGCTGGCGGCGACGGCAAGTCCCATGACGCCGGCGAGGTCGTTATCCTGGACGCAGAGGGCAACGGCGACCGGTCCGCCCGCAGAATTCTCGATCGTGAACAGCCCCTTCGCCGGCTTGATGGCGTTGAGTACTTCAGCAAGCGCAGGCTTGAGCGCCGGATCCTCCCCGGCGACCAGCAGGCTCGCGTCGATGAAGCGACTGACATCATGCGTGGGGAGGTGATCAATCGTATCCGGCAATGCCAGGCGAGCAAGATCCGCCGTCATCACGTTCACCGTCTCGAACCGCTTCCAGCCGGCCTCGGACAGGTGCTCGACAAGTTGCGTGGGCGCCAATGGCGTCTCGCGCAGGATGAGCGGCCGACCGTAGGCCTGGAAGCGCTTGCCCGCCTTCTCGAGGCGCAGGTCCATGTCCCGGAAATCGGAAGGATCGAGCGGCACGACGCAATTGAGGCGTTTGGAGGGATGTCCGCCCGCAAGCCGGATCTGCCAGCTGCCGTCATAGATCACCGAGGCGGCCGGCCAGGCCCGGAAGCCGACGGCCTCCAGACGGCGGACCAGCGGCAGATTGCTCGCGGACGGTGTTGCCTGCATCGCCCGCATCAGCTCCGGTAGTCGCCGTTGATGGCCACATATTCCTTCGTCAGGTCGCAGGTCCAGACGGTCGCCCGCCCCTCACCCAGCCCGAGATCCACCCGGACAGGAATGTGCTCTTCTTTCATGACCGCGCTGGCAGCCGCTTCGGAATAGTCCGGATCGCGTTCGCCGTTGACTGCGACACGGACATCGCCGAACCAGATCGCCAGCCGGTCCCGGTCGGCCATCTCGCCGGCCTTGCCGACCGCCATGACGACGCGACCCCAGTTGGCGTCTTCGCCGGCCACCGCCGTCTTGACGAGGGGCGAGTTGGCGATGGAAAGCGCGATCCGCTTTGCAGCGGCGCCGGTCTCGGCGCCGGTTACGGTGACCTCCACCATCTTGCGAGCACCCTCACCATCGCGAACCACCTGGAGCGCCAAGTCCTTGAGAAGCGCGTTCAGCGCGGCTCGGAACTCCGCCAGTGCCGGGTCCTCGACAGAGGTGACCCTCGCCTGTCCGTCGGCCGCGGCGGCACCCGTGGCAAAGAGCATTAGCGTGTCCGAGGTGGAGGTGTCGCTATCGACGGTCACGGAGTTGAAGGTGGGGCCGACGCCGGCGGACAGCAGCTGCTGCAGTACGTCCGGCGCGATGTCCGCATCGGTCGCGACGAAGGACAGCATGGTCGCCATGTCGGGCGCGATCATGCCCGCCCCCTTGGCAATGCCGTTGATCGTCACTGTGACGCCACCGATGGCAGCCAAGCGTGTCGCGACCTTCGGATAGGTGTCGGTGGTCATAATGGCCTTGGCAGCGTCCAGCCAGAAATCCGGTTCTGCATCGGCATTCATATCGCCGAGCACCCCTGCGAACTTGCCGGCATCCAACGGCTCGCCGATCACGCCCGTCGACGCCAGATATACCTCGTTCTCAGCACATCCCACGGCCGAGGCCGCAGACTTCGCCGTCAGTTCCGTCGCGGCCCTGCCCTTGAGGCCGGTGAAGGCGTTCGCATTGCCCGAATTGACGACGACCGCCCTTGCCTTGCCATGAGGCAAATTCGCGCGGCAGAAATCGACCGGCGCCGAGGGGCATTTGGAGCGCGTGAATACACCGGCCACCGCTGCCGGCTGGTCAAACACCATGAGCAGAACGTCGGTACGATTCTTGTACTTGATCCCGGCGGCAGCGGTTGCCATGCGTAGGCCGCGGATCGGCGGCATGTCCGGGTAGGATTTTGGAGCAAGCGGGGAGACGGAAGCGGACATCGGAGGCATCCAAACTGAATATGGAAAGGCCCGGAAAACCGGGCCCTTGTAAATTACTTACTGCTGAGGCGCGGGCGCTTCGCCGGCTGCGGGATCGGCATCGGGCGCCTTGTTGACGTCCTCATAGCCCTTGCGCAGCGTCTCGTCCATGATCTCGACCGTCTGCTCCGCCTTGGCCTTCTCGATCAGCGCCAGATACTTGTCGCGCATGACCAGCTGGCGAACCTGCGGCTCAACCTGTTCCAGCGCCGGGGGCTGGACGTCACGACGGTCCTCAAGCTTGATGACATGGAAGCCGAACTGCGACTGCACCGGCGTCTTCGTGTAGGCACCCTTTTCCAGCGCGAAGGCAGCCTCCTCGAATTCTGGGACCATGCGGCCCTTCGAGAACCAGCCGAGGTCGCCACCGTCGTCCTTGTTGGAATCTTCCGATTTCGTCTTGGCAAGCTCGGCGAAATCCTTGCCCGCGTCGAGGTCAGCGATGACCGCCTTGGCCTCTTCCTCGGTCTTGACCAGGATATGGCGGGCGTTGACCTCTTCCTGCTTCGGCAGGGCGGCTATTTCCTTCTCATAGCGTGCCTTGACCTCTTCGTCGGTGACGGCGTCGACAACGTGCTTGCGGAAGTAAGAGTTATGCAACTCGCGATCCTTGATGTACTCCATCCGCTTCTGGAAATCTTCCGTCTCGGCAAGCCCCTCCTCGGCGGCGCTTTGTGCGAGAAGTTTCACGTCGATCGCGCCCGACAGGGCAGCCACGCGCTTCTGCTCGTCCGGAAGCTGCTGGAGCTGCGGATCGAGGTTGGCCACGGCCAGGTCGAGCTCGGACTGAAGGATCTCCAGGTCGCCAACCTTGGCGACGACGGCCTCTTCCTGCGCGAAGGCGGAGGCACCGAAGGAAAGCCCGACAGCAAGGGCAGCCGTGGCGAGAAGTTTATGGCGCAGCATCAAGTCACCTTTCAAGAATGATTGCCGGTCTCGATATAGCCCGAAGCCGGCCGGAAAGCGTTCACAAACATCGGAATGTGGCCTTTGTGTATCGGCCGTTACCGTTGACATCAAATCGACCCCCTCTTATCTGTCACGCAACTTTGCGTCCAGATGGGTTTCCGGGCGTAGCGGGCGATTTTGACGGTTCTGCAGAGCCGTAGGCCGGCCTGCGATCACAAGTACGTTTAACCAGAAAGGACCATTCGAATGGTCAGCTTCGGCGGATTGGCCCGCAAATTCTTCGGCTCGGCAAACGAGCGCCGCGTCCGCTCCTACAAGTCCCGCGTCGATGCTGTCAACGCCCTCGAGGAGAAGACGAAGGCTCTCTCTGATGCAGAACTGGCGGCCAAGACGGCCGAGTTCCGCGAACAGCTCGCGGCAGGCAAAAGCCTTGATGACCTCCTCACGCCGGCATTTGCGGTGGTTCGCGAAGCTTCTCGCCGGGTGCTCGGCATGCGACCCTTCGACGTCCAGCTGACGGGGGCGATGATCCTTCACGACGGCGCGATCGCCGAGATGAAGACGGGTGAAGGCAAGACGCTGGTGGCGACGCTTGCCGTCTACCTGAACGCGCTGGCCGGCAAGGGCGTCCATGTCGTCACCGTCAACGACTACCTCGCCCGCCGCGACGCCGCGACCATGGGACGCCTCTACGGTTTCCTCGGCCTCACCACCGGCGTGATCGTCCACGGACTCTCCGACGAGGAGCGCCGCGCGGCATATGCCTGCGACATCACCTATGCGACGAACAACGAGCTCGGCTTCGACTATCTGCGCGACAACATGAAGTATGACCGCGGCCAGATGGTTCAGCGCGGCCACAACTATGCCATCGTCGACGAAGTGGACTCCATCCTCGTCGACGAAGCGCGTACGCCGCTGATCATCTCCGGCCCGCTGGACGACCGCTCCGAACTCTACAACACGATCGACGCCTTCATTCCGATGCTGGACGAAAGCGACTACGAGATCGATGAGAAGCAGCGTTCGGCAAACTTCTCCGAGGCCGGGACGGAAAAGCTGGAGAACCTGCTGCGCGAAGCTGGTCTCCTGAAAGGCGAAAGCCTCTACGACGTCGAGAATGTCGCGATCGTCCACCACATCAACAACGCATTGAAGGCCCACAAGCTCTTCACCCGCGACAAAGACTACATCGTCCGCAACGGCGAGATCGTCATCATCGACGAATTCACCGGCCGCATGATGCCGGGCCGCCGCTATTCGGAAGGCCAGCACCAGGCGCTTGAAGCCAAGGAAAAGGTGCAGATCCAGCCGGAGAACCAGACGCTCTCCTCGATCACCTTCCAGAACTACTTCCGCATGTACGAAAAGCTCGCCGGCATGACCGGTACGGCTGCGACGGAAGCGGAAGAGTTCAGCAACATTTACCGGCTTGAAGTCGTCGAGGTTCCCACCAACCTGCCGATCCAGCGCATCGACGAGGACGACGAGGTCTACCGGACCTTCGAGGAGAAGTTCAAGGCAATCATTGCCGAGATCAAGGCCGCCCACGAACGTGGCCAGCCGGTCCTGGTCGGCACGACCTCCATCGAGAAGTCCGAGCTTCTGGCCACGATGCTGAGCCAGTCCGGCTTCAAGGACTTCAAGGTCCTGAACGCCCGCTACCATGAGCAGGAAGCCTATATCGTTTCCCAGGCCGGCGTTCCTGGCGCCGTCACCATCGCCACCAACATGGCCGGCCGCGGTACCGACATCCAGCTTGGCGGTAACCTCGACATGCGTCTGGAGCACGAGCTGGCCGAAATGGAGCAAGGTCCGGAGCGAGACGCCAAGGCCGACGCCATCAAGGCGGAAATCGCAGCGCTGAAGCAGAAGGCTCTTGACGCCGGCGGTCTCTACGTCATCGCCACCGAGCGGCACGAAAGCCGCCGCATCGATAACCAGCTTCGTGGCCGTTCCGGGCGCCAGGGCGACCCCGGTCGCTCCAAGTTCTACCTGTCGCTGCAGGACGACCTGATGCGCATCTTTGGCTCCGACCGCATGGACGGAATGCTGCAGAAGCTCGGACTGAAGGAAGGCGAGGCCATCGTCCACCCATGGATCAACAAGGCGCTGGAGCGAGCGCAGCGCAAGGTCGAGGCCCGCAACTTCGACATCCGCAAGAACCTCCTGAAATACGACGACGTCACCAACGACCAGCGCAAGGTGATCTTCGAGCAGCGCATCGAACTGATGGATGCCAATGCCGACGACCTAAAGGAGATCGTTGCCGACATGCGCAACGAGGTGATCGAGGTGATGGTCGCCAAGCATATTCCGGAACGTGCCTATGCCGAGCAATGGGATGTGGCGGGGCTGAACAACGACGTCCAGCGCCTGCTGAACCTTGACCTCCCCATCGCCGACTGGGCGGCGGAAGAAGGCATCGGCGAGGACGATATCCGCGAGAGGATCACAGAAGCTGCCGACAAGGCGGTTGCCGACCGTACCGAACGCTTCGGTGCCGACATCATGACCTATGTCGAGCGATCCATCGTGCTTCAGACACTCGACAACTTGTGGCGCGAGCATATCGTCAACCTTGACCACCTGCGATCCGTCGTCGGCTTCCGCGGTTACGCCCAGCGCGATCCGCTGCAGGAATACAAGTCGGAGGCGTTCGAACTCTTCCAGGCCTTGCTTGCCAACCTGCGCGAAGCCGTGACGGCGCAGATGATGCGCGTCGAGCTCGTGCGCGAGGCCCAGCCTTCGCCAGAGCCGCCCCCGGTCATGGAACCCCATCATATCGACGCTTCGACAGGCGATGACGACTTCGCAGGCGGTAACGACTCTGGCCTGCAGGTGCCACCCGATGATCGCGATCCTGCCGACCCCGAGACCTGGGGCAAGGTGGGCCGCAACGAGGCATGCCCCTGCGGTTCCGGCAAGAAATACAAGCACTGCCACGGCGCCTTCGAGCAGGCCTGAGCTCCGTCAGCAACACATCGGGATGCCGCCTCCGGGCGGCATTTTCGCGTGTGCTCCAGTCTGCTCCAAAGGATTGTTAACCCTGTCGTGGCAAGACTGGGCTACCCGGTATTGAGTTCATGTGAGTAGTGCGTGCCGATCATGGCGGTTCTCGAGACAGCGGAGAGATATCTGCCCCGCGGCCTGCGCTCCAGGCTAAGGCCTGTGCTCGACCGGACAATCGAGGCGAATACCCTGGACGGCGAGACGGCCCGTGCCCAGCGGCAGGCTCTCGTCGCCTTCGCAATTCGCGTCGTCAGTGCAGCCATCGCCTTCGTTTCCCAGATCATCCTTGCCCGCCTGATGGGGGAGTTCGAATACGGCATCTTCGCCTTCGTCTGGGTGATCGTCGTTCTGGCAGGAAACCTCTCCTGCCTCGGCTTCCATACATCCGTCATCCGCTTCCTGCCGCAGCACCAGGCGGACGGTGATCTCGCCTCTGCCCGCGGCCTTCATGTCACGGCGCGCATTTTTGCGATGCTCTCAGCAAGCGTGCTTGCGGCACTGGGGTTTATCTTTCTGCGCCTCTTCGCTGACTCTTTCGAAGCCTACTGGCTGGCGCCTCTGTTCCTGGCGCTCTTCACGCTGCCGATGATCGCGCTTGGCGATGTCCTCGACGGCACCGCACGGGCAAGCGGCTGGACGGTGACGGCCCTGACGCCGACCTTCCTGATCCGTCCGACCCTGATCCTGCTCTTCATGGTCGGCGCCGTCTGGCTCGGCGCGCCCGACACGGCGGTGACTGCGATGGAAGCCGCTCTTGCCGCAACCTATGTCACGACGCTGATCCAGTACATGCGCCTGCGCCAACGGCTGCGGCGCGCCTTCGGCGATGGTCCGCTTCGTCTCAACCCACGCGCCTGGCTCGCCTATTCCTTGCCGATCTTCCTGATTGACGGGATCGGCTTCCTCCTGACCAATGCTGATGTGGTGGTGGTCGGTCTCTACCTGCCCCCCGACCAGGTGGCGGTCTACTTTGCTGCGACGAAGACGATCGTGCTCGTCCAGTTCGTCGCCTTCGCCGTCAAGGCTGCGGCTGGCCCGAGGTTCTCCGCCATACTTGCGAGCGGCGAGACCTCGGAACTGAGGGCATTCGCCGGACAGGCCGCACGCTGGAGCTTTTGGCCCGCTCTCCTGCTGGGCTCGGCCATCCTGCTGGTCGGCGAACACCTGCTCGCCCTCTTCGGCCCGGCCTTCACGATTGGCTACTGGCTGCTCCCGATCCTCTTTGCGGGCATCCTCGCCAAGTCGCTGGTCGGCCCCGCCGAAGTGCTGCTCAGCATGGCCGGCCGTCAGAACCTCTGCGTGGTTCTCTACGCGATCGTGCTGGGCGCAAACATTCTGATGAACATCATGCTCATCCCTCGTTTCGGGCTGAACGGCGCGGCGACCGCGACCGCCTGCGCCATGGCAATCGAGGCGATCCTGCTGCACGTAGCGCTTCGCCGAAGCCTCGGCATCGCCATGTTTGCCTTCGCCGACCCAATTCCAACTGCAGCAAAGGCCGAATGACCATGGCCCCCTCCCCCGACAGCCGCCGGCCCATGGATCCCGCAGCTCCTCTCTGGACACCACCCCTACTGCCGGAGCTGCAGGCAGAACGGCCCCATGCCGACCAACAGATCGAAGTAGGACGCCTGGGACGGGAACTCTGCATCTACCCCGCCTCGCTAGGCTACGACCTCCAGCAGGAGCTCGAATTCCTTTCCAACCGGGTAATGGAACCCAACATCTTCTTCAGCGCCCGTCTGCTGGCGCCTGCAATGCCACGGATAGAGGACAAGCAGGTCCGATTCGCAGTGATCCGCGACGAGAACGAGGGGCACAGCCGCATGCGGCTGCTGATGCCCTTCACGATCGAAAAACCCGGCTTCTCGATCGGGCCTGCGATCACCCGAGCATGGGCGAACCCTTTCGGACCTCTGGGAACGCCGCTGGTCGATGCAGAGGGTGCAGCAGAGACGATCGACAACCTTCTGGACGGTCTTTCGCGACCGGACATGCAGCTTCCTTCAGTGCTTGTCCTGCCCCAGATCCGCGTCAACGGACGCTTCGCCCAGCTGGCGCGCGCCGTTGCGGTGGGTCGCGACCTGCCGGTGACGCTTGCTGAACCCGGCACACGTCCCATGCTGGAAAGCCTCGATGCTCCGGAGACATACATCAAGCGGGCGGTTTCTCCTCACCATTACAGGGAAATGCAGCGCCAATGGCGCCGGCTCGCCGAGCACGGGCAGCTGGATTATACAGTCGCCCGTCAACCGGAAGAGGTCCGGCTCCGCATGGAGGAATTCCTGGCGCTGGAGGCAGCAGGATGGAAGGGGCGCAAGCGCTCCGCCCTCATCAACGACCGCTACCGCGCTGCCTTTGCCCGGGAAGCCATCACCAATCTCGCCGAAATCGATGCCGTCCGCATCCATACGCTCGACCTCGACGGCCGCGCGATCGCCTCCCTCATCGTCTTCGTCATGGCCGGCGAAGCCTATACCTGGAAGACGACTTACGACGAGGAATTTGCCGCATGGTCCCCCGGCAAGCTGCTCATGATGAAGCTGACCGAATGGCACCTCGATGACGCCAATATCCTGCGTACCGATTCCTGCGCGACCGCCGACCACTCCATCATGAGCCGGATGTGGGAGGAGCGCGAGGAGATGGGGACGCTTGTGATCGGCCTGACGCATAATGCCGACAAGGATGTCCGGCAAGTCGCGGCCCAGCTCCACATGTACCGGAGCACGCGAAACATGGCACGTCTGCTGCGGCAGAAGATCCTGTCGATCGCCAGGCGACCTGAATAAGGTTCATTCCGCTGCCGCACGCAGGCGCAGCATCCGGCGGATCACCTTGCCGCTCGTCGTCAGCGGCAGATCGTCGACGAAGTCCACCTCCCGGGGGTACTCATGCATCGACAGCCGGTGCTTGACCCAGTCGCGAAGCTCGGCCGCGAGGCGTTCGCTACGCTCGTGCCCCTCGCGAAGGACGACATAGGCCTTGACGATCTCCGTGCGCAGCGGATCCGGTTTGCCGATCACGGCAGCGAGTCGGACGGCGGGGTGGCCGCTGAGACAATCCTCGATTTCCCCCGGGCCGATCCGGTAGCCGGCCGAGGTGATCACGTCGTCGTCCCGCCCGACGAACTCCACGAAGCCTTCTGCGTCCCGGCGCCCTATGTCGCCCGTCAGTAGCCAACCGTTCCTAACCTTTGCCTCCGTCGCAGCCGGATCGTCCCAGTAGCCGAGGAACATCACCGGGTCGGGCGCCCTGACGGCGATCTCGCCTTCGACACCATCCGCGACTTCAAGACCTCGTTCATCAAGGACGGCCACGTCATGCCCCGGCACGCTCCTCCCGATAGCACCCGCCTTGGTCACGCCGAGTGCAGCACAGGAACCGAGAACGAAGTTGCACTCTGTCTGGCCATAGAGCTCGTTGACGGTGACGCGGAGGACGTTGCGGGCCCACTCATAGGTCTCTCGTCCGAGTGCCTCGCCCGCCGAGGTAATCGTTCGCAGGTGCAGCTCGTAACGGGACCGCGGTTCGGCGACAGACTTCATCAGGCGAAGCGCGGTCGGCGGAATGAAGGCGTTGCGGACATCCATCTCGGCGATGATGCGGAAGGCCATGTCAGGGTCGAACTTCTGCGCCGGCGAGGAGACCACCGGTATGCCAAGCATCAGCGCCGGAAGGAGCACGTTCAACAGGCCGCCGGCCCAGGCCCAGTCGGCGGGTGTCCAGATGCGATCCCCCTCCTGTGGGGCAAACTCATGTCCCAGTTGGAAACCGGGAATGTGGCCGGCCAGCACTCGATGGCCATGGAGCGCCGCCTTGGGCGGTCCGGTGGTGCCGGACGTGAAGATCATCAGTGCGGGGTCGTCAGGGCCGGTCGCCGCGACCTCGAACCGCGATGGATGCTGATCCAGCAGATCATTGAACGCCAGCACACCATCCCTGGCGACGGCCCCTCCCGCGACGACGAGATGCCGCAGAGCCGGCAGCCTCGCGCGGATTGCCTGCAAGCGCGGCAGGCCGAATTCGTTGGTCACGATTGCCACTGCTTCCGACGCACGCAGCCGATACTCCAGGGCATCTTCCCCGAACAGCAGCGCCAATGGCAATGCGATCGCGCCGAGCTTGTAGATCGCCACGTGGGCAACGACCGTATCGAAGCCCTGCGGCATTAGAAGCGCCACCCGGTCGCCGCGGCGTATCCCGAGGGACCGCAATCCGTTTGCGAGCGCAGAGGACTTTTCGCGAAGCTCGCCATAGGTCATGGTGAGGTGCTGCCCATCGGGACTGAAGTGCTGCAGACAGATGCGCGCCGGCTCCTTTTCCGCCCACGCATCGCAAACCATATGGCCAATGTTGAACCTGGTCGGGATGCGCCACTCAAAACTGCGAAGGATTTCGTCGTAGGAAGATTGAGCGTTTGGAAGCAGCATGGCCTGTGTCGCGTTTTCAGCGTTGCAATCTGCTAGCACCAGCAGGCCGCGGCCACAAGGAGCAGCCGTGCCTGCCCCCTTGGCCCATCATCATGCGTATCGCAGCCTAACGCTGCGCGGTCATCCGCAGCATCCGGCACAAGGCCGCCAGTTCGGCGTCGGTGCCGCTCGAGAGCAGGTCATCGCAACGGTTGAGCAGCCGGCGCTGCTCGTCTTCGGACATGGCGTTGAAGGCCTCACGTTGCGCCGGGGTGAGGTCGGGCTCGGTACCTCCGACGCCCGGCCCACCCGCACCCGGCCCGCCCACACCCGCGCCGGCGCCACCGATTCCGAGTTCAACATCGGCCCCGACGCCCGAACCTCCGCCGGCCCGCACCCCGGCACCGGCATTGACCCCGTTCGAGCCTCCGATCGAGGCGGTTGCATCGACATCGACACCATCGCTGATATCCGCACCGATACTCGCATTCACGCCATCGGTGCCGCCCAAGGACGCATCCACATCGGCGAGGCTACTCCCTCCGACATTCGCGCTTGCGTCCACGCCGTTGCTACCGCCGACCGAAGCCCCGACTCCGAGGCCGTCGCTGGTATCGACGCCGACGCTGACGCCACCTACCGACACTCCCGCTTCCTGCGCACCCGCCGGCCCGAGAGCCGGCAAGAGCAGGCAAGCGGAGACGAGAAGCATGCTTCTCCTAACATTCATGGCCATTCCTCCATACGAGACCCGCAACCATCGCGGGCATGTACGGAACCGCCGTTGCATGGAGAAGGTTTCCCGGGAGCCCTCCGCTTTGCCGTGATCATTAACGCTGGGTCACTGTCGGATGGACTTCTGTGCCGGAAGCACGCAGAAGCCTCCGAGCTGCCGGCTACCTCCTCACTTGCGCAGCAGCGCGCGCCCATGATAGAGGCCATTCCATACCTTCCGTGCCCCGTTGGCGGAATTGGTAGACGCGCCTGACTCAAAATCAGGTTCCGAAAGGAGTGCTGGTTCGATTCCGGCACGGGGCACCATCCTCCCTGACATCCAGAGCCGCGTCTCACGCAGATGTGTGAGGGTCGTCTTCGTGCTCGACTCGGGACAATTGCGTCGTCCGGTCCGATGTTCTAATGAGCAACGACCCTGATCGGCCTCCGGCCCGGAGATGTGCATGCCATCTGAAACCCGCTCCCCCGCCCTTTCCCGCCCCTTGATCTACGCTTCCGCGGTGACCCTTGGCATGGTGGCGACCGTTGGCGGAGCGCTCGCCTTCGAGCACATCGGCGGCTACATCCCCTGCGCGCTCTGCCTGCTGCAGCGCGACCCCTACTACTATGGAATCCCGGTCGGTATCGCTGCGATCATCGCCGCCAGCTTCCGTGCACCCCCATGGGTTACCCGCAGCCTGCTCGCGCTCATCGGTGTGATGATGATCGTGGGTGCTGGCATGGGCGTATATCACGCGGGCGTCGAGTGGGGGTTCTGGGAGGGTCCGGCCACCTGCGCCACCAGTTCGCCCGGCATCACAACCAATGCCGGCAGCCTCCTGGACGATCTGAACGCCTTTCACGGCCCATCCTGCACGCAGGCATCGCTGCGGGTACTTGGTCTGTCGTTCGCCGGCTGGAACGTGATTGCGAGCGTGATGCTGGCTGCCGTCGCCTTCCTCGGCGCGTCGGAGAAGACGGCCTGAACGGCTTCAAGGCTGCAGTTCGGTATCCCAGTAGAGATAGTCCATCCAGCTTTCGTGCAGGTAGTTCGGCGGGAAGAGCCGGCCATTGTTGTGAAGGTCCTGCACCGTCGGCGGATAAGGCTTCTGGTGTGGGAACATGCCGGCCTGCTTCGGCAGCTTGCTACCCTTGCGAAGATTGCAGGGAGAACAGGCAGCCACGACGTTCTCCCACGTCGTCTGCCCGCCATGTGCCCGCGGGATAACGTGGTCGAAGGTCAACTCGTCGCGGGAACCGCAGTACTGGCACTCGAAGCGATCGCGCAGGAAGACGTTGAACCGGGTGAAGGCCGGGTGGCGAGTGGGCTGCACGTAGGTCTTGAGGCTGACGACGCTCGGCAGGCGCATGGAAAAGCTGGGCGACGAGACGGATTGTTCGTATTCGGCGATGATGTTCACACGGTCCAGGAATACGGCCTTGATCGCGTCCTGCCAGGACCACAGCGACAAGGGATAGTAACTCAGCGGCCGGTAGTCGGCGTTCAGGACGAGCGCCGGCAAGGCCTGGGGAGAGACTGCAATCGTCAAGGGGTACTCCTTACCGATTCGGCATCCGCAGTTTTATATTAGGTCCGTTGCCACAGAATTGTGAAGCAGAAATAACAGTGGTGGGCAGTAGTTACCCCGCAACTGGGGCCACATCTTTGCGGATGCTGGCGGAATAGTAGGCCCATAGAAGTCGGGCCGCGACCGAACGCCATGGCTGCCAAACCTCCGCCATCCCCGCGAGCGACCGGGCGGATGGCCTTCCCGGCAGGCCGAAAGCATGGGCGGCAGCAGCCTGCAAGGCGACATCGCCTGACGGAAATATATCTGGATGGCCGCCGCAGAACATCAGATAGACTTCGGCCGTCCATGGCCCCACCCCGTAAAGCGCCGTCAGCTTCGCCATCGCAGCGGCGGGCTCCATCCGCGCGACTTCTTCCAGGTCTACCTCACCATTGGCCACAGCTCGGGCAACATGTGCGAGCGTGGCTGCCTTGGCGCGCGACAAGCCGAAGGACGCAATCGTTGCCGGCTGATGGCCAAGATAGGTTTCGGCCGTGGTTGGTCCCGCCGCGCGGATGCGGTTCCAGATCGCCGCGGCGCTCGCTTTCGAGACCACCTGCGAGACGATGATGAAGGCTAGCCCGGCAAAGCCTGCCTCCACCAACCTCAGCGGCACGGGACCGGCAGCCTCGATCACCGGCACCAGCCGCGGGTCGAGTGACGCCAGCGCCGCAAGGCCGACCTGGATGTCGCTTTCGTTGCGGATGATGCACATGTTTTGTCCCTGTGGTCCCGCCACCGATTTCATGCCAGAAGAAACCATGCTCGCACCACCCGGTCAAAGACCCGTCTTCCGTTTTGCGCCCAGCCCGAACGGCCCCCTGCATCTCGGCCATGCGCTCTCCGCCATTCTCAACCATGAGATGGCGCAGGCGGTCGGCGGGCGCTTTCTGCTGCGCATCGAGGATATCGACCTCGCCCGTTGCACGCCGGATCATGAGGAAGCCATCTACAGGGACCTCGCCTGGCTGGGACTTCGATGGGAGCAACCGGTCCGCCGCCAGTCGGAGCATTTTGGCGACTATGGCGCGGCGCTGGATCGGCTGAGGGAGATGGAGCTTGTCTACCCCGCCTTCATGACCCGCGGCGACGTGAAATCCGCCGTTGCCGCGCATGAGGCGGCCGGTGAGGTATGGCCTCGCGACCCGGACGGATCGCCGCTTTATCCGGACGCCGACCGTAAGAGGAGCGAGACGGAGCGTCGGCGCCTGCTGGCGGAAGGCAGCCGGCACGCATGGCGTCTCGACATGGCAGGGGCGCTGGCAAGGGTCGCCCGTCCGCTCACATGGCGGGAGACGGGAGAAGGCTGCGAAGAGGAAATGCAGGCGGACCCTGCGGCCTGGGGTGACGTCATCCTGTCTCGTTCGGATGCGCCGTCGAGCTATCATCTCTCGGTGGTGGTGGACGATGCACTGCAGGGGATCACTCACGTGGTCCGCGGCGTCGACCTCTACCATGCAACCTCGGTACATCGGCTGCTGCAGGAACTGCTGGGTCTTCCCGAGCCGGTCTATCACCACCACCGGCTGATCCTCGGGCCGGATGGCCGGAAGCTCTCGAAGAGCGAGCAGTCGACGGGGCTCGCGGCACTCAGGGCCGCCGGCGCCTCACCCGCCGACATTCGCCGACGGATCGGGCTCTGAGGCATCCTTGATCCGGCTGTCTCGGTTGTTGCGCCTGCGGCGCGCATGCACGACCACGGAATAGACGCGATATTTCATGAGCGCCGCATTGATCTCTGCGCCCAGCATGAAGATCACGCCCACCATGTAGAGGAAGACGAGCACGATCATGACGGACGCCAGACCCGCGTAGGTCGCCGCGTAGTTTGCGAACGTGGCCAGGTAGGACGCGAATATCAGCGCGCCGATCGTCCAAAGGACGAGCGTCACCACGACACCGGGCAGCACGTCGATGATCCGCCGGTGCCCGTCCGGCAACCATTTGTGCGACAGGATGAGGCCGCCCATCAGGACCAGAACGGTACCGTAGAGCCCCCAATCGGATGCGGCGCGAAGGAGATCCTGCAGCCAGGGAAAGAAGCGTTCTCCATAGTGGAGGGCAACGGGCACCGCCACAAGCAGGGTGCTGATGACCGCAAAGATGATGACGGCCGCGATGACGTAGCCGAGACTTGCGAGACGCGTTATGTACCAGGCCCGCGTCTCGCTGACCCGATAAGCGCGGTTCAGCGACACCCGCAAGGCTTCGACGCCATTGGACGCGAAGTAGGCGGCCGCAAGCACCGACAGCGTGAGAAGCCCTCCGCGCGGGATCGTCAGTACCTGCTCGATCTCCCGCGACAGGGGATCGGCAATGTCCTGGGGCCAGGTGTCGAAGAGCAGATGCACGGCGGTTTCGGAAAACGTGTCTGCGCCGAGGAATCCGGCAAGCGCGGTGCCGAAGATCAGGAAGGGAAACAGGGCAAGCAGGCCGGACAGTGCGACATGGCTCGCCATGGCCCAGCCATCGTCTTCGTTGAAGTGGCAATAGGCATCATAGGCGACCTTCCAGGCGAGCCCCAGCCCGCGGATCCTGCTCTTCTTCTCGGCCAAGGTCGGCTCCGTTGTCACTGCACCCGAAATATGGGATGCACGGGCACCTTGTACAGGACCCTTTCATGCCGCATCAGAGATCGATCATCATTACCGGCTGCTCTTCGGGCATCGGCGCCCATTGCGCCCGCGCCCTCAAGCGGGACGGCTGGCAGGTCTTTGCTACGGTCCGCAAGACGGAGGATCTTGCCTCCCTTGAGGCGGACGGCATTGAAGCGCTGCTGATGGACTACACGAAGCCGGAGACGATCGCGGCGATGGTAGAGGTCGTGCGGCAGCGCACCGGCGACCAGATCGACGCCCTCTTCAACAACGGCGCCTACGGGCAGCCCGGCGCCGTCGAGGATCTCGCGACCCATGTCCTTCGCGAGCAATTCGAGACCAACCTGTTCGGCTGGCACGACCTGACCCGCAAGGTCATTCCGCTCATGCGCCGACAGGGCCATGGGCGGATCGTCAATTGCTCCTCCATTCTCGGGCTTCTGCCCTATCGCTACCGCGGCGCCTATACCGCCTCAAAGTATGCGCTTGAGGGCCTGACAGTGACCCTGCGGATGGAACTCGAAGGCAGTGGCATCCACGTCAGCCTGATCGAACCCGGGCCGATCGCCTCGCGCTTCACGGCCAATGCGCTGGCGAAGATCGAGGAACATGTCGACCTGGAGAACTCGGCGCATTCGGCCGAATACAAGCGCCAGCTCGCCCGCCTGAGTGGCACGGGTGCCAAAAACCGACACAGGCTCGGTCCCGAAGCGGTCTACGACGTCTTGACGCATGCCTTGACCGCATCCCGCCCCAAACCACATTATCTGGTCACGACACCCGCCAAGCAGGGAGCCTTGCTCAAGCGGCTCCTCCCGGCCGATCTCTTCTACCGCCTGATGCGCCGGCTGGACTGACAACAAAAAGGTCTACATCTCGAATGTCCACATTCACCACCATCCTCACCGTCATCGTGATGGGCCTTGTTGTCCTCGTCCTGATCCGCGGGCTGTTCAACATGATGAAGGGAACCGATGCCAACAAGTCGAACAAGCTGATGCAGTTGCGGCTTATGCTCCAGGCGGTCGCCATCGTGCTCATCATGCTCACCCTCTGGATTACCGGCGGCGGGCGATAGAAATGGTCAGGATCAACAGGATCTACACCCGCACCGGCGACAAGGGCATGACTTCGCTGGTCAGCGGCCCGCGGCGGGACAAGCACGACCTGCGCGTCGAAGCCTATGGCACGGTGGACGAAACGAATTCGGTCATCGGCATGGCGCGTCTCCATACGTCCGGCATGCAGAAGCTCGATCCAATGCTGGCGCGCATCCAGAACGACCTCTTCGACCTGGGCGCGGACCTCGCCAACCCGGAGGTCGAGGAGAACCCTGAATACGAGCCTCTGCGCGTCGTACCGGCCCAGGTGACGCGGATAGAAAGCGAAATCGATGAGCTGAACGCGGTGATCGAACCGCTACGCTCCTTTGTCCTGCCGGGCGGATCTCCGGCTGCGGCCGCCCTGCATTTGGCCCGAACCGTGTCCCGGCGTGCCGAAAGACTGATGGTGGAGCTGTCGCGGCGAGAGACCGTCGCCGAACCGGCGCTGCAATACATCAACCGGCTCTCCGACTTCCTGTTCGTCGCCGCCCGCCACGCCAATGATGACGGCAAGGTCGATGTGCTGTGGGTACCGGGGAAGAATCGGTAACGAGAGGCAAGCGGCATCCATGTTCATCCCGATCCATGATGCCAACACGCTGAAGCACATCCGCGCCCAGTATGTGACGATCGCGCTGATCCTCACCAATGTCGCAGTCTGGGCCTTCACTGCATTAACGCCGGAGATGATAGGTGAATTGGCGGCGCTCGGCCTCGGCTTCATCCCCGCCGTCGCCTCCGATCAAGCCTACCTCGATCCCGAGCTTGTCCTGGTTCCGACGGGCCTGACCTACGTCACCTATGCTTTCATCCACCTGGACTTCTGGCACTTGGCCTCGAACATGGTCTTCCTGTGGGTCTTCGGCGATAACGTCGAGGATGCGCTCGGACATGTCCGGTTCCTGGTCTTCTATCTCCTCTGTGCTGCGGCCGGGGCAATGCTGCATGCGGTGATCGCTCCGGCATCGGAGGGTCCGCTGATCGGCGCGTCCGGGGCCATATCCGGCGTCGTCGCCGCCTATTTCATCCTGCATCCGCGCGTTCGGCTCTGGGTGCTGGTACTGTTCCGCATACCGCTTCCGTTTCCAGCTTTCATTCCGCTGACGCTCTGGCTGCTGCAGCAGTTCGCCATGCTGGCGCTCGACCTAGACGGCATGGTGTCCTGGGGCGCCCATGTCGGCGGGATCCTGGCAGGAGCAATCCTCATCCTCTTCATGCGACGGAAGGGCATGCCGCTCTTCGATCGCCAGATCGTCATTCCCAAGGCGGTCGAAACCCGCGCCACCGTACCTGTTGTCGGTCCGCGCCAACCATAGACGGCAGTCATAGCGGTATGATCAAAGCGCACGCGTCGCGGCCCAAAACCACGTTGTAATCGCGCCAAAAATGGGTATCCATGTCGCCCACTGACTAGAGGACGAACGGGAGAGGCTGCATTCGAGCGGCTCCATAAGTCAAGGAAGGACCCCATGAAGATCCTGGTACCTGTGAAGCGAGTGGTCGACTATAACGTCAAGATCCGCGTCAAGCCTGATGGCACCGGCGTTGAGCTCGCGAACGTCAAGATGTCGATGAACCCGTTCGACGAGATCGCGGTCGAGGAAGCCCTGCGCCTGAAGGAAGCGGGCAAGGCCGAGGAAGTGGTGGTCGTCTCCATCGGTCCCGCCAAGGCCGAAGAAACCCTCCGCACCGGGCTCGCCATGGGTGCCGATCGGGCAATCCTGGTGGAGACGGACGACACGGTCGAGCCGCTGGCTGTTGCCAAGATCCTCAAGGGTGTCGCCGAAGCGGAAGCTCCTGGCCTCGTCATCATGGGCAAGCAGGCGATCGACGATGACAGCAACCAGACCGGCCAGATGCTCGCCGCCCTCCTGAAGTGCGGCCAGGCGACCTTCGCATCCAAGGTCGAGCTTGCCGAGGGATCCGCCAAGGTAACGCGCGAAGTCGACGGCGGGCTGCAGACGATCGACGTGAAGCTGCCGGCAATCGTGACTACGGACCTTCGCCTCAACGAGCCGCGCTATGCATCGCTGCCGAACATCATGAAGGCAAAGAAGAAGCCGCTCGACAAGAAGACGCCTTCCGATTTCGGCGTCGACACGGCGCAGCGCCTCAAGGTGCTGAAGACCGAGGAGCCGGGCGGCCGCAAGGCCGGCATCAAGGTGAAGACCGTTGCCGAGCTCGTCGAGAAGCTCAAGACCGAAGCCGGCGTGCTTTAAGTCGGAAGAACAGGGAGACAAAGACATGGCCATTCTTCTTCTGGCAGAACACGACAACAGCAGCGTTTCCGATCAGACCGCCAAGGCATTGACCGCGGCGAAGTCGATCGGTGGGGACATCCACGTCCTCGTCGCCGGCTCCGGCGCACAGGCTGCCGCCGATGCGGCCGCCAAGCTCGACGGCGTCTCTAAGGTCCTGCTCGCTGACAGCGGAGACCTTGCCAATAACCTGGCCGAACCGCTGGCCGACCTGATCGTGTCGCTGGCGGGCAGCTACGACACCATCATTGCCCCGGCAACGGCGTCCGCAAAGAACGTCATGCCACGGGTCGCAGCACTGCTGGACGTCATGCAGGTTTCCGAAATCATCGAAGTGGTCTCTGCCGACACCTTCAAGCGGCCGATCTATGCGGGCAATGCCATCCAGACGGTGCAGTCGACCGATGCAAAAAAGGTGATCACCGTGCGCACCGCAGCCTTCTCGGCTGTAGGCGAAGGCGGTTCGGCTTCGGTCGAGACGGTTTCGGCAGCGGCCAATCCCGGCCTTTCCAGCTTCGTCTCCGACGCGATCGCGTCTTCCGAGCGTCCGGAACTGACCTCCGCGAAGATCATTGTTTCGGGCGGCCGCGCCCTCGGCTCGGCCGACAAGTTCAACGAAGTGATCCTTCCGCTTGCCGACAAGCTGGGTGCCGCAGTCGGCGCTTCGCGTGCGGCAGTCGACGCGGGCTACGCGCCGAACGACTGGCAGGTCGGCCAGACCGGCAAGGTCGTCGCGCCCGACCTCTACATCGCCGCCGGCATTTCCGGAGCGATCCAGCACCTGGCCGGTATGAAGGATTCCAAGGTCATCGTCGCCATCAACAAGGACGAGGAGGCGCCGATCTTCCAGGTCGCCGACTACGGTCTCGTAGGTGATCTGTTCGAACTTCTGCCGGAACTCCAGGAGTCGCTTTAGTCGTTGCTTCGCACCTGCGAAAAACGCTAGAACTGACGCCAGTCGGCCAAGATAAGAAAGGCCGGCCCTTCGAGGGGCCGGCATCAAAGCAGGCGCCGCCGGACGCCTCGGGAGCAGGTCCATGGGTTTGGCTAGTATTCAAAACGTCGGTGTGATCGGGGCAGGGCAGATGGGATGCGGCATCGCCCATGTCGCTGCCATTGCGGGCTACAAGGTGCACATCTACGACCTCTCGCAGGACCGCATCGAGGCTGGCCTGGCAACCATCAACGGCAACCTTGCCCGGCAGGTCACGAACAGCAAGCTGTCCGACGAGGATCGCAAGGCGGCGCTGTCACGCATCAGCGGCTCGGCCGATCTCAACGACCTGGCACCGATGGACCTCGTGATCGAGGCGGCTACCGAGGACGAAAGCGTCAAGCGCAAGATCTACGCGCAGATTTGTCCGATCCTGAAGCCGGAAGCGCTGCTCGCCACCAATACGTCGTCCCTGTCCATCACCCGCCTCGCTTCTGCGACCGATCGCCCGGAACGTTTCATGGGCATCCATTTCATGAATCCGGTTCCGGTCATGAAGCTGGTGGAGCTGGTCCGCGGGATCGCGACCGAAGAAACGACCTTCGCCACCGCCAAGGAATTCGTCTCGACGCTCGACAAGACGATCACGGTCGCCGAGGATTTCCCGGCCTTCATCGTCAACCGCATCCTGCTGCCGATGATCAATGAGGCGATCTACACCCTCTATGAAGGCGTCGGCTCGGTCGAGGCCATCGACACGGCCATGAAGCTCGGTGCCAACCACCCGATGGGGCCGTTGCAGTTGGCAGACTTCATCGGGCTCGACACTTGCCTGTCGATCATGCAGGTGCTGCACGACGGTCTGGCGGATTCCAAGTACCGCCCTTGCCCGCTGCTGGTAAAATATGTGGAAGCGGGCTGGCTTGGCCGGAAATCCGGCCGCGGCTTCTACGATTACCGCGGCGAAACGCCGATCCCGACGCGCTGAGGCGTCACGAACCCTTTGCGGCCGTGATCAATGCCTTGGCATCCGTGCTGTCCCAGACCGCGGGGCCATTCATGGCGGAGACGAGGCAGCCCTTCCTGTCGAGGATGAGCGTGACGGGAAGTCCGAAGGCAAGTCCTTCTTTCTTCATGGTGTTAAACACGCCCATCGTGCTGTCGCGGTAATAGCCGAGCGCATCCACCCGGGTTTCTGCCAGGAATGCCTTAGGTTTTTCGTCTGAGCCCGTATCGATGTTGACGGCGACGACCTCGAAGTCTTCCCCACCCATCTCCTTCTGCAGATTGTTCAGCGCCGGCATCTCCTCCCTGCACGGGCCGCACCACGTCGCCCAGAGATTGAGCAGCACGGTCTTGCCTGCAAAATCGCTCGTCTTCAGGTCCTGCCCCTCAGGCCCCTTGAACGAGAGGTCGATCAGCCGCGGCGATGTGGCGGCGGCCATGGCGGCAACCTCACCCCGCGCGAACTCGTCGACCGTCCGGGCAAGTTCCACCGTGCCCTCGCACGCGCCAGCGTCGGCGGCGACCTCGCCATTGCCAGACCCGGTGTTCCTCACGTATACCGCCACGGCGCCGGCAATCAGCCCGGCCACGGCGGCAATCACGATCAATCTGGCGGAGGGAAGGCCAAGCGGTCTCTTGTTCGTCATCTAGCACTCCAGGACGTATGCATCATGGCTGACGGCACGAAGGACGCGGTATCCTCCAACCAGATGTGGGGCGGTCGCTTCGCCTCCGGCCCGGATGCGATCATGGAGGAGATAAATGCCTCCATCGGCTTCGACAAGAAGCTCTACGCCCAGGACATCCGCGGCTCAATGGCGCATGCGACCATGCTTGCTGCAAAAGGCATCATTTCCGGCGAAGATAAAGACAAGATTGTCGGAGGGCTGAACACGATCCTGTCAGAGATCGAGAGCGGCCAGTTCGAGTTCTCGCGCAAGCTCGAGGACATCCACATGAACGTGGAGGCACGGCTTGCCGCTCTGATTGGCCCAGCCGCCGGACGGCTCCACACGGCGCGCTCCCGTAACGACCAGGTCGCGCTCGACTTTCGCCTCTGGGTGAAGGAAGAACTGAGTAAGACCGAACGTATGCTGACCGGCCTGATCGCCGCGTTTCTCGAGCGTGCCGACGAGCACGCCGATACCGTCATGCCCGGCTTCACCCACCTGCAGACGGCGCAGCCGGTGACCTTCGGCCATCACTGCATGGCCTATGTCGAAATGTTCGGCCGCGACCGGCAGCGGGTGCGCCACGCCATCGAACACCTGGACGAAAGCCCGATCGGCGCCGCCGCACTCGCCGGCACGGGTTTCCCGATCGACCGGCACATGACGGCTGAGGCGCTTGGCTTCCGCGAGCCCACCCGCAACTCCATCGACACCGTGTCCGACCGCGATTTTGCGCTGGAATTCCTGTCGGTTACCGCAATCTGCGCGATGCACCTGTCGCGGCTTGCGGAAGAGATCGTCATCTGGTCGACGCCGCAGTTCGGCTTCATCCGCCTGTCGGACGCCTTCTCGACCGGCTCCTCTATCATGCCGCAGAAGAAGAACCCCGATGCGGCCGAACTGGTCCGCGCGAAGACGGGACGCATCAACGGTTCGCTCGTCGCACTGCTGACCGTCATGAAGGGCCTGCCGCTCGCCTACTCCAAGGACATGCAGGAAGACAAGGAACAGGTCTTCGATGCCGCAGAAAACCTGGAACTCACGATTGCCGCGATGACCGGGATGGTGCGCGACATGACCATCCGCGCCGACCGCATGCGCGCTGCAGCCGGGTCCGGCTACTCGACCGCCACCGACCTCGCCGACTGGCTGGTGCGCGAGGCGGGCCTGCCGTTCCGCGACGCCCACCACGTGACTGGCCGGGCCGTTGCGCTTGCCGAGCAGAAGGGCTGCGACCTCGCAGAGCTTTCGCTGGAGGAACTACAGGGCATCCATGATGCCATCACCGACAAGGTCTTTGATGTCCTGTCGGTCGATGCGTCGGTCGCAAGCCGCACCAGTTTCGGTGGCACCGCCCCGTCGGAAGTGCGCAAGCAGATTGCCTGGTGGCGCGCTCGCAACTAGCCATCGAAATGACCGCAGAGTGACTGCACAAGCGGCAGGAACTCCGCTATGACACCAGCGCAGGCTGGTTGATGAAGGAAACGGAATGTCGAAGCTCGTGCAAAAATTCGGCGGCATCGCCCTGACGCTGGCGGTGGCCGGCATCGTCCTTTCCGGATGCGGCCGCAAGGGTGATCTCGACCGCCCCAGCACTCCTGTGGAGCAGCAGAACATCCGCAAGACGGGAGACGACCGCAAGCCGGAGCCGGTTCCCGAGAAGCGCTTCCTGCTCGATCCCTTGCTCTGAGCGACAACAGCCGTGAACCATTTTCACTACATCGATGGCGTGTTGCACGCCGAGAACGTGCCGATTCCCGAGATTGCCAAGGCGGTCGGCACCCCCTTCTACGTGTACTCCACCGCAACGCTGGAACGCCACTACACCGTCTTCGCCAAGGCGTTCGCGGATGTCGACGCGATGGTCTGCTACGCGATGAAGGCGAATTCCAACCAGGCGGTGCTGAAGACGCTCGCGCGCCTCGGAGCCGGGGTTGACGTCGTGTCCGGAGGTGAACTGCGGCGGGCGCTGGCGGCCGGCATCCCCGCAAGCCGCATCATGTTCTCCGGCGTCGGCAAGACCGCGGCGGAAATGGATCTGGCACTCGAGGCAGGCATCTACTGCTTCAACGTCGAATCCGAGCCGGAACTCGAAGTCCTGAACCAGCGGGCGCAGCGTAAAGGTACCCGCGCCCATGTATCCTTCCGCATCAACCCCGATGTCGACGCGCGCACCCATGCGAAGATTTCCACGGGCAAGAAGGAAAACAAGTTCGGGATTTCTTATGAGCGCGCCCGCGCCGTCTATGCGCATGCGGCCCAGTTGCCGGGAATAGACGTCACCGGCATCGATATGCATATCGGCAGCCAGATCACCGATCTGCAGCCATTCGAGGATGCCTTCCGGCTGCTGCGCGAACTGGTGGATACGCTACGCGCCGACGGCCACAGGATCGACCATGTCGATATCGGCGGCGGCCTCGGCATTCCTTACAAGGACGACAATGATCCACCGCCGCTTCCCGACGCCTACGCCGAGACGGTGAAGCGACAGCTGCGTTCGCTGGACTGCAAGATCGTCACCGAGCCCGGCCGGCTCATTGTCGGCAATGCCGGCATCCTCGTGACCGAGGTCATCTACGTCAAGGACGGCGGCGAAAAGGCCTTCGTCATCGTCGACGGCGCCATGAACGATCTCATCCGCCCGACGCTTTACGACGCTTATCACGAGATACGCCCGGTGATTGCGGCCGCGGCCAGCGCGCCACGAATCCGTGGCGATATTGTAGGACCCGTCTGCGAGACGGGTGACTACCTTGCGCTTGATCGGGAGATGGCGGCGCCGAAGCCCGGGGACTTGATTGCCGTTGGCTCCGCCGGCGCTTATGGCGCCGTGCAGGCGGGCACCTACAATTCACGCCTTCTCGTTCCGGAAGTCCTGGTCAGGGGCAGCGACTTCCACGTGATACGTCCGCGCGGAAGCTACGAGGACCTGATCGGCCTGGATTCGATACCCGCCTGGCTCGCCTGACCCTTATCTCGTCCTGTTCACAATTACAGGAAGCGGACGGATTTCTGCCGCTCGCCGCAGGAGCGCTCTCGTCTTCGCCATAAAGATCGCTATCTTGGTTCGAAGGCAGCGTCGCTCTCGGCACGCCCGCATCTTGCGCCGCCACAGGAGACGGTTGACATGAGCAATATCCGCAAAGGTGCCTTCGACGCCCTTCCCGGACTTGCCCGGCGTGTGGCCTGGAAGCGCTCCCTCGCTCGCTCCGTGCTCTTCGTCGAGCGCCTGATGCCGCGCCTCCTGCCTATGCTGGGTGTCGCTGCGCTCTTCTTCGCCTTCGCATGGTTCGGCCTGTTCCGCCTCATGCCGGATATGGTCCGCTGGGCCCTGCTGGTCGTCTTCGGCGTCGGGTTTGTCGCTACACTGCTGCCTATCGCTCGGCTTCGCTGGCCCGCATCCGCGGATGCCGACCGCCTGCTGGAGGAGAGAAACCACCTGCCGCACCAGCCGGTCGCCGTTCAGGATGATGCGCTCTCCCACGACACCCTCTTCGCGCGCGCGCTGTGGAAGGAGCACCAGATCCGCATGGCGGAACGGATCGCAGCTCTCGATGCAGGCCTGCCACAGCCCGATATCGCGCGTCACGACCGCCATGCCTTGCGCGCTGTCCCCGCTCTCCTGCTGGTCGTCGCATTCGGCTTCTCCTTCTCCAACGGAGCAGGAACGATCGCAGACGCCTTTCGGCCAACCTCTGCGCCAGCCGACTCTGCCCCCGACCTGCGGATTGATGCGTGGTTGACTCCACCCTCCTATACCGGACGTGCGCCAATCTTCCTGACGGGCGGGGCTAACGGCGCCACGACTGACCTGTCACTGCCACAGCACTCGCAACTGACCGTCCGCCTGACCGGTGGAGACGGCCAGGAAGTCGTAACCTACACACCTGCCTCACAAGCGGAACCCGTCGCTCTGGTGAGCGAAGAGATCGCCGCCGCGAGGGAGAAGGCAACGGACGAGGCACAGCAGCAGCAAGGCGCTCCGGCCGCCGGCCAACCAGGCCAGCTTCCGCAAAGGCGGACCTACCTGATGACGCTCGATGGCAGCGGTGAACTCGCAATCAATGGGCAGACCTGGACCTTTGACGTCATCCCCGACCAACCGCCGGAGATCGCTTTCGACAAGCAGCCGCGTCGCGCCGTGAACGGCGCGCTGGAGATATCCTTCAAGGGTAAGGACGATTACGGCATTCGCGAAGCGCAGGCACTGATCGAACCGGTCGACGCACCGGAAGCGGACGCCACTCCCCTTTACCCACTCCCGACCTTCCCGCTCGACCTGCCGCGACGTAGCTCGGAAGAGGTCAAGGGGCTCACAAGCCGTGACCTGACCGAGCACCCGCTTTCGGGAAAGCGGGTGAGGATTACATTGCTGGCGACGGACGGGGCAGGCCAGACGGGACGGAGCCAGCCTTACGAAATGGTGCTGCCCGCCCGGCCGTTCTCGGAGCCGCTGGCGGCGGCGGTCGTCGAACAGCGGCAGGTTTTCTCCCTGGATAGCAGGCAGGTGCCGCGGGCGCTCGAACTCAACGAGGCGCTGACGCTGCGACCCGATGAGACCATCCCGAACCTGTCGCACTTCCTGCTTCTGCGATCGGCGCATGGCCGCATGGAACTCGCGCGCGACGAGGAACAGTTGAAGGAAACGGCCGACTACCTCTGGGACATCGCACTCGGTATCGAGGACGGCGATCTTTCCGCGGCTGAGCGACGCCTTCGCGATACCCAGAATGCCCTGAACGAGGCCTTGAAGAACGGCGCCAGCGACGAGGAGATCGCCAGGCTCATGGACGAGCTCCGCCAGGCCATGCAGGAATTCATGTCAGAGCTCGCCCAGCGCCTGCAGAACAGCCCGCGCGCGCCCCAGGACATGCAGGCCCAGAACATGCTGCGCCAGCGCGATCTGCAGAACATGCTGGACCAGATCGAGAATCTGGCTCGCTCGGGCAATCGCGATGCGGCCCAGCAGATGCTCTCGCAACTGCAGCAGATGATGAACAACCTCCAGGCCGGTCGCATGCAGCAAGGCCAGCAGGGGCAGCAGCAGAACAGCCAGATGCGCCAGCAGATCGACAAGCTCGGCGAGATCATGCAGGAACAGCAGCGCCTGATGGACCAGACCTTCCAGCTGGAGCAGGCCTTGCGCGACCGCATGCAGCGCGGCGACCCTGGGCAGCAGGGAGAGCAGCCCTACGAGCAGCAGCAGCAGCAGGGACAACAGGGCCAGCCCGGCCAGCAGGGGCAACAAGGATCGACCACCGACCAGATGACCGCGGAACAACTGCGGGAAGCGCTGAAGAACCTGCAAGCCCAGCAGGAAGGCCTCGGCAAGAAGCTCCAGGAACTGCAGCAGGGTCTCAAGGAGCTCGGAATGCAGCCGGGCGAGGGCTTCGGAGAGGCGGAGCGCGAAATGGGCAATGCCGGCGAGGCCCTCGGCCAGGGCGAAGGCGAACAGGCTGTCCAGGGCCAGGGGAATGCCCTCAACGCCCTGCGTCAGGGCGCCCAAGACATGATGCAGCAGATGATGCAGGCCATGCAGCAGGGACAGGGCCAAGGTCAGGGTGAAGGTCCTGGCGAGGTCTCCCAAGGCAACCAGAACGGCCGGGATCCCCTGGGACGTCCACGCGCCACCCAGGGTCCCGACTTCGGCGATCAGGTGAAGGTGCCAAACGAGATCGACGTGCAGCAGGCGCGGCGGATTCTGGAGGCCATTCGCGAAAAACTGGGTACCGCGATTCAGGAACAGTTCCCGGCACCGTCAGCGGGTGAGATCGAGCGCCGTTACCTGGAGCGTTTGCTGGAAATACGCTAGCCCGTCAGGCCGCCTGTGGCTGCTCGGATAGTGCGCGCGCCACGGCCCGCCGGATTTCCGGAAGGGCGAAAGGCTTCTGGACAACATCGATTATCTTCTCGGCGAGATCGTCGGCGCGCTCCCGCTGTTCTGCATAACCGGTCATGAGAAGGATCTTGAGACCAGGGTGACGCGACGCCGCCTGATGGACAAGTTCGATACCATCCATCACGGGCATGCGGATGTCGGACAGCAAGAGATCGAACTCGGTCTCCCCGAGCTTCTCCAGCCCTTCCGCGCCATCGCCCGCTTCGTGGGTTTCGTGTCCGTCGAGACGCAGGGCCCTTGCGACGAACATGCGCAGGGAATCCTCGTCCTCGGTTATCAGGATCTTGGCCATGGCGCTCGACGTCTCCCATTCTGTCTCATTACGGGAGCAAATCACCAGACTTTCCTTTTCGAGGAGTAAACAGCCTCCTCCAGCACTCCCGAGATGGTTAACGATATGCGGACCGCCGACTGCTAACTCTCGCCGAGTGCATCTCCGGTAACCACGCCCACGAAAGGAAGTTCGCGGAAGGCGTAGGCGACGTCCATGCCGTAGCCCACCACGAAATAATCCGGGCATTCGAAGCCGACGTAATCCGCCTCCAGCTCTTCCTTGCGCTTTACACTCTTGTCCAGGAGCACCGCTATCGAGACATTCCTGGCGCCGCGCTCGTACAGCATCTGCTTGGCAAACAGCAGCGTGCGCCCGGACTCTAGGATATCGTCGATCAGCAACACATCGCGGTCCTTCACGTCGCTGTCGATATCCTTGACGATGCGCACGCCCTGCGAGACCGTACCCGCTCCATAGCTCGAGAGCGTAATGAACTCCACTTCCGGCGCCAGACCGACATCGTGGAGCGCACGGATGAGATCGGCCGCGAAGATGAAGGAGCCCTTCAGGATCGCGATGACGAGCAGGTCCTTGGTAGGACCCTTGGCGATCTCCGCGGCAATCGAACGATTGCGTTCGGCAATGGCTTCCGCGGAGTAGAGCGGCTCAATGATCTTGCCGCGAACGACGGGCATGGGGCTCTCCTGACAGGTTCAGAAGGCCGCCGATAGCATAATCATGGCGCCGAGGCACCCGCCGATGCGAAGGAAAGCCGCAGTTCCGGCATTTTTCCACCAGGATGCGGGAGGCGTGCGGAAAAGCCGTGGCTCTGGCCACCCCCGATCGCTGCGACGGGTGGTTGGATGACGGTGCTGGCGACCGTGGCATCACCCGAGACCAGGTCCGCGCGGATCGGCAGCGCCTCGAGCGGCGCGTCACTGTTGTTCTTGACGATCCCCGTAATCAGGAGAAGCGACATGCCGTTTGCGTCCTGCGGCGTCAGGTTCACGTGCGTCAGGTCAAGGCCTGGCGGCTCTGCTGGCGCGGACTCGCCCAGGAACAAGGCGAATCCACCCGCCAGACCGAACACTGCAACGCATAGAGCTGCAACGATCGCTGCGAACACATCGGCAGAGAGATTCATGAGCGCGCGCTCTACCCACGCCAGGACGGCTCCGGCAGATGGTTTTTCCGCGGCGGCGACGTGACGGGTGGAACGAGGACGAGGCGGGGTCGGACGTTCGGTTGCGGGACCGGATCGGCGCGATGCCGCAGGAACCGTGACAAAGCTGGCATCCGCTACGTTGCCGGTGGCGCCATGGCTGAACCGTCTGCGGGCCGACCTCGGTTCGGGGGGCAGGATATCGATGACCGTCATCGTTCGCCTTTCCGGACTCCGGCCTGCCGGGGCCCTGAGTGCCACGTTCCCCCACGTGGGAAAACTTGGCATTGAATCGAATCCTACCCAGTCGTAAATTTAAATGGTTAATGCTTCGCAAATGCGGCCCTCAAAACGACCTAGTCCGGTGGCGATAGAAGATCGCATGACCTTGGTTGCAAGGGCGGCGCAACACGGGATCTGGGTTTCCTTTTGATTCATTTCGAAAACGTCGGCCTCCGTTACGGGATGGGCCCGGAGATTCTTCGGGACATGACCTTCGACATCCCGAAGAAGTCGTTCCAGTTCCTCACGGGGCCGTCCGGCGCCGGGAAGACGACACTCCTGCGGCTGCTCTTCATGTCGCTGCAGCCGACCCGCGGCCTGATCCGCATGTTCGGGCGCGACCTGTCGCAGATACCCCGCAACGAGTTGCCGATGCTGCGCCGGCGCGTCGGCATCGTGTTCCAGGATTTCCGCCTGCTCGACCACCTGACCACCTACGAGAACGTCGCGCTTCCGTTGCGCGTGCGGGGAAAGCAGGAAGTCAGCTATCGCAACGACGTCATCGAACTCCTCAAATGGGTGGGTCTCGGGGAGCGTATCAACGTCCTGCCACCCGTCCTGTCCGGGGGAGAGAAGCAGCGCGCGGCGATCGCCCGCGCCCTGATCGATCGTCCCGAAATCCTGCTGGCCGACGAGCCGACGGGCAACGTCGATCCGCCCATGGCCAAGCGGCTTCTCTCGCTCTTCCTCGAACTCAACCGTCTGGGCACCGCTGTCGTGATCGCAACCCATGACCTCGCGCTGATGGATCAGGTTGATGCGCGTCGCATGATCCTGACGGAAGGGCAGCTCGACATCTATGAATGAGATGACCCGCTCCCATCCCGCACCAAGGCCGACGCAGCAGCGTGCTGCGATGCGTGTTCGGCCAACGGCTCCCATTTTGCCACCCTCCAATATTCAGGGCAATGCGCTGATTGTCGTCATCGCGATCATGGCCTTCCTCGCCTGCCTGACCTTCGGCGCCGTCAGCATGGTTCGGGCGACCGCCGCAGGCTGGCAAAGCCAGATCTCCCGGGAGATCACCATCCAGATCAAGCCCGCGGAAGGGCTGGACATGGATGCGGCCCTGCAGAAAGCCAAGGATCTTGCGCTCGGCTTTGTCGGCACCGAGGCGGGAACGATACTGGACGATGGCGCAACGGCGCGACTTCTGGAGCCTTGGCTCGGTGCCGGGCTCGATCTCAAGGAACTGCCGGTTCCGCGACTGGTGGTCATCACCATCGATGAAGAGAACCCGCCCGATTTCGCCGAGATGCGGGAATTGCTGGCGCAGGAACTCCCCGAGGCCTTCCTCGACGATCACCGCACCTGGGTCGACCGGCTCGTCTCCATGGCGAGCACTACGGTGATGATTGGAACCGGTGTCCTGGTCCTTGTCTTCACGGCCATGGTCCTTACCGTGGTCTTTGCCACCCGCGGCGTGATCGCCGGCAATCGCCACATCGTCGAGGTTCTTCATTTCGTCGGAGCCGAAGGCGGCTTCGTGGCGCGGGAATTCCAGAAGCATTTCCTCAAGATCAGCCTGAAGGGATCGGCCGCCGGGAGCGCACTGGCAGCAGTCCTGTTTGCCACCTTGGGGATCTGGCAGACGAACGCCCGTGCGACGCCCGAAAGCGACCAGGCAATGGCCCTCTTCGGAACGTTCTCGCTGGGATGGAGCGGCTATCTGGGCATCGTTGCGACAATGGTCGTCATCGCCCTCCTGACGACACTGACAGCACGCCTGACGGTGATGCGCACGATCGACGAAATCGACCTCATACGCTCGGATCCGGCGAGATCCGACGGCCTTCCGGCGTCGTGACGCATGGGTAGAGGCTGGAGACAAAACCCTGTTCATGACGTGGGACTCGGTCTATTCACTTTCGCATGAGCACGACTCGTCCATCGAAGGGGGAACGCCTGCCTGATACTCCGCGCAGACGTGTGGCAACGCAGCTTTTCTCCCGGAGCAGCAGGCTGAGGCGGGCTGCGCGCTGGATCATCACCGGTTCTCTGGTTGTGATTGCAACGATCCTGGGCGGCTTCCTCTGGTTCGCCGACTCGGTCGCCTCGCTGCAGCCACCGGAGGGGGTGAAGGCCGACGCAATAGTCGTGCTGACGGGTGGCTATCAGCGCATCGACCAGGCCATGGGCCTGTTGCGTGACGGAGCGGGAAAACGGCTGCTGATCTCTGGCGCGCACCCTTCCACCAGTCGGGCACAGATCCAGAAGATGACGCAGACTCCACCCGATCTTTTCTCGTGCTGCGTCGACATCGGCTATGACGCTATCGACACGATCGGCAATGCCAACGAGATATCACGCTGGATTAATGACAACGGCTTCGCCACCGTACTGGTGGTCACCCAGAACTATCACATGCCCCGCAGCCTTCACGAACTGCGCCGGGCCGATCCGGTGACCGACTTCATCCCTTATCCGGTGGTGAATTCCGACCTGACCCGCAAGGCCTGGTTCGCTGAGCCGGACGTGGTCCGCACTATGATGCAGGAATATGTGAAGGTCCTCGCGGCGAACATGCGGGACTGGGTCGGGCTCGGCCACCGCACCGGCCTGCGTACCGGAGAGAAATCGGAAGCGTCAGGTTTCAAGGCAACGCTCTGAGCCCCGCCCGCCTTCCATACTTGCATCTGGCCGCTTTTGCTGCCGGCCGTTCTCGTGTAGGCAGCCTTGGTCCACGAGGAAATCCTGCATGCTGATGGTTCGCTCCATCCTGTTCAACATGGCATTCTACGCCAACCTCATCCTTCAGATGATCGTCCTGACGCCGGTCTACTTCGCCCTGCCGCGCAAGAAGGCGTTCCGGATCCCCAAGAACTGGGCACTCTCCAATCACTGGCTGATGGAGAAGATCGTCGGCACGACCTTCGAGATCGAGGGACTGGAGAATATTCCGGAAGGCGGTTGCATTTTCGCGCCCAAGCACCAGTCCTTCTGGGACACCTTCGCGCTCCTCCCCTGGCAGAAGGACCCGGTCTACATCCTCAAGCGCGAACTGCTGTGGATCCCGCTCTTCGGCTGGTACGTGATGAAGCAGCGGATGATCCCGGTCAACCGCGGCGCCCGCGGCAAGGTGATGGTGGGCGTGATGGAGCGCACGAAGCAGGAGATGAACAACGGGCGCCAGCTCATCATCTACCCCGAGGGAACCCGCCGTCCGCCAGGTGCCGAGCCGCAATATCGCTATGGCATTGCCCGCATCTATCGCGACATTCAGGTTCCGGTCGTGCCGATCGCCATGCATCCCGGGCTGTTCTGGCCGCGGCGCCGCTCGGTCCGCTTCCCGGGCCATTTCAAAGTGCGAATTCTTCCGGCGATCGAGCCGGGTCTTGACCCCGACACATTCTATCAGACGCTGATCGACCGGCTGGAGAAGGCAAGCGACGAACTTCTCGTCGAAACGGTGGAGGCCAATCCGCACCTCAAGCTACCGCCGACCGCCGTGAAGCGCCTCGCGGAACTGCGGGAGCAACAGGCGGACATCGGCCCGGCTTGAGCCTAGCGGCTGCCGGCTGCCGCTAGTCCACATCGACTATCCTGCTCACGCCTTCCAGCCAGTGGTCGCGTATTCCCATCTCGCGCAGGTGGGAGACGGTATTGAGGACATAGGCTGGGTTGGGGCCGGACTTGCCGACGGCGCTGCGGACGATCTCGGCAGCCTCCCGCGCGTCCAATACCCCGGCATACTGAGCGTGCTGCCGGTCGACCACATATCCCAGCGCCCTGACCTGTCGCCGGTCCCCCAGCATTGCGGGCAGAAAACGCTCCTTGTAGACATGCGTGACCAGTTCCCGGGCGCGCAGGTAGGCGAGCACCTCGGCGCGTTCCTCGCTCCGGACGCGGAATGCCATGCCGCGGCAGGACCCGCCACGGTCCAGCCCCAGGACCAGACCCGGTCGCTCCGGCGTGCCCCGATGGACGTGGGAGCGGACGCAGAGCGAGCGGCGGTAACCGAAGATATGCGCCTCCGCCTTCTCCTCGAAGGGGAAGCCCGGGTTCCACATGAGCGACCCGTAGCCAAACACCCAAAATTCGTCCATATCCGGCGCCATGCGTTCCCGTCAGCGTCGTTCGCGCTACATCCGGCCACCTTTGGGAGAACATCATGGCAGCGTCAAGCCGATCCGCTATCGCCAGGAGAGTTTGGCTTCTCGCGCTCTCGATCGTTCTGGTCATCGCCATCTACACCGGCGGCTGGTTCTATGCGGCATCGGCTCTGAAGGAGCGAACGCTTGCGCTGTTGGGCAGCAAAGAGGCTGATGGAGTAACCGTCGAATGCCTGGATGCGTCCTATCGGGGCTATCCGTTCCGGATCGGCCTGTTCTGCTCCCGCGTCAACCTCGACGATCGCACCCACGGCATTTCGGCGACGCTCGGCGCGCTTCGTTCCGCTGCGCAGGTCTACGACCCAGGCCATATCGTCTGGGAAGTCGATGGACCCGCGGAAGTAAGGACAAGCCACGGTCTGTCCGTGTCATCGAACTGGAAAAACCTGCAATCGAGCCTGGTGGCGAATGATGGCCGGTTAGAGCGCAGCTCGACGGTGATACAGCAGGTGGCCACGAGCCTCGTCTCCACTGCCGCGGGGCAAGCGCTGAACGTTGCAGCAGACAGGACGGAGGTCCATCTGCGCCAGAATGGCAACGATCTGGACGCGGCACTCAGTCTCCAGAATGTCACGGCAACGGGAGAGGGACTGGCAGAGGTATCGTTGCCGGCAGGATCGGCCGTGGTCGACGTGACGCTTGTCGGACGTGCCGGCATGGTGGACGGCACGGATCCCAGCGGCCTTGCCCTCTATGGCACGGAAGGTGAGATGCGCAGGCTGGCCGTCGATCTTGGCGAGGGACGGCTCGTCACCGTGACAGGCCCCTTCTCCATTGATGGAGAGGGCTATCTGTCGGGTCGATTGAAGGTGCAGGTGGAGCAGATCGACGCGTGGCGCGACAGTGTTGCAGCGGCGTTCCCGGATATCGAGCCTGTCCTGAGGACCGTTTCCGGCATGCTCTCGGCCTTGACCGGAGGTGGCCAGAGCGCATCGATCGATCTGACGATCGAGCGCGGCAAGGTGCTGGCGGGCGGTTTCATTCCAATCGGCGAGATCCCGCCGATCTGACGCTATTTCTTGGCGTCCAGTGCATGGCGCCCGAAGTCCGGAGCATCCACGTCCTGGCCGGCCTCGATGATCGAGCGGCGTACGGCGCGCGTCCGGGTGAAGAGGTCGAACAGCTTGTCGCCCTCGCCCCAGCGGATCGCCCGCTGCAGATAGGCAAGGTCTTCCGAAAACCGCGCCAGCATTTCCAGGATCGCATCCTTGTTATGCAGGCAGACATCGCGCCACATGGTGGGGTCGGAGGCCGCAAGACGCGTGAAGTCGCGGAAACCGGAGGCGGAATACTTGATGACTTCCGATTCCGTCACCGTTTCGAGGTCATCCGCCGTGCCGACGATATTGTAAGCGATGATATGCGGCAGGTGCGAGACGATGGCGAGCACCTTGTCATGGTGCTGGGGATCCATCTCGTCGATCCGCGACCCCAAGGCGGTCCAGAAGGCTTTGAGCTTCTCCATTGCCTGCGGGTCGGTGTCGGGCAAGGGCGTGAAGATGCACCAGCGGCCGCGAAAGAGGCCGGCAAAACCGGCATCCGGACCGGACTTCTCCGTTCCTGCCAACGGGTGGCCCGGAATGAAGTGGACGCCTTGCGGCATGTGCGGGGCCATCTGCGCAATGACCGAAGCCTTGGTCGAGCCGACATCGGTGATGATTGCTCCGGGCTTCAGGTTGGGCGCGATCTGCCTCGCCACCTCTTCCGAGGCACCCACCGGAACGGACACGACTACCAGATCGGCGCCACGCACCGCCTCTGCCGCTGAAGCGACGTAGGCCGTCCCAAGCCCTAGTTCCTCGGCCCGCCGCAGCGTCTCCGGACTCCGCGTCGAGATGACAACCTCCTTTGCCAGCCCGAGCTCCTTCACGTCGCGGGCGATCGAAGAGCCGATAAGGCCGATGCCGATCAGCGCGATCCGGTCGAATACGCCATCCGTCATGCGCTGCGACCCATGAATTCGCCAAGGGTCTCGATGACGCCGCGGTTCGCCTCCTCCGATCCGACCGTCATGCGTAGCGCGTTCGGGAAGCCGTAGCCCTTCACCGCCCGCAGGATATAGCCACGGCTGGTGAGAAAGGCGTCGGCATCCTCGGCCCGCTTGCCGTCGATATCGGGGAAATGGATGAGAAGAAAGTTCGTGACCGAAGGGGTGACCGTGAGGCCGATCGCCTCGAACGCGTGCGCCAGCTTGCCGAGCCAGAGGTTGTTGTGCTCGACCGCCTTTTCGATGAAGCCCTGGTCGCGGATGGCGGCGGCACCGGCGGCAATCGCCGGGGCGTTCATGTTGAACGGGCCGCGCACCCGGTTCAGAGCGTCGATGATGGCGGCTGGCGCATACATCCAGCCGATGCGAAGGGCAGCCAGGCCATAGGCCTTGGAGAAGGTGCGGGTCATCACGACGTTGCGGCTGCCGGAGACGAGTTCAAGCCCAGCCTCGTAATCGTTGCGGCGGACATATTCCGCATAGGCCGCGTCGAGCACCAGAACGACGTTCTTCGGCAGCCTGGCCTGGAGGCGTCGGATCTCCGACACCGGCACATAGGTTCCGGTCGGATTGCCGGGATTGGCGATGAAGACGATCTTCGTCCTGTCCGTGACTGCGGCCAGGATCGCGTCGACATCGACGCGGCAATCCTTCTCCTTGACGACGACGGGCGTGGCACCCGCCGCGATGATCTGGATCTTGTAGACGAGGAAGCCGTGCTCGGTAATGATGCCTTCGTCGCCTGACCCCAGGTAGACATGGCAGAGAAGGCCAAGCAGCTCGTCCGAACCGTTGCCGCAGAGGATGTTGGCCGCGTTGAGTCCGTGCACGGCGGCGATGGCCTGCCGGAGTTCGGTTGCCTGGCCGTCAGGGTAGATCTCCAGATGGTCCGCCGCGCCCTTGAACGCTTCGATCGCCTTTGGGCTGGCCCCAAGAGGAGTTTCGTTCGACGAGAGCTTGAAGACGCGTGCGACGCCCGGAGCATGTTCCTTGCCCGGCACATAGGCGGCAATGTCCAGGATGCCAGGACGGGGAACAGGCTCGTTGACGACGATGCTCATGGGAACGACCTTCTGAAGGGTACCGGAACCGGCGGATAATGCTGTCGCATTAAAGCCGAAACCGGTCTTTGTCGAGGGTCAGGCCACGGCCCCGCAGCCATCTGCGCCATCCCGTGTGGTCGGCACGCCCTGCGGCGCGAGGACCGGAACGAAGACGCGCCGGGACGCCCGCGCAGCCACCGGCAGCCCCTGGTAAAGGCGCTTCTGCGCCTCGACGATGATGATGCCGGAAAAGACCGGCCAGAACCGACGGCCCATCCGCTCGATCACGTTCCGGAACCGCAGCACGGTCCTGATCCGCGACGGTGGAAAGAACAGTGCCTCGGCGCTCGCGGCAGGCGTGAAGTTCGTCTCCCGCAGCAGCAGGCTCAACTGCCGGCGCGAATAGGGCCGGCCCGACCCGAAAGGCGTGTGCTCCATTCGGGCCCAGACGCCACGCCGATTGGGCACAACGATGATGAGCCGGCCGCCTGGCGCAAGAATGCGCCACAACTCCTTCAATGTCTCGCGCGGATTCTCGGCGAACTCGAGAGAGTGCACCATCAGAACGCGATCGATCGACGCGTCGGGCAGCGGCAGTTCCTCGTCGAAGACGAGCGCCGTTGCCGAGAGTTCGCCGGACGGCCAGTTCACGGCACCTTGCCCGGCAGGCATGAAGGCGAAGGTGCGCTCGGTATCGGCCCGGAAGCGGTCGAGATAGGGAACCGCATAGCCCAGACCGACGAGCCGCTCCTCTGGAAGCCGCGCCCAGAGAGAGGAGAGCGCGAAGCTGATGGACTGCTCCGCAAGGCGGCCCAGCTGGGAATGGTAGAACTCACGGAGATCGACGATATCTGTATGCATCACAAAAATGCTAGCAGAGAGCGGTTGGACATCATAGCCGGAGCGTCTACATTCGCTCGCGGCGCCATCTTTGCAACGGGGACAGCATCATGAAGCCGCTGGAGATCGAAGTCTTTCAATGCCGCAGCGACAATTACGGCGTGCTGGTGCACGACCCCGAAGCAGGTCTGACGGCATCGATCGATGCTCCGGAGGAACAGCCGATCCTCGATGCACTCTCAAGGCGCGGCTGGACGCTGACCCATATCCTGACCACCCATCATCATACTGATCATGTCGAAGCCAATCTTGGGCTTAAGGGGCGTTTCCAGCTGGAGATCATCGGCCCTATCAACGAGGCCGTTGCCATACCAGGGTTAGACCGGTCGGTGGAGGATGGTGACGAATTCGAATTCGGTGGCCATACCGTCTGCGTGATCGAGACGCCCGGGCATACTGCCGGCCATGTCTGCTACTACTTTCCCGATGATAACGTTCTCTTCGCTGCCGACACGCTGTTTGCTCTCGGTTGCGGCCGGCTGTTCGAGCGGCCTGCCG
The DNA here is from genome assembly GCF_000967425.1 of Pseudorhizobium banfieldiae. Classification (NCBI taxonomy): domain Bacteria; kingdom Pseudomonadati; phylum Pseudomonadota; class Alphaproteobacteria; order Hyphomicrobiales; family Rhizobiaceae; genus Pseudorhizobium; species Pseudorhizobium banfieldiae. Next base: position 3,352,955 of record NZ_FO082820.1, read on the forward strand.
CCGACATGTGGCACTCCCTCCAGAAAATCTCCGCGCTGCCGGACGAGACGGCGGTCTATTTCGGACACGAGTACACCCTCTCGAACGCGCGCTTTGCGCTGACGATCGATCCGGACAATGCGCGGCTTCAGGAGCGGGTTCGGGAGATCGAAGCGACCCGCGCGGCAAACCGCTTCACCATCCCAACGACGATCGGCCTGGAGAAGGAGACCAATCCTTTCCTGCGCGCCACCGATCTGGCCGTCCGCCGCAACCTCCTGATGGAATCCAGGTCGAACGAGGAAGTGTTCGCGGAGATCCGCAAGCGCAAGGACAGCTTCTAGTCCTCCTCGAACAGGCGAGACCCTCATGGATCCGCAGGACATCATCCGCATCCTCGGCATGCAGCCTCATCCCGAAGGCGGCTGGTACAAGGAGACCTTCCGCGACCCCACCGGCGGCAGGCGCGGCCATTCGACCGCTATCTACTACCTGCTTCAGGCAGGGGAGCGCTCCCACTGGCACCGGGTACGCGATGCCGCCGAGATCTGGCACTACCACGCCGGCAATCCGCTGCGCCTGCGGATATCCCTTGATGGCGTCGACCTGGACACGGTGACGCTCGGTCCGGACATCTTGAAGGGCGAGCGGCCGCAGGCGATCGTCCCGGCAGGTGCGTGGCAGGCGGCAGAGACCCTTGGCGCCTATACCCTTGTCGGCTGCACTGTCGCTCCGGGCTTCGACTTCGACGCCTTCGAGATGGCACCACCCGGCTGGGAGCCGGGATCAGGCTGACGGCAGGCCGGCGACGGCGAGGGTGAACACCAGCTGTGCGACATAGTAGGTCGCCCACACGAAGTTGCGCAGCAGCCGACCGGGCGGCGCGCCGGCGCCGACGAGGAATTTCTCCGCAGCAAGAGCCGTGTCGGAGGAGAGAAAAAGGGCCGCTCCGAGAAATACAGCGGCATCCGCGACGGACAGCGCGGTAAAGCCCATTGCGCCGATCACGAGCCCATAGATGGCGACGGGCATGGCCAATGGACCAGCCGGCTGCCACAGGACGAGGATCAGTGCCGGAACCAGGATCGCCAGCGCAGCGGCACTGCCGATCCGCCACGCCTCGCCTAGGATGAGGCTCGGCTCCGCCATCGGCCAGAACAGCGCGACGTAGGCAATGTGCGACAGAAGAAAGGAGACGAGCCCAGCGATAAATGCGCGCTCACCATCATAGGCCAGGCAAAGATCACCGAGCGCTCCAAGGAAAAGCGCCATCACCAGCCAGGTGGCCCCGCCGGCCGCCAGCGCATAGACCGCGAGAAGGAGCACCGACGCAGTCTTCAAGGCCGCCCGACGATGGCTTGCAGGCTTTCCCAGAAGGCGGAAATAGAGAAGCGCCAGCAGAAGTGAGAGAATGAGAACCGGCACGTCCAGCATCGCGGCGCTGCTATTCGGCCGGCGACGGCTGCCGCGATCGCTTCGGCATCAGCATGTCCCGCGCCGCCAGCACCGCGCCGCCGGTAATCAGCAGACAGGCAAGCCCGATGCGCCAGTCCGGCTCGGCAAATCCGCTTGCCACAAGGATCAGTGTTGAAAGCAGCGGCGCGGCATAGCTTGCCGCACCGATGATCTGGATATCGCCGTTCTTGACTCCATAGTCCCAGGCATAGAAGGCGGCTCCAACCGGAAGCAGGCCGAGCCCCACCACCGCCAGCCATTCGCTCCCACCGGCGGGCCATACCGTCGTCTCGAGAAAGAGGTGGCAGATGAGCGACAGAAGGGAGGTGGCGAGGCAGAAGCCGGTGACAACGTCGGTAGAGACGCGGCCGAAGCTGCGCGTCAGCAGGGAGTAGCCGGACCAGGTGAAGGCGCAGAGAAACGCCGCGCCATAGCCCAGCGCATACTGGTCCTCAAAGGAAATCCCCTTTCGCGACACGATGGCCACCGTCCCGGCGAGCCCCGCCACTGCACCGGCGACGTGATGCCATCTCAACCGCTCCCCTGGCAGCAGCGCGGAGCCGACGACGATGAAGAGCGGCCACAGATAGGCGATCAGCCCTGCCTCGACCGCCGGCGCATTGCGCAGGGCGGTGAAGTAGAGAAAATGGTAGCCGAAAAGGCCTGCGATGCCGATGATCCACACCTTGGGTGGCTGCCGCAGAAGTCTCAGCCGATGCGGCCTCGCAGCAAAAAGAAGAAGGCCTGGAAGACTGCCGATGGCGAAGCTGATCGCGGAGAGCTGGAAGGGCGGCATCTTCCCCGACGCCGCTGTCATTAGCGCCAGCAATGACCACATGAGGATGGCCGTGAAGCCGATAAGCGTCCCGCGTGCCTTCACCATGCCCCCTCCAGGGCCGATCCAGCCCCGTCAGCCGCCGTACTTCGCGGCCTTCACGTAAACCTGTCCCATGCTCGTCGGAATGCGGGCATAGACGGGAGCATATACATTCACCGATTGCGCCTTGGCAAACCAGATCTCCATCGGAGTCTTCTTCAGGTGCTCGATGTCGGAACGCCCGCGCCGGAAGCCCGATCTCGGGACGTAGCGGACCTCGCAGACCATCACCTCTCCCGTGAAGCCCTCGGTGGAGAATGTCTCCGTCCCCTTCGGCGTGAGGATCAGGTCCATCCGCGACTCCCCGTCGTAGATCGGAACGCGGCTGGGGCAGCTTTTCACGTCGCCAGAGAACACCAGACCTGTCAGTGGATCGAGCACCGAACGCAAATCCTCTGGCGCAACCGGCACCCAGTTTTCGGGCCGCCGCTTCGGCTCCGGCTTCATCACCGAACGCGTCACGTCGCCGTTGCGATAGGTCACCTCGTAGACCCGCGTCCGCTTGCCGGTCTTGTAGACGAGGTCATACTGCTCTGCCTGAAGCTTATCACCGCGCTTGCGGCCCGTGACGCTGGTTTCAGCGGAGATCTTGCTGATGATATCCGCAAGTCCCCAGGAGCGAAAACTCCCGGCAATGCGGTAGTCATTGCTGCCGAACTCGCTTGCGAAGGCAGCCTTGGCGATCGGCAGTATGCCGAGCGATATATCGTATTCGCTGACATGCCGTATGCCCGCCGTTCCCGCAGGTCCGGCGAACAGCGAGAAGGCGAATGCACTGGCGAGGATGGCCCCACGGCGCCCGGTCATGATCGTGCCTCTAATGATGCGAAAGCGGGGTTCTCACCCCCGTCGCAAAGATATAAACCCGCCACTATGGCAAGAAAATAGCCGGAGCCGCTCGGGCCCTCTGGATTCTGTACCCGCAGGTCCGAGGTTTTGGCTTGACTGGACAGACCTCACTGACTATAGAACCGCAACTTTCCAATCAGGCCAGTTGGATCGGCGCGCCGGGCATTGCCCGGAAGTACCATTCGATTGCAGAAGAACAACAAAGGTGTACCCATGTCTCGTATGTGCGAACTGACCGGCAAGGGCGTTCAGACCGGCAACAACGTCAGCCACGCAAACAACAAGACGCGCCGCCGGTTCCTGCCGAACCTGTGCCACGTCACACTGATCTCCGACGCACTCGGCCAGCGCTTCCGTCTGCGCGTCTCGGCGCATGCCCTGCGCTCCGTCGAGCACCGTGGCGGCCTTGACGCCTTCCTCCTGAAGGCTGACGAGAACGAACTGTCGATGCGCGCACGCCTGCTGCGCCGCCAGATCGCCAAGAAGACCGCCGAAGCAGCGGTTGCTGCCTAAGCGCGAATACATCATCGGTTGCGGGAAGGGCTTGACGGGAAAACCGGACAAGCCCTTTCTCTTGAACCCCATCGAACTCCAACTGGTGGCATCACCCAGGATAAAAAAATGCGATACCTTCGCCATACCTCCATCTATGCACTGCTGATGGCGGCTATCGTCGTCGCCTCGAACTTCTTCGTCCAGTTCCCGCTCTCCGGGACGCTGTTTGGCGTCCAGCTCGGCGACCTGCTGACCTGGGGTGCCTTCACCTATCCCGTCGCATTCCTCGTCACCGACCTCACGAACCGGCAATTCGGTCCGTCGATCGCGCGACGTGTCGTGCTGGCGGGCTTCGTAGTCGGGGTTGCGGCCTCCTTCTGGACCTCCATCCCGCGGATCGCAATTGCGTCCGGTACCGCCTTCCTGGTCGGCCAGCTTCTCGACATCTCGATCTTCAATCAACTGCGGCGGCAAACCTGGTGGCATGCACCGCTGGCTGGCTCGCTGGCTGGCTCGGCGATCGATACGGCCCTGTTCTTCTCGCTGGCGTTCGCGTCCACCCTCGCGGTCCTCGGCCCCAATGACGCTTTTGCCATCGAATGGGCGCCGATCCTCGGTATCATGGCGACCGAAGCGCCGCGTTGGGTTTCGTGGGCGCTCGGCGATCTCGGCGTCAAGATCCTCGTCGGCTTCGTGATGCTCCTGCCCTATGGCGCGCTGATGAGCGTCTTGAAGCCCATGCCACCCGCCAAGGCCGCAGGCTGAAGATGTCACCGCTGGTGGATTAATCCACCAGGCGGAACTCCAGCATGACGTTTCTCTGCAGGAAGGACCGGTTGTCGTCGGAGACCAGGATGATGCGGGCTTCGCCATTCTCGATGAGGACGTCGACGCCTTCCATATTGTCGATCTCGGCACCCATGTCGGCCTCGATCAATACCTCCCCGTCCACCAGTGCGCCTGGCTTGATCGAACTGGTTTCGATGCGCCGCAGACGCATGCCGACACCATTGAGATAGCTGAACCGACGCTCCAGCAGAAGCAGGTCGCCATCCGCCAGAAATGCGCCGTCGGTAACCGCCCAAGGGTCCTGCCTCGCCACCTTGAAGACGCCCTTGCGGGCCCCGCTCAGGACGGCAGCAAACAGGTTTCCATCGCCGTCGATACTTCTCTCCGCCACCGCCACCAGCGCGCCTTCGAGGGGTCCATCTTTCGGCGAGCTTACCAGCGTTTCAATGCCGCCATTGGCACGAAGCTCTCCGCGCGGGATCACCATCTCCACGGATTGTGGCTTCGCGTTGGCATGACCCGGATCAGGGTAGGCGTCGATCCGGTGCCGGCGCTCATAGCTGACGATCAATCGTCCGGGCTGCAGCGCGAGCCCTTCAGCGTCGATGTCGGACTTCGAAGGCTTCCGGCCCCTGGTATCTTGCATGGCACTGATCGACAGGGAAGAGAAACGGAACAGGCGGCCCGCTGCATCGCGCTCTATGGATCCAGTGAGCCACTCGCCGGTATCCTGTACGGCCACAAAATCGCGCCCGTTCGGTCGGAAGCGGATGGCGGAGACGCCGCCAAGTCGGCTGTCGGATGACGAGAACTGGAAGCCGCCAATGAATTCCAGCGACCCGAAGCGGCTCTCGGTAGATCCGGGCCGAAACTGCCTGATAGGGGAGGTTTGGAGAGGCAATAGATCCGTCGCCGGAGCCACTGGCACTACGGCGGCCACGCTCAGGATCGCCGCCAGAAGCAAGCGTCGGCGCATCGTGTACAGCTTCGTCACCCGGCGCGCCGCATCCTGCCTGCACTGCGGCCGCCATTCTCCTCGAACAGCGCGGCAAGCTGCTCCGTCATCGCGCCGGCAAGTTCGTCAGCATCGACGATGGTCACGGCCTTGCGATAATAGCGGGTGACGTCATGACCGATGCCGATCGCCAGGAGCTCGACGGGCGAGCGGGTCTCGATCTGCTCGATGACCGCGCGAAGGTGCCGCTCCAGATAGTTGCCCGGATTGACGGAGAGCGTCGAGTCGTCGACGGGCGCGCCATCTGAGATCATCATCAGGATCTTGCGTTGCTCCGGCCGGCCGATCAGGCGATTATGCGCCCACATCAGCGCTTCGCCGTCGATATTCTCCTTGAGCAGGCCCTCGCGCATCATCAGCCCGAGGTTGCGGCGCGAGCGACGCCAGGGTGCATCGGCAGACTTGTAGACGATGTGACGGAGATCATTGAGGCGGCCCGGGTTGGCCGGTTTCCCGCTCGCCAGCCAGCTTTCGCGCGATTGCCCACCCTTCCAGGCCTTGGTGGTGAAGCCGAGGATTTCGACCTTGACGCCGCAACGCTCCAGCGTGCGGGCAAGGATATCGGCGCAGGTGGCGGCGACCGTGATCGGGCGCCCACGCATTGAGCCGGAATTGTCCAGCACCAGAGACACGACCGTGTCCCTGAACTGCGTGTCCCGCTCCTTCTTGAAGGAAAGGGGCTGCATCGGATCGATGACCAGGCGCACCAGTCGGGCAGAGTCGAGATAGCCTTCTTCGAGATCGAAATCCCATGAACGGTTCTGCTGCGCCATCAGGCGGCGCTGCAATCGGTTCGCCAGTCGCCCCACAGCCCCCTGGAGATGCGACAGTTGCTTGTCGAGAAAGGCGCGCAGGCGGTCCAGCTCAGCCTCGTCACACAGCTCCTCAGCAAGGACCTCCTCGTCGAATTCCTGCGTGAAGATGCGATAATCGACCTTCTCGTTGAAGTCGTCGAAGGGGCTGTGCGGCCGCTTGGTCTCGCCAGGCGTCTCCGAATGATCGTCCGCCTCATCCGACATCTCGTCGTCGGACATTTCGGCGCCATCCATCTCGCCTTCGTCCATCTCATCGTCGGCAGCTTCGCTCTGCTCCGCCGGCGCGGCATCAGAACCAGCCTCCTCCTCGACCTCCTCGTTCTCGGTCTCGTTGCTGCGCGGCTGCTCGTCGTCGTTCGGGTTCTCCATCTCCTCGGGCTCGGACTCTTCGTCCCCGAGGTCTTCGGCCACCTGCATCGACGAGAGCATGTGGCGCACGAGCTTCCCGAAGGCTTGCTGATCTTCGATGGCTCCCTTCAGGCTGTCGAGATCGGTACCCGCCTTTTCCTCGATGAACGGGCGCCAGAGTTCGAGGACCTTGCCGGCACTTTCCGGTGCCTTGGTGCCGGCGAGCTTCTCGCGCACCAGCATCGCCATGGCTTCTGCCAGCGGCGCGTCGTCCTGGCGCTCGATCCCGGAAAAATTCGCCTTGGCGTATTTCTCGGCATTCATGGAGTTGAGGTTCGCGGCAACGCCCGTCATGCGCAATGCACCGAGCGATTCGACCCGGGCCTGCTCCACGGCATCGAATACGCTACGGGCATCAGAGCCCTGGGGAGAGAGACTCGCATGCGTGCCGGTATCGTGACAGGCGAGTCGCAGCGCCATGGAGTCACCAAGGCCGCGGGTTACCGCGAGCTCATGCGCCGTCGGACGTTTTGATATCTCCGGCAGGCGTATCCGCTCTCCCGCCATTCCGGGACGCTCATTGGCGAAGCTGACCTCGACCTCCGCGTCTCCAGCGATGGAGCGGACACAACCGGTAATCGCCCGGCGCATCGGCTCAGTGTCCACCGGGCCGCCCGACCTGCTCTTCTGGTTGTCTCCGGGGCCTGCCATTCTGATCCTGCCTCAGGCTCCGAGCACGATGTTCGCCGCGCTCTCCTTCAGCTCGACGCCGAAGGCGCGCTGATACTGCTCCGCGACCAGCGTCCGCTCCAGTTCGTCGCACTTATTGAGGAAGGTGATCCGGAAGGCAAATGCCACGTCACCGAAGATCTCGGCATTCTCAGCCCAGGTGATGACGGTACGCGGGCTCATGACCGTCGAAAGATCGCCGTTCATGAAGGCGGAGCGGGTGAGATCTGCGACGCGCACCATCTTCGAGACCGTCTCACGGCCCTCGGCCGTCTTGCCGAAGCTCTTCACCTTGGCGGCAACGATGTCGACTTCCTTGTCGTGCGGCAGGTAGTTCAGCGTCGTGACGATAGACCAGCGGTCCATCTGCGCCTGGTTGATCTGCTGCGTGCCGTGATAGAGGCCGGTCGTGTCGCCAAGGCCGACCGTATTGGCGGTCGCAAACAGGCGGAAGGCCGGATGCGGGCGAATGACCCGGCTCTGGTCGAGAAGCGTCAGGCGGCCCGAGGATTCCAGAACGCGCTGGATTACGAACATCACGTCCGGGCGACCCGCATCATATTCGTCGAAGACGAGCGCGACATTGTGCTGGTACGCCCAGGGCAGGATGCCGTCCTTGAACTCGGTGACCTGCTTGCCATCCTTGAGGACGATCGCGTCCTTGCCGACGAGGTCGATACGGCTGACATGGCTGTCGAGGTTGACGCGCACGCACGGCCAGTTGAGGCGCGCTGCGACCTGCTCGATATGCGTGGACTTGCCGGTACCGTGATAGCCGGAGACCATGACGCGCCGATTGTGCGCGAAACCGGCGAGGATGGCGAGCGTCGTGTCACGATCGAAGAGGTAGTCGGGGTCTAGGTCGGGAACATAGGGGTCGCCGCTGCTATAGGCCGGCACCCTGATGTCGGTGTCGATGCCGAAGACCTCCCGGACGGAGACTGACGTGTCGGGAAGGTTCGAAATATCCAGATCGATCTTGCTCATTATCTCTCCAAGGCGCGAGCCACCGCCCGGCCGCCATATCCTCTGCCATTCGTCGTATCGCTTAGCAGAAACCGGCTTGCTTCAACAACTGATATGCTTGGATTACGGCGCGAAAACGTTCCTCGGAACCCCGGTCGCCGCCATTGGCGTCCGGGTGGTGCTTCTTGACCAGTTGCTTGTAGCGGCTCTTGATCTCGTCCGATGTGGCGCTTGCTGTGAGATCCAGCGTATCGAAGGCCTTGGCCTCCAGCGTCTTCAGCTTGCGTGCCTGCGGACGGGGCCGCGAGCCCTGTCCCTGGGACACGAAGCCGAAGGGATCCTTGATCCTGTTGTGTGAGGCGGCGGAGCCGGAACGCATGGTGGAGTGAAGCGGCGCGGTCTTCGATGCCTTGTTCACCCCCATCGTCCAGGTCGGCCGGTGACCGGTTATCGCTTCCTTCTGGTAGCGGGCGATCTCGCTGTCGGAGAGACCCGAGAAGTAGTTGTAGCCCTTGTTGTAGTCCTTCACATGCTCGAAGCAGAAGAGAAAGAACTGCCCCTCGGCATTGCGCCCGACCGGCGCCCGGTGAACGCCGGGCTTGTCGCATCCATCCCACTGGCACACCGGCGCCTCCACGGCAGTTTCCTGCTGCGGCTTCCGGCGCGTGCGAATGCGATCGAAGTATTTGGAATCGAGTTTCATACGGGCTCATTATGGGGTTCGGGCAGAGGCGCTACAAGAATTGACAAAGCGGTTTCTTGCTGGTTTCTGGGTAGCCCCCTTTCCCTGTCCTGGAGGCGATATGTCCATCAAAGCCCAGATCGAATCACTCCTCCAGGAGGGACTGCATCCGGAGCAGATCGAGGTGATCAACGAAAGCCATCAGCATGCCGGCCATCAGCCGGGTTTCGACGGCGCCGGAGAAACGCACGTGCGGGTCAGGATCGTCGCCATGCAGTTCGGCGGCATGAGCCGGCTGCAGCGCCACCGGGCCGTCAACGACCTCTTGAAGCCCGTGCTGGATGCGGGACTGCACGCCCTGGCGATCGAGGCCGCGGCACCGGGAGAGCCCCGACGGTGGTAAGCCTCATTCGGCGGGAAGGTTCACCTCCGCCGGTCGGATCCTCAAGCGGGTAATCCGGTTTTTCTCGCGCTTCATGATGATGAAGCGCTTGCCATAGAAGGTGAAGGCCTGCCGCTCCCGCGGGATCAGCTTCGATTCGTGGATCACCAGGCCCGCGATCGTGGTCGCCTCGTCGTCGGGCAGGTTCCAGTCGAGCGCCCGGTTCAGGTCGCGGATCGGGACCGATCCGTCGACGATGATAGAGCCGTCGGCCTCCTGCCGCACGCCTTCAATCTCCAGGTCGTGCTCATCGGAAATGTCCCCGACGATTTCCTCGAGGATATCCTCGAGCGTGACGATGCCCTGCACTTCTCCATACTCGTCCACGACAACGGCAAAGTGGACCTTGCGGCGAAGAAACGCGTTGAGCTGGTCCTTCAGCGTCGTGCTGTCCGGGACGAACCACGGCTTCTGGGCAATCTTGACGATGTCAAGGTTCTCCGGCTCGACATTCGGCTCTGCCAACGCCCGCAGGAGATCTTTGGCATGGACGACGCCGATAATGTTCTCCGTCGAGTTCCGCCAGACAGGCATGCGGGTAAACGGGCTCTCCAGAACCGTCCTGACCGCTACCTCAGGCGGATCGTCGGCATTGACGGCCCTCATGACGGTGCGATGTTTCATGACGTCGGAGACTTCGAGCTCCTCCAGGTCAAGAAGGCCGCCGACACGGTCGCGATCCGCCTTCTTGAAGCCGCCCTCGCGGTGAAGATGGTCGAGCGCACTCCGAAGCTCCTCATGGGCGGAGAGCATGGACCCTTCGCTCGAGAGGTTGATCCCCACCAGGGAGAGCAGCCCGCGGACGAGGGCGTTAACCCCGCTTGAGAGGGGACCGACCACGACCACGAAGAGACGCACCACCGGCGCCACCACCATCGCGAAGCGGTCTGGCGAGGAGATTGCCCAGCTCTTGGGAAGCACTTCCGAGAAGATCACCAGCAGGACCGTCATCAGAAGCGTGGCGAACGCCACACCCGAATCTCCGAACAGGCCGAGGAAGAGACTGGTGGCGAGCGACGACGCCAGGATGTTCACCAGGTTGTTTCCGATCAGAAGTGCGCCAATCAGGCGGTCGCGACGCCTGATCAGGGATGCGACCACGCCGGCCCGTTGATCGCCGTTGGCCTCGAGCGTGTGCATTCGCGCCGGAGAGGCTGCCGTAAGCGCCGTCTCGGAACCGGAGAAGAAAGCGGAGGCGCCGATCAGAACGAGGATCGAGACGACCGTTAGCCAGTATTCCGAGAGCACGGAGACAAAGGTTTCCATCATCAGGATCGCATGTCCTCCAGGAAGCTGGCGACCTCCGATGGCGGCACGTCATCGGCGACGAACGACTGCCCCACGCCGCGGGTGAGGATGAAGGTGAGCTTTCCGCCCTTGACCTTCTTGTCCTGGGCGATCGCATCCATGAGAACATCAGTCGGCGGCAGTTCGCCCTCGATGTCGGTGATCCGCGTCGGCAGGCCGACCTCGGACAGATGCGCGGCAACACGCTGAGCGTCATCCGGGCTTGCAAGGTTCAGCCGGGCGGAGAACTGATGCGCGAGCACCATGCCGATCGCGACGCCCTCTCCGTGGACGAGGCGGCTGCTGTCGTAGGACGTTGCCGCCTCGAGGGCGTGGCCGAAAGTGTGCCCGAGATTGAGCAGGGCGCGACGACCCGTCTCCCGCTCGTCCTCGACGACCACGTCTGCCTTGGCCCGGCAACTGATGGCGATCGCCTCGTTCCGTTCCGGGCCACCCTCGAAGACCTGCTTCCAGTGCTTCTCGAGCCAGTGGAAGAAATAAGGCTTGTCGATCAGTCCGTATTTCACGACCTCGGCGTAACCAGCCCGGAATTCCCGCGGCGACAGGCTGTCGAGAACGGCTGTGTCGGCAAGCACCAGATCGGGCTGGTGGAAGACGCCCAGAAGGTTCTTGCCATGGCGCGTGTTGATGCCGGTCTTGCCGCCCACGGAGGAATCCACCTGTGCGAGGAGCGAGGTCGGGATCTGCACGAAGCGCACTCCCCGACGGACTATGCCCGCTGCAAAACCGGCCAGATCGCCGATGACGCCGCCGCCGAGAGCGATCACGGCATCGTTGCGCTCGATCTTCGCCGACAGCACCATGTCCGCAACCGCGGCCAGATTGTCGAAGCTCTTGGTCTTCTCGCCTGCCGGCAATGTCAGCGAAACGGCCTCGATACCGTCGGTCTGCAGGCTGTCCATGAGCGGTGCCAGGTAATGCGATGCGACGTTCTCGTCGGTGATGATCGCAGCCCGCCTGCCCTTCAGGCGTGCCGTGAATTCTCCGCCCGCGCGACCGATGAGCCCGGGGCCGATCAGGATGTCGTAGGCACGCTCCCCGAGAGGGACATGGACGATACGTTCCTCCGCAGGCCTGAGCATTGCAGCACTCATTTCCCCTGACCTTTCTCTGCGAGTTCGACAACTGCAGACAAGACGTTCGTCACCATGGTCTCCTTGCGGACATTGCCGGAATAGACGGTGAGGTCCGCCTCTGCATAAATCGGGTACCGATGATTCATGAGGTTCTCCAGCGTCGCCTTCGGGTTTTCCGTCTTCAGGAGTGGCCGATGGTCACGTTTGTTGACCCGCTCCCACAGTACATCGAGGTCCGCTTTCAGCCAGACGGATATGCCGCCCTGCTTGATAAGCCTGCGGGTATTGTCGTTGATGAACGCCCCTCCGCCCGTCGAAATGACCCGCGGTCCGCCTTTCAGCAGCCTGTCGATCACCCTTGCCTCCAGCGCCCGGAATTCGGGCTCGCCATAGCTGGCGAAGAGTTCGGCGATCGTCATCCGGGAGACCTTCTCGATCTCTCCGTCGGTATCCACGAAGGGAATGGAGAGAGCCTGCGCCACCATCTTGCCGATCACCGACTTGCCCGCCCCCATTAGGCCGACAAAGACGAGGTTGCGCTTGCCAAGGGCAGCGCGAGCCTGTTCCGCAAGCGAGGACGCCGCGACGGGTGCTAGGAGGTCTGTCATAGGCCTGTATCCATTTCGTCAACGGTATCGACAAATGGACCGGCAGCGTCAAGTCGTGCTGCCGCGAAAGAGGTCGCTCGCGGCGGGCTTGCCTGACCGCAAGGGTTTACGCATATAGTGCGCACTCGCACCGGAGTGCGAACGGAGCCGTCAATCTATGCCCACCCTCTTTCGCTTCCTCTTCATCCTGACGGCCATCGCCGGCGTGATCTATGGGAGCATGGTGGCCCTCGTCCTCCTCGTGGAACCACGCGAGCGGGAAGTCTCCGTGCGGGTTCCGTCGGAGCGCCTGAACCCCGCCCCTCAGGAATAGTCGGCATGGCCGACCTCTCTCACGCCCACATCGAGGCCTTTCTCGAGATGATGAGCGCAGAGCGTGGCGCCGCCGGCAACACACTCGCGTCCTATCAGCGGGACCTCGATGACCTCCATTCCTTCCTGGCGGCAAAGAAGGTCTCCCCCATCACCGCCGGCAGCAGGGATCTCAGCGCCTACCTTTCGGACCTCGGGAAAAAGGGATTTGCCCCCAGCTCCCAGGCGCGCAGGTTGTCGGCGATGCGGCAGTTCTACAAGTTCCTCTACGCGGAGGGCCTTAGGGGCGACGACCCGACATCCACCCTGGACAGCCCAAAGAAACGCAGGGCGCTGCCGAAAACCATGAGCGAGGACGACGTTACGCGTCTTCTGGAGCAGGCGGCACGAGAGGCGGATGATCCATCGCCGGGCCAGTATGTCCGTCTTCGCATGCTGGCCCTGCTCGAACTCCTCTACGCCACCGGCATGCGCGTCAGCGAGCTCGTCTCCCTGCCCGCCCGCGTCCTCAGCCAGGAGGGCCGCTTCCTGATTATCCGGGGTAAGGGCAACAAGGAACGGCTCGTCCCGCTTTCGAAATCCGCGATCCACGTCCTGCAGCGATACGGGCAGGCCCGGCAGGCGGAACTGGCGGAAGCAGGCGACAACCCTTGGCTTTTCCCTTCGCCAGGAAAGGACGGGTACCTGCCGCGCCAGGTCTTTGCCCGCGACCTGAAGGCGATTGCCGCACGCGCCGGACTTAGAGCCGCCGCAATTTCACCGCACGTCATGCGCCACGCGTTCGCGAGCCACCTCCTGCAGCACGGAGCGGACCTGCGCATCGTTCAGGAACTGCTCGGTCACTCCGACATTTCCACCACACAGATATACACTCATGTGCTCGAAGAACGGCTGAGGCAGTTGGTGCAGACGCACCACCCCCTTGCAAAAACCGGCGAAAACCGGGAATAGAAGGCCGCCGCCAAGCCAGAATGATCGGAACACGGATCTCATGCAGACTTATCTCGACTTCGAAAAGCCTATCTCAGACCTCGAGGGGAAGATCCACGAACTGAAGAAGCTTGCCGCTGAAGACGAGAGCATCGACACATCCGAAGAGATCGCGAGACTTGAAGGACGCGTTCGCGAAGCGACCGAAGAGATCTATTCAAAGCTGAACGCCTGGCAGAAGACCCAGGTAGCGCGTCATCCCCAGCGCCCGCATTTCGTCGATTATGCGTCGCATCTGCTGACCGACTTCACACCGCTCGCGGGCGACCGAGGTTTCGGCGAGGATGCGGCGATCCAGGCCGGTCTCGCACGCTTTCGCGGACAGCCTGTCGCGGTGATCGGCCAGGAAAAGGGCCACGACACGAAGAGCCGCCTCAAGCACAATTTCGGCAGCCCTCGTCCGGAAGGCTATCGCAAGGCGATCCGCGTCATGGAAATGGCCGACCGCTTCGGTTTGCCGATCATCTCGCTGGTTGACACCGCAGGCGCCTATCCGGGTGTCGGGGCGGAGGAACGTGGACAAGCGGAAGCAATCGCCCGTTCCACTGAAATGTGTCTTGCAGTGCGCGTTCCCATGGTCTCGGTCGTCATCGGCGAGGGCGGTTCCGGCGGAGCCATCGCCATTGCGACAGGCAATCGCGTCTACATGCTCCAGAACGCGATCTATTCGGTGATTTCGCCCGAAGGTGCGGCATCCATCCTGTGGCGGGATTCGACCCGTGCCAAGGAAGCCGCCACCAATATGCGGATCACGGCGGAAGACCTGAAGGAGCTAGGCATCATCGACGACATCATCCCCGAGCCCGTCGGCGGCGCTCACAGGGATCCGCAAACGGTTATCACGGCTACCGGGAATGTCATTGAAGAGGCCTTGGCGGAACTCGGCAAACTGTCGGGCGACGAGGTGCGCGCGGCACGGCGCCAGAAGTTCCTCCAGATCGGCCGTAACCTCTGAAGGGTGCAGTCTTAGCTCAATTTGGCCACATTGCTGATCAGGGTGGCACTTAGCCGCAGTTTTGCTATACAGACGGGGACGAGCGGTTAAGAAGATGTAAAGATTACCGCTTCATTATCGCTGCTGTTACGCAGATACTTATGTCCGCAATACACAGTCACGTGGTCCTATGCCGATGCGCCTGAAAAACATCGCTCTCGCTCTCGCACTCGCGACTGCCCTTGCAGGCTGCAATGATACTCTCGACTCCGTCGACGTGTCCAAGATCAAGAACAAGGTCGAGCACCCCCTGCCCTCGCGCATTGTCGCTGAGATGCAGAAGAAGAACATGCCGCGCACGTCGCCGATCATGATCCGCATCTTCAAGGAAGAAGGTGTCCTGGAGGTCTGGAAGGCGAAAGCCGACAACCGCTTCGACATGATCTCGAGCTACCAGATCTGCGCGTGGTCGGGAAAGCTGGGCCCGAAGAAGAAGGAAGGCGACAGGCAGGCACCCGAAGGCTTCTACAACCTGACGCCGGCGCATCTCAATCCAAACTCCAAGTACTTCCTCGCCATCAATACCGGCTTCCCGAACCGTTATGACCAGGTCAACGGCCGGACCGGTTCCAACCTGATGATCCACGGCGCCTGCTCCTCGTCCGGATGCTATTCGATGACCGACGAGCAGGTTCTGGAAATCTATGCCTTTGCGCGCGACGCCTTCAAGGGTGGTCAGTCCGCCGTGCAACTGCAGGCCTTTCCCTTCCGGATGACGGCGGAAAACATGGCCCGCCACCGTGGCAGCGAGCACTACGACTTCTGGCAGATGCTGAAGACCGGCTACGACAACTTCGAGGTGACGAAGCGTCCCCCCGAGGTGAATGTCTGCGAGAAAAAGTACGTCTTCAACCAGCAGGTCGAGGGCGCAGCGACCTTCAACGCAGCGGCAGCCTGCCCGCCGATGTCGACACCCCCGGGCTTGATGGCCGCTCTCGCATCCCATCAGCAGAGCTACGAAGTTGCCTATGCGAAGGCCGTCAAGAAGCTTGACGGCATGGTCTGGTACGAGCCCTCCGAAGCCGAGCGAAAGGCCGTGGTTGCCGAGAAGCGCAAGGGCCGGGACATTGCCTATGCCCCGACCGGTACCTCTCTCGAAGCCGGCAAGCTGATGAAGCGCGAGGAGTTCGAGGCGCTGATGGCCAAGCGCACGGCGCCGGAAAGCAAACCCGCAACGACCATGCTTGCCTCGACGTCCGCCCGTCCGGCAACGGCGGCGGAGCGTATGAAGCAGGACCGACTGCCGCGCCAGCAGAGCGAAATCGCAGGGGCCGCCCCGACTGCAGAACCGACGGCCACGGCCGATGCTTCGTCCACCACGGTGCCGATCCCGGTACAGAATCCGATGGCCTATGCCGCCCCGCCGGTTTCGGACAGCAAGAAGCGGCCGTTCTGGAAATTCTGGTCGCAGGAATGACGTCGGGGACGCTGGACTCCGCCTATGATTTGCGGGGTCTCAAATGCCCTCTTCCGGTGCTCAAGACCCGCCGGCGGCTGAAGTCGATGCGCTCCGGCGACGAGCTTATCGTCGAAACCAGCGACCCCTTGGCCGGCATCGACATCCCGCACTTCTGCCGGGAGGAAGGCCACGAACTGCTGCAGTCGGAAAAAACCAGCGACGGCCACCGCTTCTGCATCCGGAAGGGATAACCGGGAACGCACCTGTCACATCCGCAGCCCCGGGACCGCTAACGGATTGTCTTCAAGCGCGGCGCGATCGGGACGGTCGACGCACGGCTGCCCGTTGAAGGCGGCAAAGAGATCCGACACGAACTCTTCCGACAGTCCCTGCGTTATCAGCACCATACGCGTACATCGATCCGAGCCTGCCGGCCAGGCATCGAGCCGCTGGGGCGGGTGAAAGATGGACTGCACACCGTGCAGCACCAGCGGCCGGTCAGGATTGTCCGACAGCGCAACCACCGCCTTCATACGCAACAGCTTCTCTCCATGTGCAGAGCGAAGCAGATCGACGAACATGTCGATGGCCGCAGGATCTATGGGACGATCGCTGACCAGCGAGAACGAGCGGATATCCTCGCCATGGCGATTGACGTCGTGGTGATGGTGGTGGTGATGCTCACCATGATGATGGTGGTCACCGTGGTCATGATGATGATGGCCACTCCCTTGCGAGACCGCCACCAGTTCGTCCTGCAGCCATCGCCCAACATCAGGGCTCTTGGTCGCAGGGTCATAGAGACCGTTGGCGAGCATCGCAGCGCTCGCAGCTTCCGAAGCGTCGCCGTCCATGCGAGGCGCACGCGGGTTCAGCACGGCAAGGCGTGCCTCCAGCGCCTCCATCTGAGCTGCATCGGCGAGTGATTTCTTGGAAATGATGAGACGGTCCGCCACCGCAACCTGCTTTACGGCTTCCGCATGCCGGTCCAGCGTCGCCAGCCCATGGACGGCATCAACGACGGTGATGACGCCGTCGAGTTCGAAGTTCTGGACGATGACCGGATGCCCCATGATGGATTGCATGACCGGTGCGGGATCCGCGAGACCGGTCGTCTCGATGACGATCCGCCGCAACGGCTTCAGCTTTCCGGTCTGGATGGCATCCATGAAGTAAGCAAGCGTATCGACCAGTTCTCCCCGCACGGTGCAGCAGAGGCAACCGTCCGACAGCTGAACCAGTGCGTCGCCGGACGCCTCCACAAGCAGGTTGTCGATCCCGACCTCGCCGAACTCGTTGATGATGACCGCGGTATCGGTGATCGCGGGATCCTTCAGGATCCGGTTGAGAAGCGTCGACTTTCCGGCGCCGAGAAAGCCGGTGAGAATCGAAACGGGAATGCGGCCGGAAGCAGGAGACATGGCCTCGGCTCAGAACGTCGGTCGTGGGAGCGGGATCGGCACGTTGGCGATCTCGTTCTGGCCCTTGGTGCTCGCCGCGACTTCCGAACCTGGAATCAGCCCCGCAAAGCTGTAGCGCGGCGGCCGTGACATCTCCTTGATGTAAGGAGAATGCACGATCATCCGCCCGGCATCGTCACGGCCTTCGCTGCGCACCTTGGCTGCCTGCGGGTTGCAGATCTCGGCACTCACGTCATTGACGGTGGCCGTATCACCATAGGGAGCGAGGGCTGAGAGCGGCACCCCTTGGCCTGGAGGCGCGGAAAGGCCCTTCTGCAGGAGATCGGCGGATTCGTCCGCACGCCCGGCAAGGCTGTCGGAGCCGAGAACGACGGAAATGACGGTGCGGCCGTTCCGCGTCGCCGACGACACCTGGTTGAACCCGGATGCGCAGATGAAGCCCGTCTTCATGCCGTCAGCGCCGTCGAAGCGGCCGACGAGCATGTTGAAATTGGCATAGTTCTTCTTGCCGGTACTGACACCCTCGAGCGCAAAATATCCAGCATATTCAGGAAACTCCCGCTTCAGCTGCATGGCAAGAACGGCCATGTCCCGGGCGGTCGTATATTGTCCCTTGCCCGGCAGGCCATGCGGGTTGATGAATCGGGTCGAGGTCATCCCCAATCGTCCGGCCTCGGAGTTCATCATCACGATGAACTCGTCAAGGGTACCACCGACAGTCTCCGCGACGGCCACCGCGACGTCATTCGCGGATTTCACCAGCAGCAGCTTGAGGGCACTGTCGAGCGTGAGCTTCGAGCCCGGCTTGAAATACATCTTGCTGGCCGGCTGGTCCGCTGCCTTCTTGCTCATGATCACTTCCGTATCCAGCGCCAGCCTGCCGGACTTTAGAGCCTTGAAGGTCACATAGGCGGTCATCAGCTTGGTGAGGGAGGCGGGATACCATTTGCTGAACGCCTCTTCATGAGCGATCACCCGGCCCGTACGGACGTCCACGACCATGCTCGGATTGGCATGAGCGACACCCGCCGACGCGAACACCACAACGGCAAGGACGGATGCCATCAACCGGGGAAAACGCGGCAGGCTAGGGCAATTGTTCGGCAAGACGGTAACCTCGTTGTGTCGGAAACGAGCGTGGCCATAGGTGGCCTATGTGGCCAAGCAATGGCAAAGAAGATTGATTGCGTCAATCGCAACGGCCACTATGCAGTGGGACGAGGATTCACGATCTCGTTTGCGAGGCCCAAGGGGAAAGAATGCCGATCATCAACCGAGCCGCCGAACTTCAGGCGGAAGCGACGGAATGGCGCCGCCATCTGCACCAGCATCCCGAAATTCTCTACGACGTTCATGAAACCGCTGCCTTCGTGACAGCACGCCTCCACGAGTTCGGGGTGGACGAGATCGTCGGCGGCATCGGCGGTACCGGCGTCGTCGGAATCATCCGCGGCCGGGGACCGGGCGAACGGACGATCGGGTTGCGCGCCGACATGGACGCCTTGCCGCTTGAAGAGATGACGGGCAAGCCGTGGAGCTCGAAGATATCCGGCCGCATGCATGCCTGCGGGCATGACGGCCACACCGCCATGCTGCTTGGTGCGGCAAAATACCTTTCCGAAACCCGCAATTTCAACGGAGCCATCGCGGTCATCTTCCAGCCGGCCGAGGAAGGCGGCGCCGGAGCGCTGGCGATGATCCAGGACGGCCTGATGGAGCGGTTCCGGATCGACGAGGTCTATGGCATGCACAACATGCCTGGCATACCGATCGGCCAGTTCGCGATCCGTCGCGGCGCCATCATGGCCGCCCCTGACAAGTTCGCCATCACCGTCAGGGGCCGCGGCGGCCACGCGGCCCAGCCGCACCGAACGATCGACCCCATCCTCGTCGGCACCCAGATCGTCGGCGGCCTGCAGGCAATTGCCGCACGCAATGCCGACCCGCTGGCATCCGTCGTCGTTTCGGTGACCCGCTTCCAGGCGGGAACGACCCACAACATCATTCCCGACTGTGCCGAGCTCGGCGGAACCGTCCGCAGCCTCAACGAGGAGGTTCGCGATCTCGCCGAGCAGCGCATCCGACAGATCGTCGCCGGCATCACCCTTGCCCATGATGCGAATGCGGAAATTCACTACGAGCGCAATTGCCCCGTGACCATCAACCACGACGGCGAAACCGGACATGCCGCACGGGCAGCCACGGACGTGGTGGGAACGGCCAATCTCGATCTGGAGGCGGAGCCTTCGATGGCTGGAGAGGACTTTGCCTACATGCTGAGGAGCCGCCCCGGCGCCTTCATCTTCATCGGCAACGGCGACAGCACGCCTCTCCACAACCCCGCCTATGACTTCAGCGACGAGGCGATCGCCTACGGCATCTCCTATTGGGTGCGGCTGGCGGAACAACGCCTTAGTGATTGACGGCGGTGAACGAAGCCGGAAGCTCGCCTGCCCCGCCCCATGAAAAGGCTTGGCTTCGGCAGGCGGCTTTTGTATGGATGCTGGCAGTGGTCCCGTAGCTCAGCAGGATAGAGCACCAGATTCCTAATCTGGGGGTCGCGCGTTCGAATCGCGCCGGGATCACCACTCCTCAGATCCTTGCTTTGTAAGATTGCACTCGGCAAACCCGGCCATGCACTAGGTAGCTCCGGGACTAAACCACCCGGAAACGCACCTCGTCGAGGCCTTCCACGTATCCGGTCATCTCGTCGCCTCTGGAAATCGCGCCCACGCCCGCAGGGGTCCCGGATCACCCCAGGTCGAGCGCCGCCCGTATCGAGTCGTCGCTCTCGGTCTCCTGCACGACTACCCCGTACCAGCCGAGGCCGTCATAATCCTCATAGCCGAGGGTTTTGGCGAAGGCGACGATCGCTCCATTGCGATCATAGTAGCTGCCCTTGTCCTGCCCGGCCTTCTTCTGCAGGGCGTAGTGGGTGAAGAGCAGCGAGGGGCGCGTGGTAGCGATGACCTTGTTGTTGCCATCAAGGAGCATGACGATCGTCTTCTCGGCGACATGAGGTGGAAGGTTCGCTTCCTTTTCTACGATCGCCTGCCCCTGGATCTCCCAATCGAAATAGACGCCGAGCGTGCCGAGGAGCTGCCCATCCAGCCGTCCACCCTCCCGCACGCCCCTTGCATAGACCAGCGCTTTGCGTCCGTCGTGAAGGCGGCTCGGCTTGACGTCGTCAACGATGCAGTCGTCGCCGGAACCGCAGCGTCTCGCCGCAGCAAACCAGGGCTCGGCCGTAATGGTAGAACCTGCGATCTTTCTCTGGAACGTCGGATTGGCGGAGGCGACGATGCGGCCATCCAGATCTGTCAGCACCAGATCGAGATAGACGGTGTAGAAGCGATTGATGACGCCCAGCCTCTCGGAGGCAACCGCCCGAATTGCAGGATCGTCGCTTGAAAGCGCTTGCCAGAGCGCTGAGTCGGTCGCCCACCAGCGTACGTCCGCCGTACGCTCGAAGAGGTTGCGGACGATGAGCTGGACCAGTGTCTGGGCAAGGTCCGTCAATCGGACACCTTCCATCTCGACGACCAGCGCATCTGCCATGCTGCGACCGAGGCCGATACGCCCCAGCACGCGGGTTTCGAATTTCTCCGCGATCTCCGTGGCCGTCTGTGCCAGGCGCTGCACTTCGTTGGCGACGACCGCAAAACCCTTTCCCGTGTCTCCGGCCCTTGCCGCCTCGATCAGCGCATTGATTGCCAGCAGTCTTATCTGCCTGACCACATTGGCGTTGTCGGTGCTGAACCGCTCCAGCTCAATCCCGATGCCTTCGGTCACGATCTTCATGGTGCGGGGCGTTGCCGCTGGGTGGGACTCGTCCTGGAATTGCGCCAGCACTGGACGGCCTTGCCTCTCAGCAGCGAGAAGATGGAAAACAAATTGAAATGAAATTACTCAGCTATACTTCCGCAGTATGGTTAATATGTCGTTACATCAAATATGCCTTTTACAACCGAAGAAGCTGGATCAGAAAAATACCGGGAATCTCCAGGCCGAGCTTTTCCCGCCCCGTCAGGAACGCTAGCGCGGCCGGACATGCTCCATGCGGAAGCCAAGTCCTATCAGCCGGCCCGCGAGATGGGAAAGTACCGGCCAGCGGGCGATTCCGCGGATAAAGGCGGGCGGGCCTCTTCGCTTCTGCGAATCGTCCTGATCCTTCCGGCGGCTGCTACGCATCATCACCTGGAGTTTCTGGGTTGCCCTCGTCGGGAAACCGCGGCGTTTCTCCACCATCGCGAGATCGCCATCGGTTAGCCGCCCCTCCCGCAGCGGGCGGCCGAGAATATTTGCCGTCGCCACGGCATCCTGGATCGCGAGGTTCACGCCGACACCGCCGATGGGGGACATTGCGTGGGCAGCGTCGCCGATGCACAGAAGCCCCGGCCGCCACCATTTCTTCAGGCGATCGATGCGCACGGTGAGCAGGCTGACATCGTCGAAGCTCCTGAGCTCCTCCATGCGGTCCGGCGGCAGTGGAGAGACGTCCCGCACCATCTGGCGGAAAGGCTCGATCCCGCCTCGTTTGATCTCGGAGAACGTCCCCTTGCGGACGACGTAACCACACTGCCAGTAGTCGCCGCGGTCGATCAGCACCAGACCCTGGCGCGGGCCTGCGTGACCCATGACTTCTACCGGATCTCCCGGTTGCCGGCTGAGCTTCATCCAGAGGACCTCGCTCGGCATGCCGAGGTTTTCTACCTCGAGCCCGGCCTTCTGCCGGACCACCGAACTTCGGCCATCGGCTCCGACGACGAGCCTGGCCCGGATTGCGGTAAGGCCCGCCTCTGTTTCGATCTGAAGGCCGCCCACCCGGTCCCCCTCAACGATCACATCCACCACCCGAGCCGACATGATCAGCCGGAAATTCGGGTACTGCGCTGCCTTTCGAGCCAGGAAATTCAGGAAATCCCATTGCGGCATGAAGGCTATGAACCGATGCCTCACCGGCAGGCGCGAGAAATCAGCGATCGTTATGTTACGCCCGCCAACTTCTGCCGAGAGCTTCGGAGCGCGCGTGTGCGGCAGGGCCAGAAACTCCTCCGCCAGCCCCAGTTCGTGCATCACTTCCAGGGTCGAAGGATGGATCGTATCGCCGCGGAAGTCCCTCAGGAAATCGGCGTGTTTCTCCACGACGACGACATCGACACCGGCCCGGGCAAGCAGGAAGCCGAGCATCAGCCCGGCCGGGCCTGCGCCGGCGATCACACATGTGGTCTGCAGTTCGTCCTGATGATCCATGTCCCTACTTCGCCTGAACCGCGGCGACGATCAAGGTGCATCCGGTCGCAGCCTCGAGCGATCGGAGGTGACCCTTGTGACGAGCGTGCTTGGCCTGTAGACCCGTCAGGAGATCACCTGCAGGAAACAGAAAATGGCAATAGGCCCTGGCGCGCGGCGCCGCATCTCCATCCTCGGCTCGACCGGATCGATCGGCGTCAGCACGCTCGACGTCGTCGAGCAACTGGGTGGACGTGAGGCTTTCGATCTCGTCGCCATCACCGGCAACAGCAATGTGGAGCTCCTGGCGCGGCAGGCGAAGACTTTTGGAGCGAGAATGGCCGTCACGGCGGACGATGCCAGATATGCCGAACTGAAGGAAGCGCTCGCCGGAACAGGCATCGAGGCGGGCGCTGGCCGCAAGGCGGTCATGGAAGCTGCTGCAGCCGAAGCCGAATGGGTGATGGCCGCGATCGTCGGCACGGCCGGTCTGGCGCCGACACTTGCGGCCGCCCGAAGAGGCGCAGATATCGCGCTTGCCAACAAGGAATGCCTGGTTTCCGCCGGCGATCTCTTCGTGCACGCGGTCAGGGAAGGTGGCGGGCGCCTCATTCCCGTGGACAGCGAGCACAGCGCCATCTTCCAGTCCCTGGAGGACGACCAGCATCATGCGATAGAGCGGATTGTGCTCACCGCCTCCGGCGGCCCGTTCCGGACATGGTCGCGCGACCAAATGGCAGACGTTACGGTCGATGTCGCGAAGGCGCATCCCAACTGGTCCATGGGTCTGAAGATCTCGATCGGCAGCGCGTCCATGTTCAACAAGGCGCTGGAGATGATCGAGGCGAAGCATCTCTTCGACCTCAGGCCGGACCAGATCGAGGTGATCGTCCACCCGCAGTCGATCATTCATTCCATGGTCGGCTATAGGGACGGTTCAATTCTGGCGCAGCTCGGCGCACCGGACATGCGCACCGCCATCGGCTATGCGCTCACCTACCCGGATCGGCCTCAGTTGAACGTCGAGCGGCTCGACTTCGCCAAGCTCGCAAGGCTGGACTTCGAGGCGCCGGACGAGGTGCGCTTCCCGGCATTACGGCTGGCGCGAACTGCGCTGGAACGCGGCGGCGCCCAGGGCGCGGTGATGAATGCCGCCGAGGAAGTGGCCTTCGACGCCTTCTGCGCCGGAAGGATCGGCTTCCTGGCGATGGCCGACATCGCCGAGGAGGTCATGGAGGCTATGATCGGCTATCCGGCTGCCGGCTCGATTGACGGGGTCTTTGCCGCGGATGCGGAGGCACGAAGGAGTGCTGCTGCTCTGGTCTCGAAAAGAACAATGGCCGCATAAGCGGCCATTTGCTTGATTTGTCTGGGGTGAGGTTCAGGCAACCGCGCGGGCGAGCGCGCAGCGCGACCAGAGCTGATGCACCCCATCGACGAGGCGCTCGAGATCGCCATCCGAATGCAGCGGCGTGGGGGTGATACGCAGGCGCTCCGTCTTGCGCGGCACCGTCGGGTAGTTGATCGGCTGCACGTAGATGTCGAACGAGTCGAGCAGGATGTCTGAGATCCACTTGCACTTGGCAGCGTCGCCCACCATGATCGGCACGATGTGGCTGGGATTGTGCATGTGCGGAATGCCTCGGGCATCGAGCAGCGAACGTAGCTTCTTGACGCGGTCCTGATGGCGGACGCGTTCGAAGGGGCTGGCCTTCAGGTGCCGGATCGAGGCGATCGCGCCGGCAGCGAGCGTCGGCGGCAGGGCGGTCGTAAAGATGAAGCCGGAAGCAAATGAGCGGATGAAGTCGCAGAGCGCTGTAGACGCCGCGATATAGCCCCCCATCACGCCGAAGGCCTTGCCGAGGGTGCCCTCGATGATCGTCAGGCGGTCCATCAGGCCTTCGCGCTCGGCGATGCCGCCGCCGCGCGGACCGTACATGCCAACCGCATGGACTTCGTCGAGATAGGTCATTGCACCGTATTTGTCGGCGAGATCACAGATCTCCTTGATCGGCGCGATGTCGCCATCCATGGAGTAGACCGATTCGAACGCGATCAGCTTCGGCGCGTTCGGATCGGCCGCGGCAAGCTTTGCCTCCAGGTCGTTGAGGTCGTTGTGCTTCCAGATCACCCGATCGCATTTGGCGTAGCGAATGCCTTCGATCATCGACGCGTGGTTCAACGCATCGGAGAAGATGATGAGGCCGGGAATCTTCTGGCCGAGCGTACCGAGCGTGGCCCAGTTGGAGATATAGCCGGAGGTGAAGACGAGCGCGGACTCCTTGCCGTGAAGATCGGCAAGCTCCTGCTCGAGAAGAACATGGTAGTGGGTGGTGCCAGAGATATTCCGGGTGCCTCCCGCACCCGCGCCACAGTGATCGATCGCCTCATGCATGGCTGCGATCACGGCTGGATGCTGGCCCATGCCGAGATAATCGTTGGAACACCAGACCGTAACTTCCTTGGGACCCTCGGGCGTGTGACGCGTGGCACGAGGGAAACTGCCGCGATGCCGCTCGAGATCGGCGAACACCCGGTAACGGCCTTCCTGGTGAAGACTGTCCAGTTCGCTCTTGAAAAATGCCTCGAAATCCATGTCACACTCCAGAACCCTGTAACGGTTTTGGTTTCTCGCTCGCTCCGCGTCAACCCCGCAGATTGGAATTAATCCAGACTGCGGCAATTGGACGTTATTTCGAACGGTTCCAGGGTCCGTGGTAGCCGATGCGGGCCACCACGGACTTGATCCACATCAAGTTGGGAAGGATATCCCGACTCTCCTCCTCACCCGGCTGCCTGGACGGCACGCTTGGCCATTACACGAACAAGATTGGCCCTGTAGTCCGCGCTCGCATGCATGTCGGCGAGCATATCCGCCTGACCGACTTCGGCTGTCATGACGGCTTCGGGCGACCAGGATGATGCCAGTGCTTCTTCCATGCCTCCATGGCGGAACACGCCGTTCGCTCCCGCACCCGTCACAGCCACACGGACCCCGTCCGGGCGCTTGGCGACGAAGACCCCGGCAAGCGCATAACGCGAAGCGGGATTGGCAAACTTTGCATAGCCTGCCTTCTCGGGCGCCTCGAAGGTCACGGCGGTCACCATCTCTCCCTCCTCCAGGGCCGTCTCGAAGAGACCGGTGAAGAACTCGTCCGCTCCGATCCACCGGCGATCCGTGATGATCGTTGCCCCGAGACCGAGCATGGCGGCCGGATAGTCAGCGGCCGGATCATTGTTGGCGATCGAACCGCCGATCGTTCCCATGTGCCTGACATGCGGATCGCCGATCATTCCGGCCAGATCGCAGATCGCCGGACAGACCGAGCGAAGGAGCGACGAGCCGGCGACATCCGCATGCGGCGTGGCTGCGCCGATTCGTACATTGCCGCCATCGAGGGAAATTCCCTTCAGGTCGGGAATGTGGCGCAGGTCGATCAGGTCCGACGGAGCGGCCAACCGCTGCTTCATCGTTGCGATCAGCGTCATTCCGCCGGACAGATAGCGCCCTTCCTCATGCTGGCTCTTCAGTTTGACAGCCTCCTCGACCGAGGAGGCGCGGTGATAGCTCGTTGCATACATGTCCGATCCTCCTCAGTGTGTCGCGCGCATAGCATGCCAGACCTTCATCGGCGTGGCGGGCATGGTCAGGCTGTTGTTGCCGATCGCGTCGGTGATGGCATTGATGAGCGCCGGCGGCGAACCGATTGCCCCCGCCTCGCCGCAGCCCTTGATGCCAAGCGGATTGCTTGGGCAGGGCGTGTTCTGATGCGAGAGGTTGAAGGACGGAAGGTCGTCCGCGCGAGGCATGGCATAGTCCATATAGCTCGCGGTGAGCAGTTGGCCGCTTTCCCGGTCATAGCGCACTTCTTCGAGCAGCGCCTGGCCGATCCCCTGCGCCAGCCCCCCATGCACCTGTCCTTCGACGATCAGAGGGTTGATGATATTGCCGAAATCGTCTGCCGCGACGAACTGGATGATCTCCGTCTTGCCCGTCTCCGGATCGACCTCGACCTCCGCGATATAGCATCCGGCCGGGAAGGTGAAGTTGGCAGGATCGTAGAAAGCCGTTTCCTTCAGCCCAGGCTCCATGCCCGATGGCAGGTTGTGGGCAGTATAGGCTGCCAGCGCCACCTGGAACCACGGTACGGTCTTGTCCGTACCCGCCACCTTCAGTTCGCCGTTCTCGATGACGATGTCGCTGTCATCCGCCTCCATCAGGTGGGCGGCGATCTTCTTCGCCTTCGCCTCGACCTTGTCCAGCGCCTTGACGACCGCCGACATGCCGACCGCACCGGAACGGGAGCCGTAGGTGCCCATCCCCATCTGTACCTTGTCGGTGTCGCCGTGAACGATGTTGACACTGTCGAGCGGCACGCCAAGCCGCTCCGCCACCAGTTGCGCAAACGTCGTCTCGTGACCCTGTCCATGGCTATGCGAGCCGGTCAGGACCTCGATCGTGCCGACGGCGTTCACCCGTACTTCCGCCGATTCCCACAGACCGACACCCGCACCCAGAGAGCCGACGGCAGCCGAAGGTGCAATGCCGCAGGCCTCGATGTAGCAGCTCATGCCGATTCCACGGCGTTTGCCACGGCCTTCCGCCTCTGCGCGGCGCGCCGCGAAGCCATCCCAATCGGCCGCCTGCATGGCGGCACTCAGCGATGCCTCGTAGTCGCCGGCGTCATAATTCATGATGACCGGCGTCTGATAGGGGAACGAACGGATGAAATTCTTGCGTCGCAATTCGGCGGGAGAAACCCCGAGCTCCCTGGCGGCCGTTTCCATCGTCCGCTCCAAGAGATACGTCGCCTCGGGACGCCCGGCGCCGCGATAGGCATCGACCGGTACCGTATTGGTGTAGACCGTGCGGACATTGGCATGGATCGACGGGATGGCGTACTGGCCGGAGAGCAGCGTAGCATAGAGATAGGTCGGTACGGCGGAGGAGAAGAGGGACATGTAGGCGCCGAGATTAGCGATCGTGTCCACCTTCAGGCCGATGATGCGATGATCAGCATCGAAGGCCATCTTGACCTTGGAGACATGGTCACGGCCATGCGCATCGGTCAGGAAGGCTTCCGTGCGATCCGAGGTCCACTTGACCGGGACCCCATTCTTCTTGGATGCCCAGAGACAGACGATCTCCTCCGGATAGATGTAGATCTTCGAGCCGAAGCCGCCGCCGACGTCGGGGGCAATCACCCTGAGCTTGTTTTCGGGAGCGACGTTATAGAAGGCGCTCATCACCAGACGCGCCACATGCGGGTTCTGGCTGGTCGTATAGCAAGTGTAATGATCCTCGGCCGTGTCATAGATGCCGAGGGTCGCACGCGGCTCCATAGGGTTGGGCGACAGCCGGTTATTGTGGATCTCGATCTCGGTGACGTGGGCGGCGGTTGCGATCGCCTGGTCCGTCGCCGAACCATCGCCGATCTCCCAATCGAAGATCAGATTGCCCGGCGCCTCCGGATGGATCTGCGGTGCGTCAGTCTCCAGCGCTGACACCGCCTCCGTCACCGCCGGAAGCTCCTCGTAGTCCACCACGACCGCTTCGGCTGCGTCACGTGCTTCCGCCGAGGAATCGGCGACGACGATCGCGACCGCATCGCCGACATAGCGGACGATCTCGTGCGCGAGCGGCCGCCAGGCGCCCATCTTCATTGGCGATCCGTCCTTGGAATGGATCATCCAGCCGCAGATCAGGTTGCCGATCCCATCGGCCTGTAGCTGCCTGCCGTCCAGCACATCGATGACGCCCGGCATGGCCTTCGCCGCGGCGGCATCGATGCCGCGTATCCTTGCATGGGCATAGGGGCTGCGAACAAAGTAGGCGTACTTCATTCCCGGCACCGACATGTCGTCCGTGTACCGGCCCTTGCCGGTCAGGAAGCGCTTGTCTTCCTTGCGGGTGACACGTGCACCAATTCCTTCAACACCCATTTTCATCTCCTCCAGAAATGAGCGAACAGCAACTTCGAAGGGCGAATATCCCGCGCCGCAGGAGCGGCTGTCGGTCCTATCCGCACACCTCGGTCTGGCTTGTCATTCCGCCGCCTGCCGGCCGGCCGCCATCTCGGCGTCGGCGGCAAGGACTGCCTTGACGATGTTGTGGTATCCGGTGCACCGGCAGATATTGCCTTCCAGTTGATGGCGCACGGTCGCTTCGTCGAGCTTGCCGCCGTGACGGTTGATCATATCGACAGCGGTCATCACCATGCCAGGCGTGCAGAAGCCGCACTGCAGGCCGTGGTGTTCCTTGAAGGCGGCCTGGACGGGATGAAGTTCGCCTTGTGCGGCGATTCCCTCGATGGTCGTGACGCTGGAGCCTGCCGCCTGGACGGCGAGGATGGAACAGCTCTTGACGGACTTCCCGTCCATGTGAACGACGCATGCGCCACACTGGGTCGTATCACACCCGACATGCGTTCCCGTCAGTCCCAGTTTCTCCCGGATGAAATGAACCAGCAGCGTGCGGTCGTCACACTCGCCACTCACCGTACGGCCGTTCACCGTCAGCGTCACTTTTACCATCGTGCTCCTCCTCGTGTCTCCTCCAGACACGCTCGCATCATTTTCCTTTTTGCCGACCCGATCAACCTCTAGCTTTGCGACGAGGAACATTTTTCCGATGAACGTTGATGGACGGTCCCGCTAGACATGACGCCCGTCAAATCCGGTGCAGAAAGATCCGACCACGATCGCCTTGGATCTATGGACATCGGCTGCGCCCGATCTATTGTAGCAATTGATGGGGCGCACGAATGCCGTGGGCAAAGGCGTCGCCGCCAGCCATTGATGACGTTGAGCTGTGGGAGAGAGACGATGAAAAGAACGCTTGTGCTCGTAATGACGGGATTGATGCTGGCAAGCTGCACCCAGACGGAACAGGGAGCCGCAATCGGTGCAGGCACCGGTGCCGTGATCGGCGGCCTGGCCACAGGCAATGTGCGGGGAGCCGCAGTCGGCGCCGCGATCGGCGGCGTTTCGGGAGCCTTGATCGGCTCGGTCGCCGAGCAGCCCGGCCAGTGCTACTACCGCGACCGCTATGGACGGCGTTACATCGACGACTGCCCGCGCCGTTACTGAGCCGCGCATATCCGGCTGTGGCCCCGGAGCAAGCTCCGGGGCTTTTCTTTTTAATAACAATCACCGAGCCATCAAAAGAGGTGTTCGGCCTCGGCTTTAACCGCTACATAGGCGGACTTGACGCTTGAAGACGGCTCGGAAGGCAAAGACCGATAGTGTGGGTGCGTAGACCAGTTAGCGAGGCAGCTGTCGCCTGCTTCCCAGGACGGATGGTGACGTTCACGGCCTCTGCCGTCGTGATCGGCCTTCTGACGGCCTCGCCGGCTCATGCTCTCAAGCTGTTCGGCATCAATCTGTTTGGGTCCGAGGAAGAGACCATAGAGGTCATCAATCCCGTTCGGTACGACGCCACGCTGTCCACAGGCGACGCCGACTCCGATCTTGCCGAACGCCTGGAGAATGCCGCCTCTCTTGTCAACGATGAGGAACAGCCGGTGTCGGGAGACCTTGGTATCGTTATCAAGGCACGAGAAGACCGGGACCGGCTGATCGCAGTCCTCTATGAGGAGGCCCGCTATGGCGGCACCGTCCATATCAGCATCGAGGGCGTTGATATCGACGCCCTCCCCCCAAACCCGACTTTCGATCACTCACGCCCTGTGCCGGTTACAGTCAGCATCATACCCGGCCCGGTCTTCAGGCTCGGCTCGGTGCGGTTCGAGGGTGACGCTGCCGGACGCGATCCCGCCGACTACGACCTTGTCCCGGGAGGAGAAGCCGGTTCCCGCGTCATTCTGAAAGCAAGCGAACGTCTGCTTGTCGATGTGAAGGCAGAAGGACGTCCGCTGGCGCGTCTGACGGAGCGGCAGGTCACCGCCGACCATCGGACGCTGACGGTGGATGTGGTGACGGGTGTGGTCAGCGGCCCCGAAGCCGACTTCGGCGCGGTGACGATCAAGGGATCACGAACCGTGAAGGCGGATTTCATCCGTCGCTATTCGCGGCTGGACAAGGGTGACCGCTACTCGCCCGAGCAGTTGCGGAAGGCCTCGGAACGTCTGCGTGAACTGGGCGTATTTTCAAGCATCACGATTCGCGAGGCAGAAGCGCTTGCACCCGACGGAACACTTCCCCTCACCATCGAGGTTTCCGAGGGCAAGCATCGTTATTTCGGATTCGGTGCAGAATACTCCTCGCTGGATGGTGCAGGCCTGCAGGGCTACTGGGGCCACCGAAACCTCTTCGGGGAGGCTGAAGCGCTTCGGATAGAAGGCAAGGTATCGGGCATCGGCGCCACAACGGACGTGACGACCTTCGACTATTCCGCCGGCATCGTCTTCACCAAGCCCGGATTTCCCGTTCCGGAAGCCACATTCGAGTCGCGTCTGGAGGCGAAAAGCGAGACGCCCGACGACATATACGAAGCGCAGACGGTCATCGGCTCTGCCGGCCTCTCCTACGAACTCAACGAGACCGACACACTGAAGGCTGGCGGAGAAATTGCCTGGATCAATGCCGACGACGCCTTCGGCGAAAACGATTACCTGACATTCAGCGTCCCCGTCGCGTTCGAGCGGGATGCCCGTGACAACAAGCTCGACCCGACGGAGGGATACTGGGCGACGATCTCGGCAAAGCCCTCCTACGAATTCTTCAACGGTAACGTCTTCTCCTCATTCGAGGGCTCGCTCTCCGGGTATCTGGGTATGGGAGCCGAAGACAACATCGTCCTCGCGGGTAAGGTTTCGGCCGGCACGCTGATCGGTGCGGAGGATCTCGCCGACATCCCCGTGACCCGCCGGTTCTTTGCCGGCGGCGGAGGATCGGTCCGCGGCTATGCATTTCGTGAGATTTCGCCCTATAATGACGCCGAGGAAGCCTTGGGCGGACGTTCTTACGCGCTCGCATCATTCGAGGTCAGGACCAAGATCACCGAGAATATCGGTCTGGTACCATTCATTGACGTCGGGACGGTCTCGACCGAAATCGTGCCTGATTTCTCCGATATCCGTGCCGGTGCGGGTATCGGGATTCGGTATGCGACGCCATTTGGGCCGCTACGCCTCGACGTTGCAGTACCGCTTCGGAAATATGACGGCGGCAGCGACTACGGCATCTATGCCGGGATCGGGCAATCGTTCTGACAGCGCCGCGAGGCGATCAACTAGGGGCAGGATGGGATGGTTCGCCTGTTGAAATGGGTTGTGAAGATCGCGCTCGTCGCGGTGGCGATCCTTCTCGTCATGGCTCTCGGTATCCTGCTCTTCGTGGGCTTGACCCCGGTTGGCAGCCAGATCGCGGCCGAGCGTATTTCATCCATTGTCTCGACACCGGAAAGACAGGTTAATTTTTCGCCTCCGCAGGGCCTTCTGAGCGGCGACCTGCAGATTGCCTCCCTTACCCTATCCGACGATGAAGGCACCTATGCAGAGATCGAGGGGCTGCACGTCGACTGGTCACCGTCCGCGCTGTTGCGCGGCGTGTTCCGTGCCGAGAATTTGAGCGTTGACAGCATCGATGTTTTGCGCGCGCCGCTTCCGTCTGCGCTGCCGGATGAGCCGCAAGCTGGACAGTCCTCCGGCTTCTCGCTGCCGGTCGGCGTGCGCGTTGCACAGATCGATATGCCTGACATCGAGATCGCGCCGGCTCTCACCGGCCGGCCCTTTTCTCTTTCTCTCAAGGGATCGATCGACGCCACCGGTCCGAACATACGGCTTGATCTCCAAGCAACCAGGCAGGATGAACCGGATGCTCGCGCCGTTGCGGACATACTGTACGCACCTGCCGAGAACCGCCTTGCTGTAACAGCGTCCGTTTCGGAGCCGCAGGGCGGCTTGCTCGCGCGCCTGCTGAAGCTTCCAGGCGCCCCCGCAGTCGACCTGGCACTCGAGGGGACCGGGCCTTTGTCAGACTGGAGCGGCAAACTGTCAGGCAGCGTGGCCGGGGACCCTGTCGTGGCAGTAGAGGGAAGCCACCAGATGCTTCCGGACGGCAGCCGCCGGGTCGAGGTCGTGGGCGGCGGCCAGTTGGCGACACTCCTGCCACCCGCGTTTCGCCCGTTATTCGAGGGCACAACCGATATCGACGTGGCAGCCAATGTTGGCCGCAACGGGCGTATCTCGATCGATAACGGCAAGATTGTTTCTGGCGCGGTCGATGTTACGGCATCAGGTGTTTGGGATCCGGAGGGCGACAACAGCCTCACGGCAAGCCTCACCGGCACCGATGGACCCGTACCCATCGTATGGCCGATTGCCGGTTACAACAGCCGGTTTGTCGTCGACACTCTCAACCTGACGGTCACCGGCGCAGCACAGTCCGCGCGCCTCAACGCAACCGCGGCACTCGCCTCAGCCGACGTGGCTCAAGGCCGCTTCGGCCAGATCAGGCTGCAGGCGGAAAGTGAAGACCTGAACCTGGTGACCCGCTCCGGCAGCGTGCGCTCCCGCTTGACAATCGGCGAAAGTGATTTCTCAAATGCTGATCTGGATCGCGCCTTGCAGGCACCGATTACGCTCGACGCGCCGCTCCGCCTCGATCTGCCGGCCATCGGTTTGGATGCGGCAACGCTCGACAGCGCGCGTTTGAGCGGAACCGTCAGCGGGACGTACAATACCACCTCCCAGAACCTCACGGGCAACTTCCGGATCACCGCAACACCGGAAGCCATGCCGCCTGCATTTGCCTCGCGCTTCGAAAGCACGATCCTGGCTGAAGGCTATGTCGAACGGACGTCCGCCAACCAGGTGAAGGTCGAGAACTTCGTCCTGAAATCTGATGCGGTGGAAGCTCATGGGAACGCGACCTTGGCTGGCGAGCAGATGACCGGCCGTCTTGCCGGGCGCGTGCCCGAACTTCGTCGCTGGCTGGCCAATGCCGAAGGCGCGGCAGGTTTCGACGTCTCGGTGGAGGGAAGGCTGGATGCCCTGTCGGTTAAAGGCGTTGCCAATGCCGCAGAGATCAGGCTGGCAGGAAAGCTCCTGCGGGATCTGCGTGTGAACGTGGAGGGCGTCGCCAATCCGCAATCGCCCGCCGGAACGGTCGAGGTGACGGGATCGATCGAGGGGCAACCGCTCAGCATTAATGCGGACCTGCGGTCGGAAGGAGGCCGCACCTCGGCGCCAGCCATCGACCTCCAGGTGGGACCCAACCGACTGGAAGGGGCTCTGAGCTTCTCTCCCGATTTCATGCCCGAAGGCAATCTGGAGTTTGAATTCCCCGACGTCTCACTGCTTGCGGCGCTTGCGGCCCAGCAAGCGGAAGGCGATCTCCAGGGCTCCGTCGCCTTCGAAAACCAGGACGGGCAAACAACAGCCGTTGTGCGGGCCTCCGGAAGCCGGGTCGCCAGCGGAAATCTGGAGGTTACCGGCCCGGTGATCGACGTGACGGTTCCTGACCTACGGGCACTTGCTGCGGACGGCACGATCCGAGCAACCCGGCTTGGAACCGCAGCAACCGCGATAGAGGCTCTGGACTTGAACTTCGCCTACCAGGATACCGGCACTCGGCTCGAGCTGGACGCCCGATATGACGACGCACCGTTGACGGGTGTGGCCACGGTAAGAACAGGCGATACCACGTCGGTTGCGCTCGAGAGCTTCGCGGCCGAACCTAGGGGCATTCCTGTCCAACTGGCCAACCCGACGACCATCGTGGTCGCGGATGGAAATGCCCGCCTGTCCGACCTCACCGTCGGAACCGGCGATGGCCGTATCAGCGTTACCGGCACGGTCGGCAGCCAACTGGATGTGCAGGCTCAGATCGAATCCCTTCCTGCAAGCCTGCTCAATACTTTCGTACCCGCACTCAATGCGGCCGGCTCCATTTCCGGGACCATAGACGCCGAAGGCTCCCTCACCGCCCCTTCGATCCGTTATGATCTCGAATGGTCGGAGGCACAGTTGCAGCAGACCAGGCAGGCGGGCGTCGGACCGCTTCAACTACAGGCGGCAGGAAGCTTCTCCGACAGGACGCTTCATCTGGACGATACACAACTGTCAGGCGCAGACGGGCTGGATATCGATGCATCCGGCCGCATCGTCCTGAACGAGAACGGACCTCCTGCACTGGACATAAACGCCACGGCCAACGCAGTTCCCGCCAGTCTTGCCAACGCCTTCGTTCCCGGCCTTGGCGCCCGCGGAACGATCGCCGGCACCGTCACTGCGGCCGGAACGCCACAGACGCCCGCCGTCCGCTACGACCTGACATGGTCGGATGCTGCCGTCGCCCAGACGACATCCTCCGGGCTTTCGTCGCTACGGGTGAGGGCGACCGGCGAGTACCGCGACAATGCCGTCACGATCGAGACGAGCCTTGCCGGACAAGGCAACCTGTCGCTCTCCGGCGGAGGCACGATTTCGCTGCAGGGAGCGCGAGCTCTGGATCTTCAGTTCGACGGCCAGGTACCCTTTGCCATCCTGGCCGGACAACTGGCAGACCAGGGTTTCGTGCTGGAGGGAACGGGCAGCGTCGATCTGGCTATCGGCGGCACGACCGCCTCCCCCTCCATCACCGGTTCCGCATCCACATCCGGCGCCCGTCTGATCGATGTCCGCCGCAACCTCGCAGTCGAGCAACTTGCCGCCAATGTCACCTTTACCGGCACCGAAGCGAATATCTCCAGCCTGACCGGCACGCTTTCGACCGGGGGCCGCGTTTCCGCCAGCGGCTCCATCGGCATCGCTCCCGGCTCCGGTTTCCCCGCAGATCTGTCGATCAGCCTGGTGGACGCCAC
Source organism: Pseudorhizobium banfieldiae (assembly GCF_000967425.1). Classification (NCBI taxonomy): domain Bacteria; kingdom Pseudomonadati; phylum Pseudomonadota; class Alphaproteobacteria; order Hyphomicrobiales; family Rhizobiaceae; genus Pseudorhizobium; species Pseudorhizobium banfieldiae. The sequence goes on from NZ_FO082820.1 coordinate 3,388,502, forward strand.
CTATGTCGACGGCACGCTCTTCACCGCAACCGCCAGCGGAGAACTCACCGTTACAGGTCCGCTGACGGCCGGGCCTGTGCTCGGAGGCCGCATCAAGCTCTCTGAAGCGGCGATAACCGTTCCGGCCAAATTGCCGACATCCCTCACCGAGATCGAGATCCGCCACCGCAACCCGCCTCCCGAAGTCGTCCGTCAGGTCAGGGAGCTCGCGCCGGAGCAGGCGTCTGGCACCTCAAGTCCCCTGGCTCTCGATCTCCAGATAAGCGCGCCCAGCGGCATCTTCGTTCGCGGCCGCGGGATCGATGCCGAACTCGGCGGCGAACTGGCGATTTCCGGCACCGCCGCCGCGCCGCAGGTGGCGGGTGGTTTTGAGATGCGCCGGGGCCGCATCATCATCCTCACCAAGCGTCTGGACTTCACTTCGGGCGAGATCACCTTCGGCGGCGGCCTGATCCCGGTTCTCGACCTCGAGGCGACGACGACATCGGCGCAGACGACGATTACCGTGAACGTGACCGGTATCGCGAACGATCCGGATATCAGTTTCTCCTCGTCGCCAGCCCTGCCACAGGACGAGGTTCTGGCGCGACTGATCTTCGGCCAGTCGATGTCACGTCTTTCGCCGCTGCAGATCGCGCAGTTGGCCGATGCTGTCAGCCAGCTCGCGGGCGGTGGTTCCACCTCGCTTCTGGAAACGCTCCGCAGCAATCTCGGCGTCGATGACCTCGATATCAACACCGACGAAACGGGCCAGACAACGGTGTCTGTAGGACGCTATCTGAACAACCGGACGTATCTCCAGCTGGAGCAGGGCGGCGCAGAGGGCGCGCGCGCCACCATCAACCTGGATGTCGGGCGCGGGGTGAAGCTGAAAGCCGGCGCGGGAACCGAAGGCGGCACCGCGGGTATCTTCTACGAACGGGAATACTAGGCGCGGAAACTGCGTCGCGCGGGACGTGAGGCCTTTGCCGCAGGCGGTTTAGATTTATTCAACATTCTACAAATAAGGTGATCCCATCGCACCACGACACGAAGCGCGTAGCCAGGAGGCGCGTCTGCTTCCGGCCCGGCTTTCGGTGCTGCGTCGAGCGTCGCCTTGCTCCAGGCACCGGAGAGTTGGGAAGACATTGATGGCCACGATGAACACTTCTGCAAGCTACAGCGGCGAGACGCTGGAAATCATAGCATTTCGCCTTCACGACCAGGAATTCTGCGTCAAGACCACGACCATTCGCGAAATCCGCGGCTGGGCGCCGTCTACGCCGATTCCGCATGCACCGGCGGACGTGATCGGCGTCATGAACCTGCGCGGATCGGTGATCCCGATCATCGATCTCGCCCAGAAGCTCGGCATGAAGAGCGCGGTCGCAACGGAGCGTAGTGCGATCGTTGTCGCGGAAGTCCACAACATGGTCATCGGCATGCTGGTCGACCAGGTCTCCGACATTCTCACGATCCCGTCGAACCAGGTTCAGCCAGTTCCGGAAATCTCTGCCTCGTTCGACAAGTCCTTCTCCGAAGGCATCATCGCCAACGAGAACGGCATGATCTGCTTCCTGAACCTCTCCAAGATGTTCAAGGGCACAGAAGTGGAAGACCTCGCCGCCTGAGGCAGTCCCCTCCGCTTGAGCCTTCAAGAAGCCGCATGGATCCGTCCAGCGGCTTTTTTCAGTTGCAGCGGCTGTCGCTCGGCATGAGAGCAAAGGCAACCCGAGTAGCGGGCGTCAGTTGCTTGTCTCGGGAATGTTCGGCTCCGAAAGGGACTCGCCTGCGATGACGCCCTTACCCCCAGGCGCTCCGGCCGCGGCATCCTCGCCCACCCCGACGCCTGAACCCACACGCGCTTCCGGACGGCGGATCATCGGCGCGGCCTTGATGACGAGCGGCAGAAGCCCCTCGCCTCCCTGATCGAGATGTTCGAACAGATGCCGCCGCATACGTGGCTCCCAAAACTTGTTGATGTGGGTTGCGACCCCCTCCGCCCTCACCTCCTCGGGCTGGGACAGAAAGAAGGTAGCGATCTGGTTCGCCATCCGGACGAGTTTCTCTTGCGACTGATCATGCGACATGAGCGCTGCTTCCCATCTTGATGCGGTCGCTTCGTGTGAAGACTTCGAAGTCCTTGCCGCGCGCAAGCGCGACGACCGTCATGCCCGCCTCCTCGGCTGTGCGGATCGCCAGTGCAGTGGGTGCGGAAATGGCGATCAGGATTGGTGAACCCAGGATCGCGGTCTTCTGCACCATTTCCACGGAAACGCGGCTCGTCACCACGACCGCACCAGTGGCACCTTTTATGCCCTGCCGCGCCACGGCACCGATAAGCTTGTCGAGAGCGTTATGGCGCCCGACATCCTCGCGGACCATCGCCAGCCCCGTGCCCGGTATGAAGAATCCTGCCCCATGCACCGCATGGGTCTCAGCATGCAGCGGCTGGCCTTCGCCGAGAGCCGCAACGGCAGCGCTGACATGTCCAGCATCCAGCTCACAGCCTGGGCCGGAAAGCAGGGGAACCGGTCTCATCGCCTGATCGAGCGATTCCAGGCCGCACAGGCCGCAGCCAACGGGACCCGCCATGCTGCGACGACGGCGACGCAGCGCCTCCTCCTTGTCGCCCTGGAGACTGATCTGGACATCCAGGCCCTTGCCGGCGACAACCACCTCGACGGCTTCGATCTCGTCTGCCTTGCCGATGATGCCCTCGGTGAGGCTGAAACCTATGGCGAAATCGACCAGATCGCTTGGCGTACCCATCATCACGGCATGGGTTGAGCCTGCGTAGGAGAACGCGATCGGCACCTCCTCTGGAACGACCCTGACGCCTGGGCGTACACCGGTACGCCAGATCGTCTCCCTAACCGCCGCTTTCGTATCGTAAGCCTGCACCCCTTGTCCTATTCCGCTGCTTCCATCTTTCCGGCGATCCGGCGAGACCGCTGCGTCAGCTCCTCATAATCCTGCTGCCATTCTGTCGGTCCGTTCGACGGCGAGACCTGCACCGCCGTCACCTTGTATTCCGGACAGTTGGTCGCCCAGTCTGAGAAGTCGGTCGTGATGACGTTTGCCTGCGTGTCCGGGTGATGGAACGTAGTATACACGACGCCCGGTGCCACCCTGTCGGTGATGAGCGCCCTCAGGCTGGTCTCACCGGCGCGGCTGGCAAGCTTGATCCAGTCACCGTCCTTGATGCCCCGCTGCTCTGCGTCGTGCGGGTGGATCTCCAGCCGGTCTTCGTCATGCCAGACCACATTCTCCGTCCGGCGCGTCTGCGCCCCGACATTGTACTGGCTGAGGATGCGGCCTGTGGTGAGCAGTAGCGGGAAGCGCGGGCCGGTGCGTTCATCGGTTGCGACATATTCGGTGCGAATGAACTTGCCCTTGCCGCGGACAAAGCCGTCCACATGCATGATCGGCGAGCCGTCCGGATATTTCTCGTTGCAGGGCCACTGCACCGATCCCTTCGCGTCGAGATAGGTATAGGAAACGCCGGCGAAGCTCGGCGTGGTGGCCGCGATCTCGTCCATGATCTCTGCAGGGTGCGTATAGGTCCAGTTCAGCCCCATCGCCTGCGCCAGCCTTTGCGTTACCTCCCAGTCTGCGTAGCCGTTCTTCGGGCTCATGACCTTACGGACGCGGTTGATACGCCGCTCCGCGTTGGTGAAGGTCCCGTCCTTCTCCAGGAACGTCGAGCCCGGCAGGAAGACGTGCGCGTAGTTGGCCGTCTCGTTCAGGAAGAGGTCGTGCACCACGACGCATTCCATTGCGGCAAGACCTGCGGAGACGTGCTTCGTATCCGGATCGGATTGGAGGATGTCTTCCCCTTGGATGTAGAGGCCCCTGAACGTCCCTTCGACGGCCGCGTCCAGCATGTTCGGGATGCGCAGCCCCGGCTCGTTGTTGAGCGTCACGCCCCACATCTTCTCGAAGGTGTCGCGCGTGGCGTCATCCGAGATGTGCCGATAGCCCGGCAACTCATGCGGGAAGGAACCCATGTCGCAGGAGCCCTGAACATTGTTCTGGCCGCGCAGCGGGTTCACGCCGACGCCGGGACGGCCGATATTGCCAGTGGCCATCGCAAGGTTGGCGATCGCCATCACCGCGGTGGAACCCTGGCTGTGCTCGGTCACGCCGAGCCCATAGTAGATTGCCCCATTGCCGCCAGTCGCATAGAGCCTCGCTGCTCCGCGAACAAGAGCCGCCGGCACGCCGGTATATGCCGCCGTCGCTTCCGGGCTGTGCTGCGGTTCGGATGCGAACGCAGCCCAGTCTTCGAATTCCGACCAGTCACAGCGTTCGCGGATAAAGGTCTCATCAAAGAGGCCTTCCGTAACGATCACATGCGCGAGCGCCGTCAGCACCGCCACATTGGTACCGGGCTTCAACGGCAGATGGTAGGCGGCTTCCACATGCGGCTGGCGGACGAGGTCGATACGGCGCGGATCTATGACGATCAGCTTAGCTCCCTGCCGCAGCCGCTTCTTCAGACGCGAGCCGAAGACCGGATGTCCGTCCGTCGGGTTGGCGCCGATGACGACCACAACGTCGGAATACTCGACCGAATCGAAATCCTGGGTGCCGGCCGAGGTTCCATAGGCCTGGCCGAGCCCGTAACCCGTCGGCGAATGGCAGACACGGGCACAGGTATCGACGTTGTTGTTGCCGAAGCCGGCCCGGACAAGCTTCTGGACGAGGTAGGTCTCCTCGTTCGTGCAGCGCGATGAGGTGATCCCACCGATCGAATCTCGGCCATATTGGTACTGCAGCCGCCTGAATTCGGATGCGACATGGGCGAAAGCTTCCTCCCACGTCACCTCCCGCCAGGGGTCCGTGATCCTCTCGCGGATCATCGGGTTCAGGATGCGGTCTCGGTGATTGGCATAGCCATAGGCGAAGCGACCCTTGACGCAGGAATGGCCCCGGTTCGCCTTGCCGTCCTTGTACGGTACCATGCGGACGAGCTCCTCGCCGCGCATCTCCGCCTTGAAGGAGCAGCCGACGCCGCAATAGGCGCAGGTCGTGACCGCCGAATGCTCCGGCTGGCCAATAGCGATGATGGATTTCTCGGTCAGTGTGGCCGTCGGACAGGCTTGTACGCAGGCGCCGCAGGACACACACTCCGACTCCAGAAAATGCTCGTGCATGCCGGCCGACACGCGGCTGTCGAACCCGCGGCCCTCGATCGTCAACGCGAACGTACCCTGCACTTCCTCGCAGGCGCGAACGCAGCGCGAGCAGACGATGCACTTGGACGGATCGTAGGTGAAATAGGGATTCGACTCGTCCTTCGGCATCCACTTGGCGTTGATCTCGCCATTGTTGCGCGCCTTGACGTGATTTTCGCCCTCATAGCCGTAACGCACATCGCGCAGACCGACGGCGCCCGCCATGTCCTGCAACTCGCAATCGCCGTTCGCCGCACAGGTGAGACAGTCGAGGGGATGGTCGGAGATGTAGAGCTCCATCACGCCGCGGCGGATCTGCTTCAGCCGTTCCGTCTGCGTATGGACGACGAGACCGGGTGCAACGGGTGTCGTGCAGGAGGCGGGGGTGCCGTTACGCCCTTCCACCTCCACCAGACAGAGCCGGCAGGAACCAAAGGAATCCACCATATCCGTGGCGCAGAGCTTCGGCACCCGGATTCCCGCCTCAATCGAGGCGCGCATGAGCGAGGTACCTTCCGGAACGGTCACCTCGCGCCCGTCTATGGTGAGCGTGACGAGGGTTTCGGAACGGGAGGCCGGGGTACCATAGTCGATTTCGTGGATCAGAGACATTGTCTTTACTCCGCCGCTTCGACGAGGGGTGTAGGGGCGAAATCTTCCGGGAAGTGCGTCATCGCACTCATCACCGGATAGGGCGTGAAGCCGCCGAGGGCACAGAGCGAGCCGAACTTCATCGTGTTGCAGAGGTCGGCCAGCAGCGCCTTGTTCTTTTCCGGCTCTATTCCCTGCGCAATTCTGTCGGCCGTCTCCACACCGCGGGTGGAGCCGATGCGGCACGGCGTGCACTTGCCGCAGCTCTCGATGGCGCAGAATTCCATCGCGAACCGCGCCTGTCTCAGCATGTCGGCCGTATCATCGAAGACGACCACGCCCGCATGGCCGATCAGTCCATCCTTCGCCGCGAAGGCTTCGTAGTCGAACGGAGTGTCGAAAAGGGCGCGAGGAAAGAATGCTCCGAGCGGCCCACCAACCTGCACCGCCTTCACCGGCCGCCCGGTCGCCGTGCCGCCGCCGATCTCGTCGACGATTTGACCGAGCGTCAGGCCGAAGGCGGCTTCGAACAGTCCGCCATGTCTTACATTCCCTGCGATCTGGATCGGGATCGTGCCACGTGAGCGGCCCATGCCGAAGTCTCGATAGAACTCCAGACCGCGGTTCAGGATGATGGGGACCGAGGCAAGCGATATGACATTGTTTACGACGGTCGGGCGGCCGAGGAAGCCCTTGAGCGCTGGCAGCGGCGGCTTTGCCCGCACGATACCGCGCTTGCCTTCGAGCGAGTTGAGGAGCGAGGTCTCCTCTCCGCAGACATAGGCACCAGCCCCGGCGCGCACCTCCATGTCGAACGCTCTGCCGGAGCCCACTACTGAGGGGCCGAGGATGCCGGCCTCCCTTGCAACCTCGATGGCCGCGTTCATGGTCTGAATTGCGTGCGGATACTCGGAGCGGGTGTAGATGTATCCCTTCGTAGCTCCCGTCGCGAGGCCGGCGATGACCATGCCTTCGATCAGCACGAAAGGATCGCCCTCCATGATCATCCGGTCAGCGAAGGTTCCGCTGTCGCCTTCGTCCGCATTGCAGACGATGTACTTTTGCGGCCCCGGCGCTTCGGCAACCGTCTTCCATTTGATGCCGGTCGGAAAACCTGCTCCACCCCGGCCCCGCAGCCCGCTATCGGTCACGGCCTGCACGATCTCCGGCGCGGACATGGCCAGCGCGCGCTGGAGGCCCGTGAGACCTTGGCACTTGCGATAGTCTTCCAGCGAGAGAGGATCGGTCACCCCGCAACGCGCAAAGGTCAGGCGTGTCTGCTGACGCAGGAAGGGAATTTCCTTGGTCAGCCCCAGACAGAGCGGATGCTCCCCGCCGGTGAGAAAGCCGGCGTCGAAGAGACCAGCGACATCTGACGGCTTCACTGGACCGTAGGCAATCCGCCCCTGCTCCGTCCGCACTTCGACCAATGGCTCGAGCCAGAACATACCCCGCGATCCATTGCGCACGATGCGGGCGTCCAATCCCCGGGAAAGGATCTCTGAGCCCATCGCTGCAGCGACTTTGTCGGCACCGAGCGCCAGAGCCGCGGCATCACGGGGAACGAAGATGGTGACGGTCATCCGCGCGCCTCCGTTACCAATTCGCCCAGACAGCGCACATCCACACGCCCATGCACCTCGCCGTCCAGCATCGCCGCCGGGGCACAGGCACACAGGCCGAGACAGTAGACCGGTTCCAGGGTTATTGCTCCGTCCAGCGTCGTCTGGTGGAAATCGATGCCGAGTAACTGGCGGGCTGCGAGAGCGAGGTCGTCTCCGCCCATCGCCTGGCAGGCCTCGGCGCGACAGAGTTTCAACACATGTCGGCCTGCGGGCGCGTTCCTGAAGTCGTGGTAGAAGCTGACCACGCCATGGACCTCGGCTCGCGACAGGTTGAGTTCGTCCGCGATCACCGGCTTGACCTCTTCCGGGATGAAGCCGAACTCGCTCTGGAGAGCGTGGAGGATTGGCAGCATCGGGCCTTCCAGATGCTTCATCTCTCGGATGATGGATCGCGAACGTTCGGCATATCCGCCGCTCGCTACATGTACGTTCATGGTATTAACCTCCCGGAGAGACAGTGGCCTCTCCGCGCACGGGGCGCATTGGGAAAGTTTCACGCTAGCCTGGCTCAGCGTCAATAACGGCTTTCCGTCGCGTGATAGACAAAACCTATCAATCCAGATCGTCTGCGCTTAGGTTCCGGGCTTGGTGAAGCAGAGCGGATACAAGCGGCGTGAAAGGTTCCCGGTGGGTCGCCACAAGGCCTACCAAGTGGCTCGCCTCCGGCTCCACGATCGGGACCATGCGGATTTCCTTGGCGAAGCCGAAGGAGTGGGCGACGTTCCTCGGCATGATGCTCGCCCATTGGCCGGTACTGACATGCGAAAGCAAAACGACCATGGAATTCGATTCCAGCGTCGGCTCCACCGTGACGCCTGCTTGTTCCAGGTGCTGGTTGATGATCCGACGGTTCTGCATGTCCGGCGTCAATAGGCAAAGCCGAACGTTCTCCATCTCGTGCCAAGTGACGGTATCGCGATCCGAATAGAGCGTGCCTTCCGCCGTCACCAGCGTGTAGCGCTCCGCATAGAGCGGTACGCTCGTAACCCGGCCGAGCGGCTCGTTGTCGAGATATGTGATACCCGCGTCGATCTCGAAATTGTCGAGTTGGCTTAGGACCTGCAAGGATGTGCGCGAAACGACCGAGAAGGTGACGTCGGGATGCTTGGCCTGGAACGGCTCGGTCAACCGGGGAATCATGGCAAGCGCGGTCGGGATCGCTGCTAGCCGGATATGCCCTGACAGGCCGGACTTCGCAGCCCTCATTTCCTCGCGCATGGTCCGGGCATCACCAACGATCCTCTTGGCCCATTCCAGTACCCGCTGCCCTTCCGGCGTCAGGCCCTGATAGCGGGTGCCACGAACGACGAGCACGACGCCGAGTTGATCCTCGAGTTGACGGATGGCGGCCGAAAGCGATGGTTGAGATATGCCGCATTCAACGGCCGCCCGCCCGAAGTGACCCTCGCGGGCGAGGACGATGAAGAGTTCGAGCTTGTCCAGCATGCGGCACTATCCCGACGAAAGCCGCACAACAGCAAGCCGCAGGCAGAAGCGCAACAAAAAAGGCGGCCCAGCGGCCGCCTTTCGAGTGGTCTCTTCGCCGATCAGGCCGGCAGGATGGCGCCGTTGAGTTCGGTAAGCTGGGACAGATATTCTTCGAGCTTGGTCTTATGCTCGTGATCGGTCGCGGCACCCGCATCGCTACGGGCAGCCTCGATCCGCGCCTGCAGCGTCTCCCGCGTCACGTCGGAAAGCGGCAGGGCCGATTCGGCCAACACCGTGCAGCCGGTCGGCAGGATGTCCGCAAAGCCGCCGAACACGACATATTTCGCTTCCTGGCCGGCCGCCGACTTCACCGTCACCACGCCCGGCTTGATGGTCGTCATCGTAGGAGCATGGTTCGCAAGAACCGTCATCTCGCCCAGCGTAGCCGGGATCACGACTTCGGTAACCTTTTCGGAAAGGAGAAGGCGTTCCGGAGAGACGAGCTCGAAATTGAAGGCGTCAGCCATGGCGGTTCACTTCTTCACGTGTTTCATGCAAGGGCGCGCCGCAATTGCAGCGCGCCCGCTGGTCCTGCTTAGGCAGCAGCTGCCAGCTTTTTCGCCTTTTCCATCGCCTCTTCGATCGAGCCGACCATGTAGAAGGCGGCTTCCGGAAGATGGTCGTACTCGCCGTTGACGAGACCCTTGAAGCCCTTGATCGTGTCTTCGAGAGCAACCAGCTTGCCCGGCGAGCCGGTGAACACTTCGGCGACGAAGAACGGCTGCGACAGGAAGCGCTCGATCTTGCGGGCGCGGGCGACGGTCATCTTGTCCTCTTCGGACAGTTCGTCCATGCCGAGGATGGCGATGATGTCCTGCAGCGACTTGTAGCGCTGCAGCGTCGTCTGCACCTGGCGAGCCACTTCGTAGTGCTCTTCGCCGACGATCATCGGGTCGAGCATGCGCGACGTGGAGTCGAGCGGGTCAACGGCCGGATAGATACCCTTTTCAGCGATCGAACGCGACAGAACGGTCGTTGCGTCGAGGTGGGCGAACGAGGTTGCCGGTGCCGGGTCGGTCAAGTCGTCGGCCGGGACGTAGATGGCCTGAACCGACGTGATCGAGCCCTTGGTCGTCGTGGTGATGCGCTCCTGCATCTGACCCATGTCGGTGGCCAGCGTCGGCTGGTAACCCACGGCCGAGGGGATACGACCGAGCAGAGCCGACACTTCCGAACCTGCCTGGGTGAAGCGGAAGATGTTGTCGACGAAGAACAGAACGTCCTGGCCCTTGTCGCGGAAGTCTTCAGCAATCGTCAGACCGGTGAGCGCGACGCGCGCACGTGCGCCCGGCGGCTCGTTCATCTGCCCGTAGACGAGAGCTGCCTTCGAGCCTTCGCCGCCACCGTGCTTGTTCACGCCGGATTCGATCATTTCGTGGTAGAGGTCGTTGCCTTCACGGGTACGCTCGCCAACGCCCGCGAACACGGAGTAACCGCCGTGCGCCTTAGCAACGTTGTTGATCAGTTCCATGATGAGAACGGTCTTGCCGACGCCGGCGCCGCCAAACAGGCCGATCTTACCGCCCTTCGCGTAAGGAGCGAGAAGGTCGACGACCTTGATGCCGGTCACGAGGATCTGCGCTTCCGTGGACTGCTCGACGTAAGCCGGAGCTTCCTGGTGGATGGCGCGCAGGGTTCCGGTGTCGAGCGGACCTGCTTCGTCGACTGGCTCGCCGATGACGTTCATGATGCGGCCGAGCGTCTGGTCCCCGACCGGCACCGAGATCGGAGCGCCGGTGTTCTTCACCTGCTGGCCGCGAACGAGGCCTTCGGTGGAGTCCATCGCGATGGTACGCACCTGGTTTTCACCAAGGTGCTGCGCGACTTCCAGAACGAGGCGGTTACCGTTGTTATCGGTTTCCAGTGCGTTCAGGATCGGCGGCAGTTCGCCATCGAACGAAACGTCGACAACGGCGCCGATCACCTGCGTCACCTTGCCGACGGAGGTGCCGGCGTCCAGGGTAGCTGCGATAGCCATGTTTCTTACCCTCTTTCCTTATCTCAGAGCGCTTCCGCGCCCGAAATGATTTCAATGAGTTCCTTGGTGATCTGCGCCTGGCGCTGACGGTTGTAGGACAGCGTCAGCTTGTTGATCATCTCACCGGCATTGCGCGTCGCGTTGTCCATTGCGGACATCTGAGCGCCATAGAAGGATGCGTTGTTCTCGAGCAGCGCGCGGAAGATCTGCACAGCCACATTGCGCGGCAGCAGATCCGCGAGGATTTCTTCTTCGCTCGGCTCGTATTCGTAAAGGGCTGCCGACCCGCTTCCGGCATCCGCTTCGTCGAACTTGGCCGGAATGATCTGCTGGGCCGTGGCTACCTGCGCGATCACCGACTGGAAACGTGCATAGAACAGCGTGGCAACGTCGAACTCGCCCTTGTTGAAGAGGTCAAGCACCCGGCGCGCAACATCGTCCGCATTGGCAAAGCTCAGTTGCTTCACTTCGCGGAAGGTTACGTAATCGACGATGTTGTCCTTGAACGTCCGGCGCAGGATGTCATTACCCTTGCGGCCGACCGTCAGGATCTTCACCGTCTTGCCTTCCCGGATCAGCTTCAAAGCATGATCACGGGCAAGGCGGATGATGGACGAGTTGAAGCCACCTGCAAGACCACGCTCACCAGTCGCAACGACGAGAAGGTGAACCTGATCGCGGCCGGTCCCGGACAGAAGCAGTGGCGCTTCAGCATTGCCGGCATTGGCGGCGGACAGGCTGGCCAGCACCTTGTTCATGCGTTCCGCGTAGGGACGTGCAGCCTCGGCCGCCTCCTGCGCACGGCGCAGCTTCGCCGCGGCGACCATCTTCATCGCCTTGGTGATCTTCTGCGTCGCCTTGACGGAGGCGATCCGGTTTTTCAGATCCTTAAGTGAAGGCATCCGTTATCGGTCCCCTAAGGGTTAGTGTGCGTGATCCGGGGCTCAGGCGAAGGACTTGGCGTAGGCGTCGAGCGCCGCCTTCAACTTGGCCTTGACGTCGTCCGACAGAGCCTTCTCGGTGCGGATCGCATCGAGGACATCCTTGCCTTCCGAACGCATGTAGGTGAGCAGACCCTGTTCGAACTTGCCGACATCGCCGACCGGGATCTTGTCCAGGTAGCCGTTGACACCTGCGAAGATCACCGCAACCTGCTCTTCCGTTTTCAGCGGCGAGAACTGCGGCTGCTTCAGGAGCTCGGTCAGGCGCGCACCACGGTTCAGCAGGCGCTGTGTTGCAGCGTCGAGGTCCGAGCCAAACTGGGCGAACGCCGCCATTTCACGATACTGGGCAAGCTCGCCCTTGATCGAACCGGCAACCTGCTTCATCGCCTTCACCTGCGCGGCGGAGCCAACGCGGGAAACCGACAGACCGACGTTCACGGCCGGGCGGATACCCTGGTAGAACAGGTCGGTCTCGAGGAAGATCTGGCCGTCGGTGATCGAGATCACGTTGGTCGGAATGAACGCCGAAACGTCGTTACCCTGGGTTTCGATGACCGGCAGGGCCGTCAGCGAACCGGCACCGCGCTCGTCGGAGAGCTTGGCCGCGCGCTCGAGAAGACGCGAGTGCAGATAGAAAACATCGCCCGGATAAGCTTCGCGGCCCGGCGGGCGGCGCAGAAGCAGGGACATCTGGCGGTAGGCGACAGCCTGCTTGGAAAGGTCGTCGTAGGCAATCAGCGCATGCTGCCCGTTGTCACGGAAGTACTCGCCCATCGCGCAACCGGCGAACGGTGCAAGATACTGCATCGGAGCCGGGTCGGAGGCCGTTGCGGCGACGATGATCGAGTACTGCAGAGCACCGCGCTCTTCCAGAACCTTCACGAACTGCGCGACGGTCGACCGCTTCTGGCCGATAGCAACATAGACGCAGAACAGCTTCTCGCTGTCCGGACCGTTGTCGTGGATCGGCTTCTGGTTCAGGAAGGTGTCGAGGATGATGGCGGTCTTGCCGGTCTGACGGTCGCCGATGACGAGCTCGCGCTGGCCGCGGCCAACCGGGATCAGGGCGTCGATGGCCTTGAGGCCGGTCGACATTGGCTCATGAACCGACTTGCGCGGAATGATTCCAGGCGCCTTTACGTCGACACGCGAACGGCGCGTCGCGTTGATCGGGCCCTTGCCGTCGATCGGGTTGCCGAGCGCATCGACGACGCGGCCAAGCAGCTCCGGGCCGACCGGCACGTCAACGATGGCGCCGGTCCGCTTGACGGTGTCGCCTTCCTTGATCTCACGGTCCGAACCAAAGACGACCACACCGACGTTGTCGGCTTCGAGGTTGAGGGCCATGCCGCGCACGCCGCCGGGGAATTCGACCATTTCACCGGCCTGGATGTTGTCCAGACCGTATACGCGGGCAATACCGTCACCAACGGAGAGAACCTGGCCGACTTCGGATACCTCAGCCTCCTGACCGAAGTTCTTGATTTGATCTTTCAGAATTGCGGAAATTTCCGCGGCGCGGATATCCATCAGCCAACCTCTTTCAGTGCAAGCTTAAGGGTGGAAAGTTTGGTGCGAAGGGAGGTGTCGATCTGTCGCGACCCGACCTTGACGATCAGGCCACCAAGAAGCGAGGCATCCACCTTGACGGCGACGACCACGTCCTTGCCAGTGACGCCCTTCAGCGCCGACTTGAGTTCTTGTTCCTGGGCCGGCGTCAACGCGTGTGCGGACGTCACTTCGGCCGTAACTTCGCCGCGATGGGCGGCTGCGATCTGGCGATAACCCCGGATCATGCCCGGCAGGGCGAAAAGGCGACGATTGCTCGCAACGACCTTCAGGAAGTTGGCGACCATGCCGCGGATGCCAGCCTTGTCGGCGACTGCGGAGATGGCACGCACCTGCTCCTCGGCGGAAAAGACCGGGCTCTGGATCAGGCGCCGCAGGTCCTCGCTCTCGTCCATCATAGCCTGGAACCGGTCGAGATCCGCGCCGACTGCATCGATCGAACCTGCCTCGAGCGCCAGCTCGAAGAGCGAGGATGCATAGCGCTCAGCTACACCGGAAATCAGCTGGGACGTGTCAGCCACGGGCACAGTTTCCCTTGATTGTCATCAACGGCCGGACCTCGCGGACGGAGATCGATAAGCCCTTGTGAGTATTTGCTATTTTGTTGAAAACAACCAGCTTTTGGGCTGGCCCCTTCAGACTTTCGCGGTTCGTCTACCATAGGATCTATGGACTCGCAACACGGCAGATAGGCTAAAACGTCCGGGCTAGAAGGGGTTGAACCGATTTTATCACCCTGCCTGTGCGGATTCGGGATGAGAAGCAGCGAACCGCGCTAGAAATAGCCGAGAACATAGCCGAGCGGCAGCGCAGCGAGCGCGAGCTGCGCGATCAGCACCAGGGCGTTGATGGTTATTCTGCCGCGGTCGAGGAAGAGTGATAGCAGACGCCCCAGCGCCGCAAACCCGAGCGCGCTGCCGAGCATGAGATAGGTGAAGTCCTGCGCAAGGGCGATCGCTGCCAGCCCCAGGCCCAGGTGGAGCCCGCCAATCGAGCGCGTCGCGCCGAAGCCGACGGAGGTGACCTCCCCCGTGACCAGCCCCCCTGCCCTCAGCAGCCGGGCCGGAAACAGCATGGTCAGAAGACCGAATACCGCGACGAGAAGGGCGGCCAGGAATGCCAGGCGCTCCGGCAGCTCGGCGGGAAAGTAGAGTTCCAATGTTCACTCCTGAAAATCGTGAACTGCCCCAATACCAGCAGGCCATTGATTCTCAAAGGAAGCTCTGGGGATCGACGTCGATCTGCACATGCACCGAGCCGCGAACCTTGGGCCCCTGCGCCACCATGCTCTTCAGGAAGGCCTGCATGTCGGAATTCCGCCTGCCATGGACCAGGAGTCGGAAGCGATGCCGGCCCCTGACCAGCGCCAGCGGCGCCTCGGCCGGCCCGAGCACGGCAACTCCGGAGACATGCGGAGCGGCGGCACGCAGGCCGCGCGCATGCACCTCCGCATCGGCACGGCTCTCGGCGGACACGATGATCGACGCCAGCCGGCCGAAGGGCGGCAGGATCGCGCGTTCCCGCTCGATGATCTCCCGCTCATAGAACGCCCCCGCATCACCGGAAACGATCGCCTGCATGACCGGATGCTGCGGCTGGTAGGTCTGCAATAGTCCGTGGCTCTTGAGCCCTGTCCGCCCTGCGCGTCCCGTCACCTGGCTGAGCAACTGGAAGGTTCGTTCAGCGGCACGGGGATCGCCATTCGCCAGCCCCAGATCCGCGTCGACGATGCCGACAAGGGTCATCAGCGGAAAATTATGTCCCTTCGCCACCAGTTGCGTGCCGATGACGATGTCCGCATCGCCGCGGGTGATCGCCTCCAGCTCCAGCCGGAGACGCTTGACGCCGCCGAGCAGGTCGGAAGACATGACGATGGTGCGGGCGTCTGGAAAATGCCTTTCCACTTCTTCCGCGATCCGTTCCACGCCCGGACCGCATGCGACGAGATGGTCGAGCGTGCCGCAGTCGGGGCACGCCTCCGGCGTCGGCTCGCTATAGCCGCACTGATGGCACTGGATCTGGTTGCGGAACCGGTGCTCGACCAGCCAGCTCGAGCATTGCGGGCACTGGAAGCGATGTCCGCAGACCCGGCACAGGGTGAGCGGTGCATAACCGCGCCGATTGAGGAACAGAAGCGCCTGCTCGCCGCGCTCTATGGTCTTGCCCACGGCCCTCAGAAGCACAGGAGACAGGAAGCCACCCCGTTCGGGGGGATGCTTGCGCATGTCGATCAGGTGGAGGTCCGGCAGTGCCGCTTCGCCGTATCGTGTCGGCAAGTGCACCAGGTGGTAACGCCCGGCCTGTGCGTTTACCTGGCTTTCCACCGATGGCGTCGCAGAGACGAGGACGATCGGGAAGTCGCCGATCCGGGCCCGCACGACCGCCATGTCGCGCGCATTGTAGAAGACCCGGTCTTCCTGTTTGTAGGCGGGGTCGTGTTCCTCGTCGACCACGATCAGGCCGAGGTTTTCGAAGGGAAGGAAGAGCGCCGAACGGGCGCCAGCGACCACCTGCACCTCCCCCGTGACGATGCCCCGCCAGACCTTCTCGCGCATCCGCGGCGAAAGCTCGGAATGCCATTCGCCAGGCTTAGCCCCGAAGCGGTCCTCAAAGCGCTCCAGGAAGCTCGACGTCAGGGCGATTTCAGGGAGGAGGATGAGCACCTGCCGGCCCTGCCGCAATGTTTCCGCGATCGCTTCGAAGTAGACCTCCGTCTTCCCGGAACCGGTAACCCCATCGATGAGCGAGGCGGTAAAGCCGCCTTTCCTGACGAGGTCGACGATGTCGCGAGCAGCATCCTTCTGCGGCCCCTCGATCCGCGACGGCGCATAGTCCGGATCGGGCCTCGCGACCACCGGCGGCGGCGGCAGGAAGACAGTCTCGAACAGCCCCTGCTGCGTCAGCCCGTCAACGACGCTCGTGGAAACGCCGGCGGCATGGGCGAGGCCGGCCCGCGTCCACGGCACGTCCTCGCCGACCAGGGCGAGGACCCTTGATCGCGCCGGTGTCATCCGCTCCGGACGCCCGCCGACATAGCGTACACCCTCCACCATGGGCTCGGGCTCCAGTGCTGCGGGGGCACGGATTGCCATGCGCGCCACCAGGCCCGGCGGAGACAACGTATAGCTCGCCACCCACTCGATGAAGCGCCGCATCTCGGGGGAGAGAGCAGGGCAGTCGAAAGCCAGCGTGATCGGCCGCAGCTTCTTCGGATCGAGCCTGTCGTCGTTGCCGCCCTCCCAGACGACGCCGATCACTTGGCGCGGGCCGAGCGGCACCTGCACGACGGAGCCCGGCTCGACATGCATGCCGGCTGGTACGGCATAGCTGTAGGGACCCGGCGCCGGAAGCGGCACTAGCACCGGAACGACGCGCTGGACCGATGGCTGGGCCAGGAGTTCACCGAAGAGCGAGGAGGAATCTGGGCTCATGCGGCGGGACCTTGCCCCGAAGCCCGCAAAAATGAAACATCTGATATTGCAGCTGGACGCCTTATTCCTGCGCCAGGCTGAATACCGAATGATGGTCTTGCGCCAGTTCGAAGACCGCGTGCTTCTCGATCGCCCGCGTAACATCCTGCGGATCGCCTTCCAGCTGCTCCGGCTGGATCAGATGCCCGATCGTCACGTCGAAACGGTTGCCCTTCTTGTTGAGGAGTTCGTAGAAGACCGTCATGTCGCGCAGCTCGGTCGACCACTTGGCAAACCAGTAGAAGAGCCCCGAATTGCGCGCCTTCATGTGGATCGGCAGGATCGGCAGGTTGTATTTCTTCGCAAGTCCGACAGCCGACGTCTTCCAGGGCCGCTCGTTGAGCCGACCGTCCGCCCAGTAGGCGATGCGCCCCGACGGGAAAAGCACCATCACCTTGCCGTCCTCGACGGTCTTGTTGGTCAGGACAAGCGTCTCGCGGGTCTTGAGCTTGCTCTTGTGTTCCTCCCGCCATTCGACGGGTATGATCATTTCGGCGAAGCGTGGATTGACGCGGACGGCATCACGGTTGGCGAAAACCATCATGTCGGGTCGGCGCGGCTTGAGGACGTCGAACACTGCGACGCCGTCGGCAATGCCCGTCGGGTGATTGCTGACGAGAATGAAGCCGCCGGTTTCGGGAATGCGATCTGCATTGGTCACGCGGACATCGAGCTTGAGCGTGTCGCTGAGATATTCGAAGGACTGGAAGCCCGGCATCGCTGCGATGTCATTCGCGAACTCGATGGCACGGTCGTAGCGCAGCAAGGAATAAAGAAATGGCCGCATCACCGGCCAGAGCGGATGCTTGACGATGCGCTGTCCCCGCTCAGCAATGAGAGTATCAACGATGTGACCGGGTTTACCTTGGGAAACCAGAGAAAGTGCTTCGGCAAAATGCCCGAGGGAGGACATTGAATCTCGGCGCGCCATACGAACTCCTGCAGAGAGGATAGGGGTATATCGCAGTCCGATATGATCGGCCAGTGACAACGGTCGCATCCTTCAGTGAATAGTAACGCGATCAGAAGCAATCTGGGGTCACCCTGCACCGATTCAATAGGCATGACTTGAGCGACATACTAACGATCGCAGCCCCAGACCTCCTCCAGCATCGCGTGGAATGGCTGGACAATCTGGCACGGGAGCGGCGTCTTTCCGCCAACACGCTTGAAGCCTACGAACGCGATACCCGCCAATTCCTGAGCTTCCTGACCGGTCATCTCGGTGGTCCGCCTCGGGTCGCCGACATCCACACGCTCCGCCCCGCCGACCTGCGTGCATTTCTGGCAGTCCGCCGGCGCCACGGCTCCGGCGCCCGCTCGCTTGGGCGGCACCTGGCAGGCTTGCGCTCGTTTCTTCATTACCTGGAGCGGCAGGGCCTGATCAACGCAGCGGCTGCCGGCGCTGTCCGTGCGCCTCGGCAGCCGAAATCACTCCCGAAGCCGCTCAGCGATCGACAGGCACTGGCGGTCGTCGGCCAGGACGCCCAACTGCAGGAGGAACCCTGGATCGCCGCGCGGGATGCTGCCGTGCTGACGCTGCTTTATGGCTGCGGACTACGAATATCGGAGGCCCTCGCACTGACGTTGCGGGATCTTGAGGCTGGTACCTCTGGCCTTCGCGTCACCGGCAAGGGCGGCAAGGTCCGGATCGTACCGCTGCTCCCCGTCGTGGTCGAGGCGGTGGCAGCCTACCGGAAGCTCTGTCCCTATGCTCCTCCGCCGGACCAGCCCTTGTTTCGCGGCGCCCGTGGGGGACCGCTGCAGCCCGCCATCATTCAACGCGGCATGCAGAAGCTGCGCGGCGCGCTCGGCCTGCCTGACACCGCCACGCCGCACGCGCTGCGCCACTCCTTCGCGACGCACCTCCTGGCAGGCGGCGGTGATCTGAGGACAATCCAGGAGCTTCTGGGACATGCAAGCCTCTCGACGACGCAGGTCTATACTGGCGTCGACACGCTACGCCTGCTGGAGGTCTACGATCGGGCGCATCCGCGGGCATAGGATTGCCTTAACCATCCGCCTTAATGGCTCGTGCAGGTCGTGAGGTTAAGGTCCTTGTGGCCTCCCTGGAAGGATGACATGACGACCCACGCCCTCTTCCCGCTGCCACGGCGCTTGCTGCACCAGCTGTCCGCAACTGCCCTTTGGCTGCTCGCCGCCGGCCACCTGTTGGCGCTGATGTCCCTGCTGATGATCCTTCTCATGTACGCGCCGGCAAGAGCAGAGACTGCATGTCACGGCAAGAACCTGCTGAAAGGCTTGCAGCGTGACGATCCACAGGCCTACGCCGCTGTGATGGCGGAGGGCCGAGACGTGGTGAACGGCCAAGGTCTCTTCTGGAAGGTCGAGCGCGAGGGCATTGCCCCGTCCTACCTGCTGGGCACCATGCACGTGACTGATCCGCGTGTCCTGAAGATGCCGCCGGGCGCCGCAGAGGCGCACGCAGCCGCACGGGTGATCGTCATCGAATCCGACGAGATCCTCGACGAGCGGAGGGCGGCTGCCGCCATCCTGGCCAGACCTGAACTGACCATGTTCACGGATGGCCGGTCGATCGAGAATCTTCTGCCCCCGGAAGATCTGGTGGTCCTGAAGGAAGGGCTGGAGGAAAGGGGTCTCGTCCTTTCCGCAGTGTCGCGCATGAAACCCTGGATGCTGGCAGGCTTTGTGGCGACTTCAGCCTGCGAATCGGCGCGCAAGGCAGGCGGCGCCATATTTCTCGACAAGAAGATCGCGCTCGACGCCATGGCATCCGGCAAGCCCGTGAAGGGGCTGGAAACGCTTCAGGAGCAGCTGGCGGCGATGGCTGGAATGCCGATCGACTTCCATCTCCAGGCTCTTGTCGAGACGGTCAGGCTCGGCGGCCGGATGGACGATGTCGTGGAGACGACGACGGAACTCTATCTCGCTGAGGAAACGGGCGTGACTATTCCGGCGCTGAAGGCGCTGACCCCGACATTGACCGAAGGGGACGAGAGCGCCTACGCCGCTTTCGAAAGCGCGGTGATTTCCGACCGCAACCATCGGATGGCGGAGCGCGCCGCACCCATTCTCGCCGAGGGCGGCGCCTTCGTGGCTATTGGGGCCCTGCACCTGCCGGGCGAGGATGGGTTGGTCGAATTGCTACGCAAGCAGGGCTTCACCGTCAGCCGTTCCCGGAAGCACTAACCGACCGTCCTTCGCTTCATGACGTTCGTCTTCCAGTAGAACTGGTGCGCCAGCACGCCCAGAACATGAGCGACGATCAGAAGCCACAGGAGCGCCTTCAGCGGTCCCCCGTGAAAGTCGCCCGCCTGCTCGTTGCCGAGATAGTAGGCACCAGCGCCGGTCAGCGGCAGGGCCAGCAGCAACACGTAGAGCAGTCCGTGCGCAGCCTTGGCGGCGATCCGGAAGATCGGCGGCTCCTCCACAGGCAGTGCCGGGCTCTTCATCGTCAGCCGCAGCACGATCCGCCAGACGGTGAGTATCGCGATCAGGATGCCGGCATAGGCGTGAAGGTTGGCGCTTGCCACCTGCTCGGCGGTCGCCGCACCCGCCTGTCGAACTGCGCGGTTCCACTCTTCCATGCCTTCCGGAAGCAGAAGGTTGAAGAAGACCAGAGCGACGACCAGCCAGTGCAGGATGCGTTGGGAAACAGAATAGGAAACGGTGTCGGAAGCCATTGTCTTGCCTTTCGTCAACACGTTGCGCGGCAATTGCTTCCGGATGTTAAAGGCCGCAGCCTGCGTGGCAAGCTGCGGCCTTCAAGATGAAGAAGATTTAATGCCCGTCTTGCGTTTCTACATGTGGAGCGGCTTGAAGAAGGTGGCGAGGGCTGCCTCCTTCACCGCTTCCGACATGGTCGGATGCGCATGGCAGGTGCGGCCAAGATCTTCCGACGATCCACCGAACTCCATCAGCACGGCGATCTCGTGGATCATTTCGCCCGCACCGAAGCCGACGATGTGGCCACCGAGCACGCGATCCGTCTCCTTGTCGGCGAGGATCTTCACGAAGCCGTCCGTCACCTGCATCGCGCGGGCACGGCCGTTCGCGGTGAAGGGGAACTTTCCGACCTTGTAAGCCACTCCTGCCGCCTTCAGCTCTTCCTCGGTCTTGCCGACCGAAGCGACTTCCGGCTGCGTATAGACGACGCCAGGAATGACATCGTAGTTTACATGGCCGTGCTGGCCGGCGAGAATTTCCGCCAGCGCCACGCCTTCGTCTTCCGCCTTGTGGGCGAGCATCGGCCCCTTCACGACGTCGCCGATCGCATAGATGCCGTCGACATTCGTCTTGTAGTGCCCGTCAATCTCGACCCGGCCGCGATTGTCGAGCGCCACGCCCGCCTCTTCGAGGCCAAGGCCTGCCGTATAGGGCTTGCGGCCGGTGGAGATCAGCACGACATCCGCCTCGATCGTCTGCGCTTCGCCGCCCTTCACAGGCTCGAACGTGACCTTGGCACCGGCGCCGGACTTTTCGACCCCGGTCACCTTTTCTCCCAGGTTGAAGGTCATTCCCTGCTTGGCCAGCATGCGCTGGAACTGCTTGGAGACCTCGCCGTCCATCCCGCCGAGGATGGTGTCCAGGTATTCGACGACCGTCACCTTGGCGCCGAGGCGCATCCAGACCGAGCCGAGCTCCAGCCCGATCACGCCACCGCCGACGACCACGAGGTTCTGCGGCACCTTGTCGAGCGCGATTGCGCCGGTGGAGGAGACGATCACCTTCTCATCGACCTCGACATTCACGCCGGGGATGCCGGCAACGTCGGAACCGGTGGCGATGACGATGTTCTTCGTCTCCAGTTCCTGGGTGCTGCCGTCCTCGGCAGTCACGGAGACCTTGCCGGCCGCAACGATCTTGCCGGTTCCGATCAAGCCGTCGATCTTGTTCTTCTTGAACAGGAAAGCGACCCCGTCGACGTTCGACTTCACCGTCGCATCCTTGTGCGCCATCATCTTTTCAAGGTTGAGCTTGGGAGCCGGGATCTCGACGCCGAGCGAATCCATGCCGTGGGCGGCATGATGGAACATCTCGGAGGCATGCAGGAGGGCCTTGGAGGGAATGCAGCCGACATTGAGGCAGGTGCCGCCATAGGTGGCACGCTTCTCGACCACGGCAACCTTCAGCCCGAGCTGGGCCGCCTTGATGGCGCAGACATAACCACCGGGTCCGCTTCCGATAACGACGACATCATAAGCCATGTTCTAAATCCTGGTCCTGTTTCTGGCGGCGTTACCCGCCAATATTTCGAGAATGGCCCTTAGGCCGCCTTTTCAGTCGCAAGCTTGATACCGAGCGCGATGAATACCACGCCACTGGTCCGGTCGATCCACTTGCTGGCGCGCGAGAACGCTGCGCGCATGCGCGGCGTGGTCATGAACGCGCTCACGCCCACGAACCACAGAATGAGGCAGGTTGCCATCACCGTGCCGTAGCCGAACTTGATCGCCATCGGCGTATGGGCGCTGACGACGGATGAGAAGATCGACAGGAAGAAGAAGACCGCCTTCGGATTGAGTGCGTTGGCGGCGAAGCCGAGCATGAATGCCTTCGAAGCCGTCTGGCTTCTGACAGCGCCGGATTCGGTCTCCGCCGAGATGGTGATCTCGGTCCTGCCCGCCCTCAGTGCCTTCACCCCGATGTAGATCAGATAGGCAACGCCCAGCCATTTCACCATGTTGAACAGGTAGACCGACTGGGACACGATCAGCCCGAGCCCGAGAATGGTGTAGGTAACGTGGAGCATCAGCGACGCTCCTATGCCGAAGCTCGTGATGATCGCCTGCCGCCGGCCGTGAACCACCGCCTGCCGCATCACCATGGCGAGGTCAGCGCCGGGCGAAACAATGGCGAAGGAGAAAATGGCCATCAGCGAGATCAGTTCGATGAAGTAGGCGTGCATGACGCGATCTCTCAGAACAAAAGCGTGGCCATCATGACGACGAGACCAACAACGCTCATCAGCCATGCGAGCGAACGGATGTAAGGCACGCCTGCCAGGTAGAGCGGGATATAGACGATGCGGGCGATGAGCCAGGTCCAGGCGCCGGCGATGCCGACACCTGACGGATCACCAATGAGCCCAAGTGCAAGGAGAAGCCCGATGAATGCCGGATAGGTTTCCTGGAAGTTCTTCGACGCGCGGGCGGCTCGTCCGGCAAGGACGCCCTTTGGCTGCCGCTCCTCGTCGCGCGGTCCGGCATTCCAGGCCGATCCAAGCTCCCGCGTCGCCAGCATGCCCTGCAGCAGGATATGAAAGAACAGCAGGGCCACGCTCAGGCACAGCACGATCACCATATGGGTGGCGTTTGCCGAGGCGGGGTCCATGCTGCTCTTCCCTCTTCTTCAGACCTTACAGGTCGAGAACCAGGCGCTCCGGATCTTCCAGGCTTTCCTTGACGCGCACGAGGAATGTCACCGCTTCCTTGCCGTCAACGATCCGGTGGTCGTAGGAGAGCGCGAGATACATCATCGGACGGATGACGACCTGGCCGCCAATGGCAACCGGACGCTCCTGGATCTTGTGCATGCCGAGAATGCCGGACTGCGGCGCGTTGAGGATCGGCGAGGACATGAGTGAGCCGTAGACGCCGCCATTCGAGATGGTGAACGTGCCACCCTGCATGTCGGCCATGCCAAGCTGGCCATCACGGGCGGCCTTGCCGAGGCGGCCGATTTCCTTCTCGATCTCTGCGATCGACATCTGGTCCGCATCACGCACGACCGGGACGACCAGGCCCTTGTCGGTACCGACGGCAACGCCGATGTGGCAGTAGTTCTTGTAGATGATGTCGGTGCCGTCGATCTCGGCGTTGACGGCCGGCAGTTCCTTCAGCGCGTGCGTAACGGCCTTGGTGAAGAAGCCCATGAAGCCGAGCTTCACGCCGTGCTTCTTCTCGAAGATGTCCTTGTAGCGGTTGCGCAGGTCCATCACCGCCTTCATGTCCACCTCGTTATAGGTGGTCAGCATGGCAGCAGTGTTCTGTGCGTCCTTGAGGCGGCGTGCGATCGTCTGGCGCAGGCGCGTCATCTTCACCCGTTCCTCGCGTCCCGCATCTTCGGTCGTCGACGGCGCGCGCGCGGCCTTCGGAGCCTCAGCGGATGCGGCGGGGGCCGAGACGCCCTTGGCGACGGCGGCGATCACGTCGCCCTTCAGAACCTGGCCGCGCTTGCCGGATCCTTCCACCTGATCGGCAGACAGTTTGTTTTCGGACAGCATCTTGGCGGCGGCGGGTGCTGCCGGCATGTCGGAGGTGCCCTTGGCGGCCGGTGCCGGCTCGGCGGTCTTGGCAGGAGCCGCTTCGGCGGCCTTGGCAGGAGCTTCGGCCTTGGCGGGAGCAGCCGGTGCCGCACCGGCGGCACCTTCGGCGATCTGGCCGAGAAGTGCGTCGAGCCCGACGGTCTCGCCGTTCTGTGCGACAATTTCCGTGAGCACGCCC
This sequence comes from Pseudorhizobium banfieldiae, assembly GCF_000967425.1. Taxonomy (NCBI): domain Bacteria; kingdom Pseudomonadati; phylum Pseudomonadota; class Alphaproteobacteria; order Hyphomicrobiales; family Rhizobiaceae; genus Pseudorhizobium; species Pseudorhizobium banfieldiae. The sequence continues at coordinate 3,412,753 of NZ_FO082820.1, forward strand.
GAAGCCGGTGCCGGAACCTCGACGGTAACCTTGTCCGTCTCGAGCTCGACCAGCGGCTCGTCCGCCTTCACGGTATCGCCGACTTTCTTGAACCAGGTGCCGACTGTTGCCTCACTGACGGACTCGCCGAGGGTAGGGACGCGGATTTCGGTGGCCATGGAGTGTTTCCGTTTCTCTAGAATGTCGATCTTGTCGCTGGCGGCCAGATCAGCCGCCAAGCGCGTCTTCGAGGAATGCTTCGAGCTGGGCGAGGTGCTTCGACATCAGACCCGTCGCCGGCGATGCCGCTGCAGGGCGGCCGGTGTAACGAACCCTCTGGTACTTGGCATCGATATGCGCCAGCACCCACTCCAGATAGGGGTCGATGAAGGCCCACGCACCCATGTTCTTGGGTTCTTCCTGGCACCAGACCATCTCCGCATTGCGGAAGCGGGACAGCTCGTTGATCAGCGCCTTCGCCGGGAACGGGTAAAGCTGCTCGATGCGAAGCAGGTAGACGTCGTCAATGCCACGCTTCTCGCGCTCTTCCAGCAGATCGTAGTAGACCTTGCCGGTGCACATGACGACGCGACGGATCTTGGCATCCTTCTGCAGCTTGATCGGACCGTCCTTGATGACTTCCGCATCGTCCCACAGCAGGCGATGGAAGGCAGACTCACCAGCCATCTCCGCGAGGGTTGACGTAGCCCGCTTGTGACGCAGCAGCGACTTCGGCGTCATCAGGATCAGCGGCTTGCGGAAGTCGCGCTTCACCTGCCGGCGCAGGATGTGGAAGTAGTTCGCCGGCGTCGTGCAGTTGGCGACCTGCATGTTGTCCTCGGCGCACATCTGCAGCCAGCGCTCCAGGCGGGCAGACGAATGCTCGGGGCCCTGACCTTCATAACCGTGCGGAAGCAGGCAGACGAGACCAGACATGCGCAGCCACTTGCGCTCACCCGACGAGATGAACTGGTCGAAGACAACCTGCGCGCCGTTAGCAAAGTCACCGAACTGCGCTTCCCAGAGCGTCAGTGCGTTGGGGCGCGCCAGCGAGTAACCGTACTCGAATCCGAGGACCGCTTCTTCGGAGAGCATCGAGTTGATGACCTCGTAGCGCGCCTGGGTCGGCGCGAGGTTGGACAGCGGAATGTAGCGCTCTTCCGTCTCCTGGTCGTAGAGCACGGAGTGACGCTGCGAGAAGGTGCCGCGCTCGCAGTCCTGGCCCGACAGGCGGATCTTGGTCCCCTCGACAGCCAGCGAGCCGAAGGCCAGCGCTTCCGCCATCGCCCAGTCGATCCCCTCGCCCGTCTCCACCATCTGGGCGCGGTTTTCCATGAAGCGCTTGATCGTGCGGTGCGCGTTGAAGCCGTCAGGGATCGTCGACAGCTTGCGGCCGATCTCCTTCAACTGCTTCATCGGCACGGAGGTCTTACCGCGGCGCTGCTCGTCGGCATTGTCGGCAGAGCGCAGCCCGGACCAGACGCCATCGAGCCAGTCCGCCTTGTTCGGCTTGTAGGTCTGGCCGGCCTCGAATTCCTGTTCCAGGTGCGCGCGCCAGTCGGCCTTCATCTTCTCGAATTCGCCATCGGTGATCAGCCCTTCGGCGATCAGTCGTTCGGCGTAGAGCTGGGCTACGGTCTTGTGCGCGCGAATGACCTTGTACATCTTCGGCTGCGTGAACGCCGGCTCGTCGCCTTCGTTGTGGCCGAAGCGGCGGTAGCAGAACATGTCCACGACAACCGGCTTGTGGAACTTCATCCGGTATTCAGTAGCCACCTTGGCGGCATAGACGACGGACTCCGGATCGTCGCCGTTGACGTGGAAGATCGGCGCTTCGATCATCTTGGCCACGTCGGACGGATAAGGCGATGAGCGCGAGAACGCGGGGTTCGTCGTAAAGCCGATCTGGTTGTTGATGATGAAGTGGATCATCCCCGCGACGCGGTGACCGCGCAGACCGGACAAGCCGAGGATTTCGGCCACGACGCCCTGGCCAGCGAAGGCCGCATCGCCGTGCAGCAGCAGCGGCAGAACCTTGGCCCGTTCGTTGAGCGGGATGATGCCGTCCTTGTCGAAGGTCTTGGCCAGCATGTCCTGCTTGGCACGCGCCTTCCCCATGACGACCGGGTTGACGATCTCCAGGTGCGAGGGGTTTGCGGTCAGCGACAGGTGCACCTTGTTGCCGTCGAACTCACGGTCGGAGGAAGCGCCGAGGTGATACTTGACGTCGCCCGAGCCTTCGACGTCGTCCGGCTTGAACGATCCGCCCTTGAACTCGTGGAACACCGCGCGATGCGGCTTGCCCATGACATTGGTCAGCACGTTCAGGCGGCCACGGTGGGCCATGCCCAGCACGATCTCCTCCAGCCCTTCCTGTCCGCCGCGCTTGATGATCTGCTCGAGCGCCGGGATGAGCGATTCACCGCCATCGAGACCAAAGCGCTTGGTGCCCTTGAAGCGCACGTCGAGGAACTGCTCGTAGCCTTCGGCCTCGACCAGTTTCTGCAGGATCGCCTTCTTGCCGTTCGGCGTGAACTCGACGCCCTTGTCGGGCCCTTCGATCCGCTCCTGGATCCACTGCTTCTCCTCGGGATTGGAGATATGCATGAACTCGACGCCCATGGTCGAGCAGTAGGTCCGCTTCAGGATGTCGAGCATTTCCGGGATGGTCGCGTATTCCAGCCCGAGCACGTTGTCGATGAAGATCCTGCGATCATAGTCGGCTTCCGTGAAACCGTAGGAAGTCGGCGAAAGCTCGTTGTAATCTTCCACCGGGATGGCCAACCCGAGCGGATCGAGCTTGGCGTGCAGGTGGCCGCGCATGCGATAGGCGCGGATCATCATGATGGCGCGTACGGAATCGCGGGTGGCCTGCAGCACTTCGGTCTCATTGACGACCGTGCGGGATGCGGCAGCGGCAGCCTCGGCTTTCGCCTTGACCTTGCCCTCGATCGCCTTCTCCACCATCGGCCAGTTGCCGTCCAGCGCGGCCACCAGGTCACCACCCGGGGTAACCGGCCAGTTCCGGCGCTGCCAGGACGCACCGGCTGCAGCCTTCTTCACGTCCTCCGGACTGTCGGCAAGCGCCTTGAAGAAAGACTGCCATTCCGGCCCAACCGAATTGGGGTTCTCCTCGTACCGGGCATAGAGCTGCTCGATATAGGAGGCATTGGCGCCGTCCAGGAAGGAGGTGATGAGAAACTGCTCGTTGGCTTCTTGCCGTGCCATGGTTCTACTGCGGACGCCGCGTCCGCCTCCTGACATAATTGAAGGCCGGAGACTGGGCGCCGGCCACCGCCATCAAACTGCAATCGCCGGCGCTAGGCCGGCACACCGCGTCTACCGACGCTGAACCCGGGCAGGCGACGCATGTTCCTCGCCGCCGGCCCGAAGCGTATCCGATGCGCTCACCGCATCGCTATGTGGCCTCAGCCCTTGAGAACTTCAACCAGCGTCTTGCCGAGGCGCGCCGGGGATGGCGAAACCTTGATGCCGGCCGCTTCCATGGCCGCGATCTTCGATTCCGCATCGCCCTTGCCGCCGGAAACGACCGCGCCGGCATGACCCATCGTGCGACCCTTCGGAGCCGTACGGCCGGCAATGAAGCCTGCCATCGGCTTCTTGCGGCCCTTCTTGGCTTCGTCGATCAGGAACTGAGCGGCGTCTTCCTCGGCCGAGCCGCCGATCTCGCCGATCATGATGATCGAGGTCGTCGCGTCGTCGGCGAGGAACATCTCCAGCACGTCGATGAACTCGGTGCCCTTGACCGGATCACCGCCGATGCCGACGGCCGTCGTCTGGCCGAGGCCTTCGTTGGAGGTCTGGAACACGGCCTCGTAGGTCAGCGTGCCGGAGCGCGACACGATCCCGACCGACCCCTTGCGGAAGATCGAGCCCGGCATGATGCCGATCTTGCATTCTTCCGGCGTCAGGATACCCGGGCAGTTCGGGCCGAGCAGGCGCGACTTCGACTTGTCGAGCTTGGCCTTCACCCGCACCATGTCCATGACAGGGATGCCCTCGGTGATGCAGGTGATGAACGGGACTTCAGCCTCGATCGCCTCGATGATCGCGTCCGCGGCGCCCGCCGGCGGAACGTAGATCACGGTCGCGTCGGCGCCGGTCCGCTCCTTGGCTTCGGCGACGGACGTGAAGATCGGCAGCGAGGTGCCGTCGACGCCCGACGACCAGGATTCGCCACCCTTCTTTGGGTGCACGCCACCAACCATCTTGGTGCCGTAGTAGGCGAGCGCCTGTTCGGTGTGGAAGGTGCCGGTCTTGCCGGTCAGGCCCTGGACGATGACCTTGGTGTCTTTGTTGACGAGAATAGACATTTTGCGGTCCTTCCAGGTTAGGCTTCGATCGCCGCGACGATCTTCTTCGCCGCGTCGTCAAGGTCGTCAGCCGCAGTGATCGCTAGGCCGGATTCGTTCAGGATCTTCTTGCCGAGCTCGACATTCGTGCCCTCGAGGCGCACGACGAGCGGAACCTTCAGGCCAACTTCCTGCACCGCAGCAACCACGCCTTCCGCAATCACGTCGCAGCGCATGATGCCGCCGAAGATGTTGACGAGGATGCCCTCGACCTTCGGGTCGGCGGTGATAATCTTGAAGGCTGCCGCCACCTTCTCCTTGCCGGCGCCGCCGCCGACGTCGCAGAAGTTCGCCGGCTCCTTGCCGTAGAGCTTGATGATGTCCATCGTCGCCATGGCGAGACCGGCACCGTTGACCATGCAGCCGATGTTGCCGTCGAGGGCCACATAGGCGAGGTCCCACTTGGAGGCCTCAATTTCCTTGGCGTCTTCCTCAGTCTCGTCACGCAGCGCCCGCACGTCGTCGTGACGGAAAAGCGCGTTGCCATCGAACGATACCTTGGCGTCGAGAACGCGCAGATGGCCGTTCTGCATGACGATCAGTGGGTTGATCTCGAGCAGCGACATGTCCTTCTCGGAGAAGGCCTTGTAGAGGATCGGGAAGAGGGTCTTCGCGTCCTCGGCCGCAGCACCCGTCAGTTCGAGCGCCTTGGAGATCTTCGAGACGTCGTCCGCCGTCACGCCGGTTTCTGGATCGATGGCGATCGTATGGATCTTTTCAGGCGTGTCGTGGGCAACGGCTTCGATATCCATCCCCCCCTCGGTCGACACGACGAAGGCTACGCGGCCAACGGAGCGATCGACCAGCAGCGAACAGTAGAGCTCGCGAGCGATGTCCGCACCATCCTCGATGTAGAGGCGGTTGACCTGCTTGCCGGCCTCGCCGGTCTGGGCGGTCACCAGCGTGTTGCCGAGCATGTCCTTGACGTTGGCGATGACTTCGTCGACCGACTTCGCGAGACGGACGCCGCCCTTGGCGTCAGGACCCAGCTCCTTGAACTTGCCCTTGCCGCGGCCGCCGGCATGGATCTGGCTCTTGACCACATAGAGCGGGCCGGGGAGCGACTTCGCTGCTGCTTCCGCTCCTTCGGCCTTCATGATGGCCACGCCTTCCGCGACCGGCGCACCGTAGCTCTTCAGGAGAGCCTTGGCCTGATATTCATGGATGTTCATCAGCTTGTCCTTGGATGGTTGGCTGGCGCGATTACTTGAGTGCCGGAGCGATGTTGATGCAGGCTTCGCAGAGGCCGGCGACGGCGCCGACAGACTTCTGGAAGGCCGCTTCTTCGTCCTTGTTGAATTCGACTTCGATCACGCGCTCGACGCCGCCGGCACCGATCACGGTCGGAACGCCGACATACATGTCCTTCACGCCGTACTGGCCAGTGAGGTGAGCAGCGACAGGCAGGACGCGCTTCTTGTCTTTGAGGTAGGATTCAGCCATCTCGATTGCCGAGGCAGCCGGGGCATAATATGCAGAACCGGTCTTCAGCAGGCCGACGATCTCGGCGCCGCCGTCGCGGGTGCGCTGGATGATCTGCTCGAGACGCTCCTGCGTCGTCCAGCCCATCTTGACGAGATCCGTCAGCGGAATGCCGGCAACGGTCGAGTAGCGGGCGAGCGGCACCATCGTGTCACCATGGCCGCCCAGCACGAATGCGGTGACGTCCTGAACCGACACGTTGAATTCTTCGGCGATGAACAGGCGGAAGCGCGCGGAGTCGAGGACACCGGCCATGCCGACCACCATGTTCTTCGGCAGGCCGGAGAACTTCTGCAGCGCCCAGACCATGGCATCGAGCGGGTTGGTGATGCAGATCACGAAGGCGTTCGGTGCATACTTCTTGATGCCTGCACCAACCTGCTCCATCACCTTGAGATTGATGCCGAGGAGATCGTCGCGGCTCATGCCTGGCTTGCGGGCAACACCGGCGGTGACGATGCAGACATCAGCGCCTTCGATGGCGGCATAGTCACTGGCACCCGTCAGCTTGGCATTGAAACCGTCGACCGGCGATGACTGCGCGATGTCCAGCCCCTTACCCTGCGGTATACCGTCGGCGATATCGAACAGGACTATGTCGCCCAGTTCCTTGAGGCCGGCCAGATGCGCCAGCGTACCGCCGATCATGCCGGAACCAATAAGTGCGATCTTCTTGCGCGCCATAAATAGCTTCCTCTCGCGATCAAAACCTGTTGGCTGAGACGGCTCGCGGCCCGCCAATATGCCCACCGCCATACCGACAACCGTTGAAATTGGCAACCGGTTCTTTTGGACACAGCATTTTCAATCGGTTAGATCATCAATATCTTACGTAAACGTAAGATTTATAGAGGCGGCACGGACCTGTTTCGGTGCCGCTGGCGATGCAGCGCGGCGTAGTCAGCACTCCGCATCTCGAAGAGACGGGATACCGTACGATCAAACTCGAAACCCTCGGTGCCGCGTCTTTCGGCCAGAAGGTCTTCCGGTTGGGCGGCCGCCGAGACGTAGAGACGTATGGCATTGTCGTAGAGCGTGTCGACGAGGTTGATGAAGCGCTTCGTCTCGTTGCGCTTTTCCGCGCCGAGCTGCGGCACGCGCTCAAGGAAAACGGAGTCGTAACGCTCAGCAATGGCGAGATAGTCGGCAGCACCCAGCGGGCGTTCACAGAGGTCGGCAAAGGAAAACCGGGCAGTCCGCCCGGCTGCCGCGGGAACCGGGATGGAGCGTCCCTTGCGTGGCACTTCGGACGGCGCCGTCTTCGCCCCGTCCGTTACCTGGTGCCAGGTCGCCTCCATCGTCGCATCCGCCTGAGGACCGAGAGGCGTGACATAGACCGGCAGGTTTGCCAGCTTCTGCATCCGGTAGTCGGTGTCGGAGTCCAGCGTAGTGACCTCGACATGCCTGCGCAGGAGATCGATGAAGGGCAGGAACAGCCCCCTGTTCAAACCATCCTTGTAGAGGTTTTCAGGCGCGACATTGGATGTGGCAACCAGCACGCAGCCGAGCGCGAAAAGCTCCGTGAACAGTCGTGCAAGGATCATCGCGTCGGTAATGTCGGTGACGGAGAACTCGTCGAAGCAGAGCAGCTCCGCTTCCGCATATATCGATGCAGCAACGGGCGGAATCGGATCGGGATCACGCACCTCGCCATTCTTCACCTTCATGCGATGCTCATGGACCCGGCCATGCACATCCGCCATGAACTCATGGAAATGGGCGCGCCGCTTTCGGTCCGTCGCTGCCTGCTTGAAGAACATTTCCATAAGCATGGTCTTGCCGCGGCCGACGCTGCCGTGGATGTATAGCCCGCGGATCGGTTTCGGCCGTCCGCTGCCCTTGGCAAACAACCAGCCGAGCGCACTCTTCTTCTTGGCAGGGCGAGCATCGCGAAGGTCACCCAAGACCCGGTCCAGCTTGGCCGCAACATCCAGTTGGGCACGGTCCGGCGTCAGCTTCCCGGCCTCCGCCAGGGCCTTCAACTCCTCTACGACGCTGTGCGTGTAGTCGGGGATAACGTCCATGAAATGCTGCGGCGTTCCCTGAGCCGGTTAGCGGCTCAGGTTGACCGGTTGGCCCGAATTGGTGGTGCCGTCGAAGCGGTTATCGGCGGACTTGTAGACACGGCCGATCACGTTGCCCGAGCGATCCTTGAACTGCACCATCTTGCCCGACACTTCCCAGGATCCCATCGTCGTGAGCTCTCCCGCACAACCGCGAGTGCCGCCGCGGGAACCGCTGCCGAGATTGGTGAGCGTCAGGAACATGTCGCAGGATGAACCGGCATAGGAGACGCGCCAGTTGCCGACCATCTGTTCCTTGGTGACATCGAGCGCCGTGGCCGGAGCAGCCGAAGCATTCGGGTCAAGCGCGGCGGTCTCCTGCTGCGGGGCCGTCGGGAACTGGCTTGCACCACCCGGCGGCGGCAGCTGGTTGGACTGTACAGAGGGGACGGGCTGCGCCTGCAGGGGAGCGGGCTGTGACGGCAGATTGTCGTACGGGCTATAGGAAGTGCGCTGGCAACCCGCCAGGGCGACGGCGACTACCAAGCCGGTTGCGACATATCTGAACTTCATCATTCACTCCGTTCTTTGCCTGCTGCCGTTGCTATGGATGAAAGACGGCGGAATTATCGCGAAGAGCTGTCTCAAATCAAGACAGGGCGGAACTCTCCGCCCTGAGATGCCCTTGATGCGGAACATGGGCCAGCGCTGCTCAACATCAAGCAATGATCTCGCATTTCTCTAGACACGGCGCTCGACCATCATCTTTTTGATCTCAGCGATCGCCTTGGCCGGGTTCAATCCCTTCGGACAGGTCTGCGCGCAGTTCATGATCGTATGGCAGCGATAGAGCCGGAACGGATCCTCGAGGTTGTCCAGACGCTCGCCCTTCGCCTCATCGCGCGAGTCGATGAGCCAGCGATAGGCCTGCAGCAGGACAGCCGGGCCGAGATAGCGGTCGCCGTTCCACCAGTAGCTGGGACAGGAGGTGGAGCAGCAGGCGCAGAGAATGCACTCGTAGAGCCCGTCGAGCTTCAGCCGGTCCTCATGGCTCTGCTTCCACTCCTTCGCCGGCGGCGGCGAAACCGTCTTCAGCCAAGGCTCGATCGAACGGTGCTGCGCATAGAAGTTCGTCAGGTCCGGCACGAGGTCCTTCACCACCGGCATGTGCGGCAGCGGGTAGACCTTCACCGTGCCGTTGATGTCGTCCATGCCCTTGGTGCAGGCCAGCGTGTTCGAGCCGTCGATGTTCATCGCGCACGAGCCGCAGATACCCTCACGGCAGGAGCGGCGGAGCGTCAGCGTCGGATCAATGTTGTTCTTGATGTAGAGAAGACCATCGAGCACCATCGGTCCGCAGTCGTCGATGTCGACATAGTAGGTGTCGATCCGAGGGTTCTGGCCGTCGTCCGGATTCCAGCGATAGATCCGGTACTCGCGAAGATTGGTGGCGCCGTCCGGCTTCGGCCAGACCTTGCCTTCGGTCATCTGCGAGTTCTTCGGTAGAGCGAGTTCAACCATGTCCGGGTCCTCTCGGGATCAGTAGACGCGGGCCTTGGGCTCGATCTTCGCAGGATCGATGCCATCGGCAATGAGTTCCGTATGAACCGGGCGATAGTCCAGCTTCACGTCGCCGGCTTCGTTGACCCAGGCAAGCGTATGCTTGCGCCAGTTCACGTCGTCGCGACCGCCGAACGGGCCTTCCGTAAAGTCCTCGCGGGCGTGGCTGCCACGGCTTTCCTTGCGTGCTTCGGCGCCGTAGACGGTGGTGATGGCGTTCGCCATCAGGTTCTCCAGCTCCAGCGTCTCCACGAGGTCGGAATTCCAGATCATCGAGCGGTCGGTGACCTTGACGTCCTTCAGCTCTCCCCAGATCGATGACATGCGGCGGCAGCCGGATTCCAGCGACTCCTGCGTGCGGAAGACGGCAGCATCTTCCTGCATGGTTCGCTGCATCTTGTCGCGCAGCACCGCTGTCGGCGTTCCGCCATTGGCGTTCCGAAGGCGGTCAAAGCGGTCCATGATCTTGTCGCAGGCGGCAGTGTTGAGCGCCGGCACGGGTGCTGCCCGGTCGATCACCTCGCCTGCCCGGATTGCGGCGGCACGGCCGAAAACGACAAGGTCGATCAGCGAGTTCGAACCAAGACGGTTTGCACCATGAACCGACGCGCAGCCGGCCTCGCCGACCGCCATCAGGCCAGGAGCGATCCGCTCCGGATTAGCGCTGTCCGCGTTCAGGACCTCACCCCAGAAATTCGTCGGGATGCCGCCCATGTTGTAGTGCACGGTCGGCAGGACGGGGATCGGCTCGCGGGTGACGTCGACGCCGGCGAAAATCTTGGCGCTCTCCGAGATACCCGGCAGGCGTTCGTGCAGAACAGCCGGATCCAGGTGATCGAGATGCAGGAAGATGTGGTCCTTGTTCTTGCCGACGCCGCGCCCCTCGCGGATCTCCAGCGTCATGCAGCGGGAAACGACATCGCGCGAGGCCAGGTCCTTGGCGGAGGGCGCATAGCGCTCCATGAAACGCTCGCCTTCGGAGTTGACGAGGTAGCCGCCCTCGCCGCGCGCGCCTTCGGTAATCAGACAGCCGGATCCGTAGATGCCTGTCGGGTGGAACTGGACGAACTCCATGTCCTGCAGCGGCAGCCCGGCACGCGCGATCATGCCGCCACCGTCTCCGGTGCAGGTATGCGCGGAAGTCGCCGAGAAGTAGGCGCGGCCATAACCACCGGTTGCCAGCACCACCATCTTGGCGGCGAAGCGATGGATCGTGCCGTCGTCCAGATTCCAGGCGACGACCCCTGTGCAGCGGCCGTCGTCCGACATGATCAGGTCGAGCGCGAAGTACTCGATGAAGAATTCGGCATTGTTGCGCAGCGACTGGCCGTAGAGCGTGTGCAGGATCGCGTGTCCTGTACGGTCTGCGGCAGCGCAGGTGCGCTGCACCGGCGGACCGGCGCCGTAGTTCTGCATGTGACCGCCGAATGGCCGCTGGTAGATCTTGCCTTCCTCGTTACGGGAAAACGGCACGCCGTAATGTTCCAGCTCGTAAACAGCCTTCGGCGCTTCCATGGCGAGATATTGCATGGCATCGACATCGCCCAGCCAGTCGGAGCCCTTGACGGTATCGTAGAGGTGCCACTGCCAGCAATCCGGCGTCATGTTGGTCAGCGAGGCGGCGATGCCACCCTGTGCAGCCACGGTGTGGGAACGCGTCGGGAAGACCTTGGTGATGCAGGCCGTCTTAAAGCCCTGCTCGGCCATGCCGAGCGTCGCCCTGAGGCCCGCGCCGCCGGCGCCCACGACAATCACGTCATAGGAGTGGTCGACATAGGTATAGGCCTTGCCGGTCTGGGATGTCCCCTGCGCAATGGGAGTGATCGATGCCATGGCGGATTATCCTGCAAATGCGATTTTCAGGACGGCGATAAGACAGAGACCGCCGATCAGAAGCGAGAAGGAAGCGTTGAGGATGAAAAGCACGACCTTCATACCCTCGTTATGGACATAGTCCTGGATCACCTCTTCCATGCCGAGGCGCATGTGGATCACTGTCGCCAGCACCGTCAGCGCGTTGATCGCGGCAACGAATGGGTTGGCCAGAGCGCCAATGACCTCCGCATAGGGACGACCCACATACATGATCAGGAAGACGATGTAGAAAAGGACAAGCGGAACAAGCGCGACCGATGTGGTGCGAACTTTCCAGAAGTGATCAGTACCGCTTTTGGCAGAGCCAAGGCCACGGACCTTGCCGAGGGGCGTACGCATATCCATGAACTTCTCCTCAGCGAACCATGACGACGACGATCCAGACGAGGATCGTGAGCGCGATCGAAGCGGCAAGATTGGCCTTGGCGAGCTTCGTCGAGAATTCCTTCTCGAAGCCGTAGCCGAGGTCCCACATGATGTGGCGCAGGCCGCCGAGCAGGTGGTGCAGCAAGGCCCATGTAAAGCCGAAGAGGATGATCTGGCCGACCAGCGACCCAAACAGCGCATTCGCCTGATTGAAGCTTTCCTCACCGGAAGCAGCGGCGACGAGCCAGGCAGCGATGAGAATCATGCCGAAGTAGAGAGCAGCACCGGTAATGCGGTGCATGATCGACATCGCCATGGTTGGAATGAACCTGTAAACCTGCAGATGCGGCGACAGGGGCCGGTTTTTCGTCACATTCGCCATCAGGACCTCGCGGCGTTGAAGCGGCATGCGGGCGTTGCACCCGCCAATGCACCATGCCGAAGAAATGTGCATTGCATCATTGAGCGTGGTTTAATGCCCGATATACCCTACGACAAGCGAATTCAAACGGATTTCAAATTTAAATCGATTGGGGTCGAAACCCTTCAATCCCCGCCTCTTCCGCCCCGCGGATTAACCAAATCCGGCAATAGCCCCACAGCCATGGCGACTTCCCTAGGACAACTGTGTTAACCTTCCGTTAACGCTTGAACTGGAGGTCATGATGACCGGAAAACCTTTCATGATGGCCGCACTCGCATGCTGCCTCGCGATATCCGCAGCCTATCCCGCTTTTGCCGGAAACGGCTGGAACAGCTCCTCGCGCGGCTTCGGCCATCACCACTATCAAAAGGCCGGTCCGTCCGTAGGCTATTCCAGCCCCGTCACGCATCTTCGGCGCATCGGTACTTTCAGCCGATCCGTCTGGGTCATCAATCGCAACGGGCCAGCAACGCCCGCACCGATTCTCGCACCCAAGGCAACTATCATCCACGTCGGCAGCGGCCTGAGGCTCGGCGGATCGGCGAATGCATGTTCCTACGAAGCCGGCGTCTGCGTCATCCGCGGCAACTAGGTGAGCCGCCAGACCGTCGTCTTCTTCACCTCGCTGTCTTCCAGCGCCCGCGTGACCGCCACCTCATAGGTAGCAAGCCCCTCGAGGCAGTCCTGCGGCAGGTAGCTCCGGCCCGGATCGCCGACCAGCACGACAACACCCTGCCCGGCCAGCCGCTTGAACCAGGGCAGGAGGCGATCCGCAAAGCTCTTGTCGTAGAACACGTCCCCTGCCAGAACCACGTCGGCATCGACAGCGCAGCCGACCACGTCCTCACCGGTAAAGTTCAGGACCACCCCGTTAGCCGCGGCATTCAACGCAACGGCGCCAGAGCTCCACGGGTCGATATCGGCTGCGAAGACGTCTACCGCCCCCGCAAGGCCGGCCGCGATGGCGACGAGACCGGAGCCCGTCGCAACATCCAGCACGCGTTTTCCCCTCACAGTCTCCGGATGATCGAGGATGTAGCGGGCCAGTCCCTGGCCGCCTGCCCAGGCGAAGGCCCAGAATGGGGGAGGAAGGCCGATCGCCTCCAGTTCCTCCTCCGTCTTTTGCCAGAGGTCGTGCGCTTCGTCCGCAAGATGCAGCCGGATTTCCGGCACATGCGGCGGCGCCTGCAGCGTCGTGTTGGCAAGAATGAAGCTGCGCGGATCGGTCTTCACGCCGAGGTCATTCCGGCGAGCGAGGCGGGTTCTCCAACCCGCCGAGGCGGCAAATCTCCAGGTATTCTTCATCCGTCACGGGCTGCACGGACAGCCGCATGGAGGTCACCAGCGACATCGTCTCGAACTTCGGGTTCGCCTTGATGTCCTTCAGCGTCACCGGCTTCGGCATGTCGCACACGGCACGGATGTCGACGCAGTCCCAGCGCGCGTCATCCCCTGCCGTGGAATCGGGATGGCTGAGTGCACAGACCTCGACGACCCCGACGATCTCCAGCCCCTCGTTGGAATGATAGAAAAAGCCCTTGTCGCCAAGCTTCATCGCCCGCATGTTGTTACGGGCCTGGTAGTTGCGGACGCCTGTCCATTCCTCGCCGGCCTCGCCCTTGGCCTTCTGCATTTCCCATGACCAGACATTCGGCTCGGACTTGAAAAGCCAGTACGCCATCGCCTCAGGCCTCCGGCTTGTTGAAGACCCAGTTGTAGGGCTTCACCTCGACCTTCTCGAAGAGGCCCGCCTGGTAATACGGATCGGCCTCGGCAAGCGCTCTCGCTGCCGCCATGTCTTCCGCTTCGACGATCACAAGGCTGCCGTTGGGCTTGCCGTCGTCGTCAAGGAACGGGCCAGCCATCTTCAGCGTGCCTTCGGCATTCAGTTTGTTGAGGTGCTCGAGATGCGCCGGGCGGGTGTCCATCCGTACGTTGAGATGGCCGGGCTTGTCGGTGCAGAGGAAGGCGAAAAGCATCAGGAATTCTCTCCGTTGGTCATTCGGTGGTGATCGGACGGGTCATCAGCCGCTCGACCGCTTCGGGTATGGCAAGTTTTTCGGCGATGATGTCGGCAACGGCATTGGTGATAGGCAGGTCTACGCCTTGCCTTCTGCCCAAGTCCGCGGCGACCGCCGCGGCGAACGCACCTTCGACCAGTTCGCTGCTCCCGCCATTATGCGTCTGCTGGCCGAGCGCGATCCCGTAGCGAAGGTTGCGGGACTGGTGGCTGGTCCCCGTCAGGACGAGATCGCCCAGTCCCGACAGTCCACGCACCGTCTCCGCTTTCCCGCCCATGCGGTCCACCAGACGCGACATCTCGGCAAGTCCGCGGGAAATGAGGGCGGCACGCGCGGATTCACCGAGCCCCGCACCCTCCACGATCCCGCAAGCGATCGCCAGGACATTCTTGAGCGCACCGCCCAACTGAACACCGACACGGTCTGCCGACGCATAGAGCCGGAATGTCGGGGTTGAAAGGGACTGGGCGAGCCTTTCAGCAAGATCGGCATCACGCGCCGCAATGGTCATCGCCGTCGGAAGGCCACGGGCGATATCCGCCGCGAAGCCGGGACCGCTCAGGGCAGCGGCTGGCCTTCCACTCAATTCCCGTTCCAGCACATCGGTCAGCAGCGCTCCGGATGCACGCTCCAGCCCCTTCGCACAGGTGACGACGGCGGCATCATGTTTGAGATAGGGAGCATAATGGCGGGCGGCATCCGCCTGCGCCTGCGACGGCATTACAAAGAGGACGATGTCCGCCTCTGAAATCGCGTCCGGCTCCGCCGAAAACTCCAGCGCATCCGGAAGCGGAACACCCGGCAAGGCACCGTCATGCATCCGCAAGTCGCGCAGGTCACTCATCAGGGCCGGATTGCGGCCGACCAGCGTGACCTTGAGGCGGTCCTGCAGGGCCATGACTGCGGCGAGCGCCGTGCCGAAGGCTCCGGCGCCAATGACGACCACGTTCTCGGATGGCGTCATGCCTTTGCTCCCCGTTTGCCGGACCCAAGCACGGTCTGTGCGCTCATGTCGAGTGGCCAGCGCGACCGCGGCTGGATATCGAGCGGATCGGACGGAAGTTCCGCTGCCATCCGCTCCAGACCCGCCCAGGCGATCATCGCGGCATTGTCGGTGCAAAGTCGCATCGGCGGCGCCACGAAGCGAAAGCCGTATTCGAGGCAGAGAGCCTGCAAGGTACGCCGGATCTCCTGGTTGGCAGCCACCCCGCCTGCGACCACCAGGGCCGGCTGGACGCGGTTGTCGGCATATTGGGCGCGGAATCGCGCAAGGCCGCGGCCGATCCGGTCCTGCAGCGTCCGCGAGATCGCCTTCTGGAACGAGGCGCAGATATCTGCGACATCCTTGTCGCTGAGCGGGCCGATCGCTGTCGCCGCCTGCCTGACCGCCGTCTTCAGCCCGGAGAACGAGAAGTCGAGCCGTGCTTCCCCGACCAGCGGCCGCGGCAGTGTGAAGCGATCCGGATCCCCTTCCTGCGCCGCCCGCTCGACGGCCGGTCCGCCGGGATAGGGCAGGCCCAGGAGCTTGGCGGTCTTGTCGAACGCTTCGCCCAGCGCATCGTCGATCGTCGTGCCCCAGCGTTCATACTCTCCGACGCCGCGCACCAGGACGAGCTGCGTGTGGCCACCGGAGACCAGCAGCATCAGGTAGGGAAATGCGAGGCCGTCCGTCAGCCGGGCGGTCAGCGCATGACCCTCGAGGTGGTTGATGGCAAAGAGAGGCTTGCCGGTGACCCGGGCGATCGCCTTGCCGGTCATCAGACCGACGATCAGCCCGCCGATCAGGCCGGGCCCGGCCGTGGCGGCCACGGCATCGATTTCGGAGAGGGAGACCTTTGCCTGCACAAGCGCTTCTTCGACCAGCCCATCCAGCGCCTCGACATGGGCGCGGGCGGCGATCTCCGGCACCACGCCCCCATAGGCACTATGCTCATCGAGCTGCGACAAAACGACATCAGAGAGTGTCTCGCCCCGCCCGTCTTCATGCCGGCAGACCACGGCAGCCGCGGTTTCGTCGCAGCTTGTTTCGATGCCGAGGATACGCAGAAAGGGCGTCATGAGCCTATCGTTGATTGCGGGACAGGGCGAAGCCGGGTACCAAGGCCTCCGGTTAACAACGGACGAAAGCGGATGCAAACAAAACCTTTCCGGATCGGCACGCGCGGCAGCCCGCTCGCGCTGGCGCAGGCAGCGGAAACACGGGCCCGGCTGATGGCCGCGCATGACCTGCCCGAGGAGATGTTCGAGATCGTTGTCCTGTCCACCACGGGCGACCGCGTCACCGACCGGCCGCTGAGCGAGATCGGCGGCAAGGGCCTGTTCACGCTGGAACTGGAGGAGCAGCTTTCATCCGGCGAACTCGATTTCGCCGTTCATTCCTCCAAGGACATGCCGACGGTCCTGCCGGACGGGCTGCATATCTCGGCCTACCTGCCGCGCGAGGATATTCGTGATGCATTGATCGGCCGCACGGCCCCGAGCCTGACTGCTCTGCCCGATGGCGCAACCGTCGGCACGGCCTCACTTCGCCGGCAGGCCCTCGTCCGCCGCATCCGGCCGGACATCCAGGTCACCATCTTCCGGGGCTCCGTCGGCACGCGGCTGCGCAAGCTCGACGAGGGCCATGTCGATGCCACCCTGCTTGCGTTCGCCGGTCTGAAACGGCTGGCAAGGGAAGAAGTCGTCACCGAACTGCTCGATCCGGAGCACTTCCCGCCGGCGCCGGCCCAGGGGGCGATCTGCATCGAGAGCCGCATCGGCGATAGGCGGGTCGATACCCTGCTGGAAGCCGTCAACGACCGGCCCACCTATGACGCCGTCAGTTGCGAGCGTGCCTTCCTGATGGCGCTCGACGGCTCATGCCGCACGCCGATTGCCGGCTACGCCCTCTGCGAAGGGGACGACCTGCGCTTCTCCGGCCTCATCCTGACGCCGGACGGCCAGAAGGAGTACTCCGTGAAGGTCGACGGGGCGCGGGCGGAGGCCGAAGCACTCGGCCGGCGGGCTGGCGAAACCGTGCGGACCGCCGCAGGCCCCGGATTCTTCGAGACCTGGAGCTAGTGCCTTGCGCGTCCTCGTCACCCGCCCAGAACGGGCCGCGGCCAGAACCCTGGAGCGGCTGAGGGCCTTGGGGCACGATCCCGTCGCCTTCCCCGTCACCGCGGCTGAGCAGCATCCGCAGCCGGTACGCGAGGCACTCGAGAAGCCGCACAGTGCGATCCTAGTGACCAGCGCCGAGGCCGTTCGCGTCCTGCGGTCTCTAGACGATACGGTGTCCCGCCACCTCGGAGAAACCGTCTTTGCCGTTGGGGAAGCCACAGCCACGGCGCTGCGTGAGACTGGCTTCTCCGATGTCCGCATTGCGGAGGGGACCGGTGCCAGCATGATACGCCTTTTCGGCGAAGAGTTCACTCATCTGGCTGCGACCTCGCCGCTGCTTTATCTCGCCGGCTATCCTCGTTCGCCCGCCCTGGAAGCAGGCCTCGCCGATCTCGGGGCGGCGGCAAACGTTGTGGAAGCCTATCGAATGCATCCAATCCCGCTAGCGTCCGAGGCGGTGGAGGCGGCTCTCCGCCATCCGCCTGCCGACGCCGTCCTGTTCTACTCGCGGGAGACCGCCAGGCAGTTTTTCAAGGTGACGACCGGTGATGCCCTTGGCGCCCTCCTTGGCGTACCCCTGCTGTGCCTGAGCGCGAATGTCAGCGAGGCCATTCCGGATAACCTGCACTCGAACATTCGCGTTGCAGCGGGTCCGGACGAGGAGAGCCTCCTCGCCCTCCTTTAGTCTGTCACACGGCCCAAAATAGGCTTGGCCCCTTTCCTTCGCACGCCCTCCTTACTAGTTTCAGAAGGAAGTTGCAGAACGAGGTCTTGATGGAACCGGAAAAGCCGAACCGCCGCCCGAAGGCTAAGAAAGAACCGACCACGATCGACCTGACGGCGGAGGAGGCATCGGTCGCCGAGCCCATGCGCAGCAACGATTCCGATAACGGGAGCGACACTTCGACTGAGACTTCCTTCGAGGAGAAGCAGGCGGCAGAAACCGCAGCGAACTCCCCTCCACCAACGCCGGAGAGTGCTGACTCCGAGACCTCGCCTGAGCCAATGCCGACGGAACCCCAGCCGGAGCCGATAGCGGCGCCGGAGGATACAGTGGCCCAGGAGGAAGAGCCCGCACCGCCGGCGCGATCCTCGGGCCCATCGGCTTCAACCCTCGTCGCAGCCGGTATTTTTGGTGGCATCGTCGCGCTCGCCCTCGCCGGTAGCATGCAGTATGCCGGCTATCTCCCCGCCGCAGCACCGTCGCAGGATTCGAGCACGGATATTCAGGCAATGCGCCAGGAAGTCGAAGCCCTTCGTCAGGCGCCGGCTTCAGCTCCTGCTCCCGATCCGGAACTCGCTTCTCGTGTGGACGCCCTCGAGACGGCAGTTGCGCAACGCGCCGGCGACAGCGGACTCGAGGAAAGGCTTGCCTCGCTGGAGCAGCAGTTGCAGTCGGTCCAGAGCGCTTCCCAGGGGACTGCCTCGGAGAATTCTGCGCGCCTGGACGAGTTGCAGGGTCGTCTCGACACAGCCGAGGCAAAGCTGAATGAGCCGGGAGCGGAGGAAGCCGCGGCACGCGCCATTGCTGCTGCCGCCCTGAAGGCTGCCGTCGACCGCGGCGGCGCATTCGCGGGCGAACTCGACACCTTCGCCGCCGTCACGCCCGATCCCCAGGTCGCAGACCAGCTCCGCTCCTATGCCGAGGACGGCGTTCCCACCCACGCTCAGTTGGTGGAACGGTTCGCCTCGGCAAGGGAGGCGATTCTGGATGCCGTTTCCGCGCCACAGGAAGGCCAGGGCATAACCAGCCGGCTGATGTCGAGTGCGCTGTCCGTCGTCAAGGTCCGCCGGACGGGCGATACACAGGGTGACAACCCGGAGGCTATCGTCTCCCGGATGGAAAATGCGCTTCAGTCGGGCGATCTTTCCGCTGCGGCAACCGAATGGAACGCCCTGCCGCAAGAGGCCAAGGATGCGTCGGGCGAATTCAAGCAGGCGCTGGATGCTCGCATGACCGTCGACGGGCTCATTGGCGACGCTCTTACCCGCGCCGTCAGCGAAACCGGCGCACAGAACTGAGGAATGGCAGAATGATCAGATTATTTGCGTTCATCATTGTCGTCCTCGCCCTCGGCTGGGGCTTCGCCTGGCTGGCGGACCGCCCTGGCCTGATTGCGATCACCTGGCAGGATTACCTGATCGAAACGAGCCTGATGGTCGCGGCGACCGCCGTCGCCGCCTTGATTGCGGCGCTCATGATTCTCTGGTGGCTGGTTCAACTCATCTGGACTTCTCCCCATTCCGTGCGTCGTTTTTTCCGCGCCCGCAAGCGTGACAGGGGCTATCAGGCACTCTCCACCGGGCTGATCGCCGCCGGCGCCGGCAATGCCATTCTTGCTCGGAAGATGAGCCTGCGCGCCCAGGGCCTGCTGCGCGCTGACCAGGAGCCGCTGCTCCACCTCCTCGACGCCCAGGCCGCCCTGATCGAGGGGCGCCACGACGATGCGCGCCGGCGCTTCGAACGTATGGCCGAAGACCCCGAGACGCGCGAACTCGGCCTCCGAGGCCTGTATGTTGAAGCGCGCCGCGCCGGAGCCGACGAAGCGGCCCGGCAATATGCTGAACGCGCCGCCGAACACGCGCCCTATCTCCCTTGGGCGGCAGAGGCGACCCTGGAAGCCCGCTGTCGGGAGGGCCGGTGGGACGAAGCCATCCGCCTGCTGGAACAGCAGCGCATAGCCAATGTCATCGACCGGAAGCAGGCAGATCGCTGGAAGGCCGTCCTCCTGACCGCAAAGGCCGGCGAGCGGCTGGAAGCCGACCCCAAGGGCGCCCGCGACGACGCTCTGGCGGCGCTGAAGCTAGCCAAGGATCTGGTCCCCGCCGCCATCATCGCGGCCAAGGCCTATCTGCGCGAAGACAATATCCGTCGAGCCGCATCCGTGCTTGAAGGGGTGTGGAAGGTATCGCCGCATCCGGAGATTGCCAGAACCTATGTCCGGGCCAGAAGCGGTGACAGCGCGGTCGACCGCCTGAAGCGGGCCGAGAAGCTTGAATCGGCCCGTCCCAACAATGTCGAATCCCTGGTCGCCGTCGCCGAAGCCGCCCTCGATGCGCGGGAGCTGAAGCGGGCCCGGGAGAAAGCCGAAGCGGCTTCCCGCATGAGCTCCCGGGAGAGCATCTATCTGCTGCTGGCCGACATCGAGGAAGCTGATACCGGAGATCAGGGCCGCATCCGCCACTGGATGGCACAGGCGCTTCGGGCTCCGCGCGATCCGGCTTGGGTGGCCGACGGTCTCGTATCCGAGCACTGGCTGCCGATGTCGCCCGTTTCCGGCCGCATCGATGCGTTCGAGTGGAAAGTGCCCTTCGGACAACTCGAAGGTTCTGTCGAAGAAGGCGATCTCGCCGGCAGGGCAATTGCGGAACTGCCGCCGGTGACCTCGGAGCCCGAGCCGGAGCCGGAACCCGAGCAGAAGCAATCGGACACGATGATGGACGTGACACCCGCAGCGCCTGCAGAGCCTGAAACGGCGAACGCGCCTGCCGATACCGCGACGGACAGCAAGCACGACGAAAACCGCGTCATCGCGCTTGCTGCAGGCGCGGAACAGAAGGCGCCGCCGGCAAGGAAGGAAGAGGCGGAGCCGGACCCGTTCTTCGGCCGACCGCCGGATGATCCGGGCGTCAAGGATCCGTCCGCATCATCGCACCCCGCCAATCGCCTCCGGCTGTTCTGAGAGGCCGGCCGATGTTCGAGCGCTTCCAGGCCTTCATCCAGAATCTTGCCGCCCGTGAACCGGAGCGCGCATTCGCGCCGGGGGACCCGCGCGTTGCATTTGCAGGCCTCTGTTTTCAGGTCATGGAAGCGGACGGAACCGTCTCGGAGGAGGAGCAAAGACACCTGCGCGACCTGCTCCGGGAGCGCTACGACCTCACCGAAGAGCAACTGACCGAACTGATGGATGCCGGGCGTGACGCAGGGCAGGAGGCGGTGGACTACTACCGCTTCACCTCCGACCTCGGCCGGCACCTCGACCCCGACCAGCGCGTCGAGCTCCTGGGCGTGCTTTGGGACCTCGTTCACGCCGATGGCAAGCGAAGCGAGATGGAGGACCACGTGATTTGGCGGATTGCCGACCTGCTCGGCGTCTCCCCCCGCGATCGCGTTCTGCAGCGACAGGGGGCCGAGGCGCGATCCGAGCCTGAGGCATGATGCCCAAGAGCAGGCCGTCCATCCCCAGCAAGCCACCCGGTGCGCAGCGGAAGCTTCCCGTACTGGTCGTGTTGCACCAGGAGAATTCCTCGTCAGGTCGCGTGGGGCAGATGCTGGTCGAGAAGGGCTTTCCGCTCGACATCCGCCGGCCCGTCCTCGGTGATCCGCTGCCGGAGACACTTGCCGGGCATTCCGGCGCCGTCATCTTCGGCGGCCCGATGAGCGCCAATGATCCCGAACCCTACATCCGCAAGGAAACGGACTGGATCGGAGTGCCGCTGAAGGAAAACAAGCCTTTCCTCGGCATCTGCCTCGGCGCGCAGATGATGGTTCGCCATCTCGGGGGAACGGTCGCGGCACACAAGGACGACCTGGCCGAAATCGGCTGGTATCCTCTCCGGGCGACGGAGCATGGCAGGCTGCTCATGCCGCACTGGCCGCAGATGGTCTATCACTTCCATAGGGAAGGCTTCAGCCTGCCCCACGGCGCGCAACGCCTTGCGGAAGGCGATGCCTATCCCAACCAGGCGATCCGCTATGGCGACAATGCGTGGGGCGTGCAGTTTCACGCCGAACTGACGCGCGCCATGATGCAGCGCTGGGTGGTGCGCGGCGAGCACCGCTTCATCATGCCGAATGCGCAGAAAGGAAGCGAGCATCTCGAGGGGCGGATGATCTTTGATGCGCCGCTCAGGCAGTGGCTCTGGCACTTCCTCGATCTGATCTTTGAACGCGATGCAGCGTCGACGTCCGGAGCGAGGCCGGTTCCGGATGGTCCTCGAGCCGCCTCATAGCAGAATGAACAGCTGAAGCCCTAGCGATCCGGTGCGTCCAGGCTGTCGATCCGGCGCAACTGGGGGAACTTCATGGCCCACATCCACGCCACGGCAAGCGTACCGGCACCGCCGATGACGACGGCGGGCACGGCCCCGATGATGGACGCCATGGTGCCGGCGCGGAACTCGCCGAGTTCGTTCGATGCGCCGACAAACACCATGTTCACGGCATTGACCCGCCCGCGGACCTCGTCCGGAGTCCAGAGCACGATCAGCGTTTCGCGGACGTAGACCGAGATCATGTCCGATGCGCCCATCAGCATAAGTGCCGCGATGGACAGCCATGCCGTCTGCGACAGGCCGAACACGATCGTCCCGGCACCGAACAGGGCAACGCCGATGAACATTGCCGTGCCGGCATGGCTCCGGATGGGGTAGAAGGCAAGCCAGAGGGCGACGGCGACGGCCCCGATGCCGGGTGCCGCACGCAGCAGTCCCAGACCCCAGGGACCGAGCACCAGGATGTCACGCGCGAAGATCGGCATCAGTGCCACGGCACCCCCGAGCAGCACCGCGAACAGGTCGAGCGAGATGGCGCCGAGTACCACCTTTTCCCGGCTGATGAAGTGGAAGCCGGCGAGGATCTCGCTCCAGCTCACCGTCTTCGATCCCGTCCGCTGCGCCGGCTTCGGGATCAGGATCACGAGGATCACCGCCAGCACCATCATCCCGAGCGCGACGGAATAGGCGGCGGTCGCACTGAGGCCGTAGAGAAGGCCTCCGGCCACCGGCCCGACAATGGATGCGGTCTGCCAGGAGGACGAGTTCCAGGCGATGGCGTTGGCGAGATCCCGCTCCGGCACAAGGTTAGGCGCCAGCGACTGCACCGCCGGTCCCATGAAGGCGCGCTCTATGCCGAAGACAGTAAGGATCAGGAAGACCACCCACGGGATGAAGAGACCGGCATTGGTGAGAAAGAGAAGGGCAAGGGCACAGGCAGCTCCCACCGCGAGACAGATGGCGACAATGGCGCGTCGGTTATAACGATCTGCGACGGAGCCCGTCACCAGGATCAACAGCAGCGAAGGCAGGAACTGGAACAGGCCGATCAGCCCGAGGTAGAGTGCGCTGCCGGTCTCGTCATACATCTGCCAGCCAACCGAGACACTGATAATCTGGATCGCGAAGGCAGCAAGGAAACGGGCGGTGAAGAAGCGGGCATAGGATGCATGCCGAAAGGCTGCGAACCGGTCACCAGGTATTGAAGCGGACATTGCGATGAGGCTTTCCAGAGGTGAGCACTGTCCGGACACCCGTTAAACATGATTCGGATGCCCCGCCGGCGCGGCACTTGCTCGTTAGTCCCCCAATGTCTACATGTCTGTCAACTCGAAATGGAGACCTGAATGCTCGCGCTGTTTCAGACGATTGACCTGGCCTTGAACCTCTATACCTGGATCTTGATTGGCAGCGCCATTTTCTCCTGGCTCTATGCCTTCAACGTCATCAATTCCAGCAACCAGTTCGTCAACGCCATCGGCACCTTCCTTTATAACGTGACGGAACCGGTGCTGCGTCCGATCCGCCGCGTCATGCCGGATCTGGGTGGTATCGACATCTCACCGATCATCGTCCTTCTGCTCATCTTCTTCCTGCGTTCGCTGCTATGGACGAGCATCTACCCGATGGTGGCTTGAACCTGCCCTACAGCCGGCATGACGACCATCTTCGCCTCTCTGTCCGACTGACGCCGGGAGGTGGACGCAACAGCATAGACGGCGCAGAAACAGCCGATGACGGAACGGTTTTCCTCAAGGCTCGCGTATCCGCCGTTGCCGAAGGCGGCAAGGCCAACAAGGCGCTGGTCGAACTGCTCGCCAAATCGCTTCGTCTGCCGAAAAGTTCCTTCTCAATCCTCAGTGGCGAAACCGCCCGAAAGAAAATCCTCCGGATCGATGGCGACCCGGAGGATTTGGCAACACGCCTGAGGACCCTGATTGGGGCCTGATTTATTTCTTGGTCTGGAAGCGCTCGATTGCCTCGACGATCAGCTGCTTGGCGACCGAAACATCCTGCCAACCACCGATCTTGACCCATTTGCCGGGCTCAAGATCCTTGTAGTGTTCGAAAAAGTGTTCGATCTGCTTGAGGGTGATGTCCGGCAGGTCGCTGTAGTTTTCGATCTTGTCGTAGCGGCGGGTCAGCTTCGGCACCGGGACAGCGATGATCTTCTCGTCCTTGCCGCCATCGTCTTCCATCACCATGACGCCGATGGGGCGGACGTTGATGACGCAGCCGGGAATGAGCGGGCGCGTATTGCAGATGAGCACGTCGATCGGGTCGCCATCTTCGGACAGCGTATGGGGCACGAAGCCGTAGTTCCCCGGATAGGTCATCGGGGTGTAGAGGAAGCGATCGACGACCAGTGCGCCGGCGTCCTTGTCCATTTCATACTTGATGGGATGGCCGCCCACTGGCACTTCGACGATGACATTGACGTCATCAGGCGGGTTCTTCCCTACGGAAATTGCATCGATACGCATTCTTCTCCCCGGGTGAGGTATGACGATGCGCCTCGATACTGGGTATTATGCTGCAAGGCAACAAGGCTTTGGTCTCGGGGAGAAACGCTTACGCGCTCCCAGTCAACGCGGCCAGACGAACCCGATCTTGCGCAGTGACGTCCCGCCGAAATCCTCCATGCCCTCCACCATGTCGAGCCCACCATGGCGGCGGAAGAAGCGCGCGGCATGTTCGCTGTCTTCAAGGCACCAGACTACCAGACCGTCGCAGCCCAGCGATTTGAGGAGACGCCGGCTTTCGCCGAACAAGCGACGGCCGAGGCCTATTCCCTGGAATTCCGGGCGCAGGTAGATCTCGTAGACCTCGCCGTCGTAGGGGAGCGCTTTCGCACGGTTGAGCCCTATCGTGGCATAGCCGGCAATCGTTCCGGCGACTTCGAGCACGAGAAGTGTCGCAGGCCCACGTGTCGCCTTGCGCCACCAGGCCTCGCCCCGGCGCTCCAGCATCTGGATCAGCGGCTTGTGCGGAATGAGGCCAGCATAGGCCTGGTTCCACGAGACGCGGTGCGCGTCGGCTATCGCGCACGCATCTTGCGGCTCCGCTCGCCGCACATCGATCGACAACGTCTTCATAACGCCACTCTGGACCCGATCATCGGGCTTCGCGAGATATGATAAAGCGTCAGAACGGCTGTCCCCAGCATTGGTTCTGGCGCCTTCGAGACGAAGTTAACGCTTTTTTTACGATGGGAACAAGGGTGTGCGGGATTAAGACACAAAAAGAAAACCCGGCGGATCGCCGGGTTCTCGAAGGTCGATGTCTTAGCCGGCCAGTTTGGCCTTCTCGAAGCGCTTGCGATCGTTCGGATCGAGATAGAGCTTGCGAAGCCGGATGGACTTCGGCGTCACCTCCACCAACTCGTCGTCCTGAATCCACGAAAGAGCGCGCTCCAGCGTGAACTTGATCGGCGGCGTGAGCTTCACCGCGTCGTCCTTGCCGGCGGCGCGGATGTTGGTGAGCTTCTTGCCCTTCAGCACGTTCACGTCGAGATCATTATCACGGCTGTGGATGCCGATGATCATGCCTTCGTAGACCTTCTCGCCGGCGTCAATGATCATCGGGCCGCGGTCCTCGAGGTTGAACAGCGCATAGGCAACGGCTTCGCCGGATTCATTGGAGAGCAGCACGCCGTTCACACGACCACCGATCTCGCCCTTGTACGGCTGGTACTCGTGGAACAGCCGGTTCATGACGGCGGTGCCACGGGTGTCGGTCAGGAGTTCCGACTGGTAGCCGATCAGGCCGCGGGTCGGGGCATAGAAGCGCAGGCGAACGCGGTTGCCGCCCGACGGACGAAGCTCGACCATCTCGGCCTTTCGCTCCGACATCTTCTGGACGACGACTCCGGAATGCTCCTCGTCCACGTCGATGACAACTTCCTCGACCGGCTCCATCATCTGGCCAGTCGCTTCGTCCTTGTGCATGACGACGCGCGGACGCGACACGGCAAGCTCGAAGCCCTCGCGGCGCATGTTTTCGATCAGAACGGCAAGCTGAAGCTCACCCCGTCCGGAGACATAGAAGGAGTCCTTGTCGGCCGACTCCTCGATCTTCAGCGCGACATTGCCTTCCGCTTCCTTGTACAGGCGATCACGGATGACGCGGCTCGTCACCTTGTCGCCTTCGGTGCCGGCAAGCGGGCTGTCGTTGACGATGAAGGACATGGTCACGGTCGGCGGGTCGATCGGCTGTGCAGCCATCGGCTCCGTGACGGACGGATCGCAGAAGGTATCGGCAACGGTGCCCTTGGAGAGGCCAGCGATCGCGACGATATCGCCGGCATGGGCCTCCTCTATCGGCTGGCGCTCGATGCCGCGGAAGGCCAGAATTTTCGAGATACGGCCGCTTTCGATCAGTCTGCCGTCCTGGCCGAGAACCTTCACCGCCTGGTTCGGCTTGATCGAACCGGAAGCGATACGGCCGGTAATGATGCGGCCCAGGAAGTTGTTGGCTTCCAGGATGGTACCGATCATCCGGAACGGGCCTTCCTCGACGGTCGGCTCGGGAACGTGCTTCAACACGAGGTCGAGCAGCGGCGCCATACCTTCGTCCTGCGGGCCTTCCGGATTGACGTTCATCCAGCCGTTGCGGCCCGAGCCGTAGAGGATCGGGAAGTCGAGCTGCTCGTCAGTCGCGTCAAGGTTGGCGAAGAGGTCGAAGACTTCGTTCAGCACTTCCTCGTGACGACCATCCGGGCGGTCGATCTTGTTGATGGCCACGATCGGCTTCAGGCCGACCTTGAGCGCCTTGCCGACGACGAACTTGGTCTGCGGCATCGGGCCTTCGGACGCGTCGACGAGAACGATCGCGCCATCCACCATCGAAAGGATACGCTCGACCTCCCCGCCAAAGTCGGCGTGGCCGGGGGTGTCGACGATGTTGATGCGGTGACCCTTCCAATCGATGGAAGTCGCCTTCGCAAGGATCGTGATACCGCGTTCTTTCTCGATGTCGTTGGAATCCATGACGCGTTCCATGACGCGCTGGTTCTCTCGGAAGGTGCCCGACTGCTTCAGCAGCTCGTCAACAAGCGTCGTCTTTCCATGGTCAACGTGCGCGATAATCGCGATGTTGCGGATTGCCATATAGTATATCTCTGAGTTGGGGGGCGCTACTTGTGGGAGGAGAGCGCCAATTTCGTTGGCGCCTCATACCTCGTTTTTCGCAATTGCGAAAGAGGGGAGCCCCTATTCTTCCGGAACAGCAGTCATGCACTTGCGTCAGGCGTCGCTACCGGAGAGTTCCTCCACCATCGCCAGCCCTTTCTTGCGAAGCATGGCTTGCGGGTCCGGCAGCTTGCCGCGAAAGGCCTTGTAGGCATCTTCGGGATCGACCGATCCGCCGACAGAGTAGATGTTGTTCTTCAGCTTGCGCGCCATGACCGGATCGAAGGCATCGCCCGCTTCCTCGAACGCGGCAAACGCGTCCGCATCAAGCACTTCCGACCACATGTAGGAATAGTATCCGGCCGAATAGCCGTCGCCCGAGAAGACGTGCTGGAAATGCGGCGTGGCGTGGCGCATCACGATCGACTGCGGCATGCCAATCTTGTCCAGAACCTCCGCCTGGACCTGCATGGGATCGCCTACCTCGCCGCGCGTATGGAAGGCCATGTCGACCAGCGCCGACGACGTGAATTCGACAGTCGCAAAACCGGCATTGAAGGTGCGCGCCGCCAGAACCTTCTCGAGCAGTTCCTTCGGCATCGGCTCGCCGGTCTCGTAGTGGACCGCATACTTCTCCAAAATTTCCGGCACCGTCAGCCAGTGCTCGTAGAGCTGCGACGGCAGCTCCACAAAGTCTCGTGCCACGCCGGTTCCGGCGACCGAAGGATAGGTCACCTTCGAAAGCATGCCGTGCAGGGCATGTCCGAATTCATGGAACAGCGTGCGCGCATCGTCCAGCGACAGAAGCGCCGGCCTGCCGGCTGCGGGCTTCGCGAAGTTGCAGACATTGTAGATGATCGGGATCTCGCCCTTCTTGCCGTTCTTCAGCGGCAGCCTGTGCTGCGACTGGAAGGAGCTCATCCAGGCGCCGGACCGCTTGGACGACCGGGCAAAGTAGTCGCCGAGGAACAGAGCCGTCAGCGCACCCTCCTCGTCGCGGATCTCGAACACACGCACGTCCGGATGATAGGCAGGCACGTCCCTCACCTCGGTTGCGCGGATGCCGAACAGCCGCTCGGCCACATCGAAGCAAGCCTGGATGACCTTCTCGAGCTGGAGGTATGGCTTGAGCTCGGTTTCGGAGAAGTTGAAGGTGCGGTGGCGCAGCCTCTCGGCGTAGAACCGCCAATCCCAGGGCATCACCTCGTGGTTGCCGCCCTCTTCCGCGACAAGACCGGCAAGGCTCGCTTCCTCTTCCAGTGCCCGGTTCCGCGCCTTTTCCCAAACAGCCATAAGCAGGTCGTTCACCGCCTCCGGCGTCTTCGCCATGGTATTGTCGAGCTTGAAGGCGGCGAAGCTGTCATAGCCCAACAGCTTGGCGCGTTCGACCCGCAGGCCAAGCGTCTCCTTCACGATCGCAAGATTGTCCGTCTCACCGCCATTCGCACCGCGTGCAGTCCATGCCTTGAACGCCTGCTCCCGCAGATCCCTGCGCTCCGAAAAAGTCAGGAAGGGCTCGATGATCGAGCGCGACAGCGTCACGACGTAACCGTCCTCGCGGCCATGGTCACGCGCAGCCGAGGCCATGGCATCGCGGAGGAAGGCCGGAAGGCCGGCGAGTTCGGCTTCGTCAGAAAGATGAAGTTGCCAGTTCTTCTCATCCGCCAGCACGTTCTGCCCAAACTTCGCTCCGAGACCCGCAAGCTTCTCGTTGATCGCCGCAAGCCGCTCCTGTTCCGGCTTGGGAAGCTTGGCACCTGTACGGACAAATCCTTTCCAGTGTCGCTCGAGAACCCGCTCCTCCTCGACAGTCAGGCCGAGGCTTTCCCGCTTCTCCCAGAGGTCATCGACCCGTTTGAACAACGCCTCATTCATCGCGATCTTGGAGTAATGCCGCGACATCTTCGGCGCGATTTCCCGCTCCAGCGCCTGGATCACATCGTTGGTATGGGCGCCGGCCTTGTTCCAGAACAGCGCCGAGATACGCGACAACTCATCACCGGCGATCTCAAGCGCAATGATGGTGTTCTCCATCGTCGGCTCGCGCGGATCGGAAGCGATGTCGTTGATTTCGGCATCATGCTTCGCCATCGCAGCATCGAACGCGCCTGCGAAATCCTCGTCCTTCACAAGGTCGAAGCGCGGCAGGCCTTCGTGCCCGGTCCAGTCGATCAGGGCGGGATTGATGTGAAGCTGCGGCATGCGGAATTCCTTCATGATGATCTTCGGTGCCTCGCGATCAGGCTGTCACCGATCTATCTGGGAAGCTAGACGATCCATGCAAGCTGCCAAGCGCAATTCTCACGATCACTAATTCGCCCCTGCTCTTGCCTGAAGGGGGAAAGGGAGTA
Organism: Pseudorhizobium banfieldiae; assembly: GCF_000967425.1. Lineage (NCBI taxonomy): Bacteria > Pseudomonadati > Pseudomonadota > Alphaproteobacteria > Hyphomicrobiales > Rhizobiaceae > Pseudorhizobium > Pseudorhizobium banfieldiae. The sequence continues at coordinate 3,442,410 of NZ_FO082820.1, forward strand.
TCTCTGCCCCCTTCCCCGGATGCCGCCCATGCGGCGGACCCTGGACCACATCAAACCCACCGGCAGCAACCTGTCTTGCCGAAACTGGCCCGCGATGAAAGCCAACAATCCCCAACCCGCCTCCACCATGACGCCGCGCCGAACTGCTTTGCTCGGTGCCCTGCTGACCGCCCTTGGACCGGTTTCGATGGCGATCTACACGCCGGCCATGCCGGAACTCGTCGACGCCTTCTCCACCACGGAAGGCGCGATCAAGATGTCGCTCTCGCTCTATTTTGCGGGTTTTGCGGTGGCCCAACTGCTGGCAGGCCCGGCATCCGATGCATTCGGCCGCAAGGCCTCGACAGTCGGTTTCCTGCTGATCTATCTGGCGGGGTCAGTGCTTGCCGCCATGGCGCCGAGCATCGACCTGATCCTTGCAGGACGCCTCATCCAGGGCATTGGCGCCTCTGTCGGCATTACCGTTGCCCGGGCAGTGGTACGCGACCAGTTCGTCGGCAAGGAAGCGGCGAGCATCATGAACCTCATCGCCATCATGCTCACGGTGGCCCCGGCGCTGGGCCCGACGCTGGGCGGCCTGTCGCTCGCCGCCTTCGGCTGGAAATCGGTCTTCCTGCTGATGCTTGGCTTTGGCATCATTGCCATTGGCAGCGTGAGCCTCTTTCTGCGCGAAACCACTGTTCCCGATCGTACGCGACTGCGCCCCGCGCGGCTGTTCAAAGGCTACGCCGAGGTTCTTTCGAACCCTCGTTTCACGCTCGCCTCCCTCGTCATCGGCGGCTCCATCGGTGCGCTATATGCACAATCCACCATGCTGCCCTTCGTGCTGATCGGCGAAGTCGGCCTGTCGCCGACAGAGTTCGGGCTTGGCATGCTGGTGCAGACGGGCTCCTACCTCGCCGGCTCGATTGCCCTGCGCAAGGTGTCGCACCGCATCTCGGGCCATCGCGCCGTCGTCATCGGACTCTGCTTCTCGGCCATGGGCGGAATTATCATGGCCCTCTCTGTCGCGCTGCTCCCGCCGAGCTTCCTGTCCATCATGATCCCGGTCGGCATCTGCACCTTCGGCATCGCCTTCGTCAGCCCGCATATCATCACAGTCGGCATGGCGCCCTTCCCGCATATCGCGGGATCCGCATCGGCAATGATGGGTTTCATCCAGATGAGCTGCGGATTCCTCGGCGGCCTGGCTGCGGCCATGATCGGCGCGCCTCTGCCTGCCTTCGGTACGGTCATCCCGTTCATGGAGTTCATGGCCGTCGGCAGCTATCTCGCATACCTGGCGCTCGACCGGCGGACGTGAAGAAGCCGCCCTCGCGTCAGCGGGAGCGGCTTCAGCAAACGGCGATCTGGGATCTTAGCCCTCGAGGTTGCGCTTTGCGAGCGTGCGCAGGCGAAGCGCGTTCAGCTTGATGAAGCCTGCCGCGTCCTTCTGGTCATAGGCGCCCTGGTCGTCCTCGAAGGTGACCAGCTTGTCGGAGTAGAGCGACTTGGGGGACTCGCGGCCGACGACCATGACATTGCCCTTGTAGAGCTTCAGCGTCACTTCGCCCTCGACATGCTCCTGGCTCTTGTCAATGGCAGCCTGCAGCATCTCGCGCTCCGGCGAGAACCAGAAGCCGTAGTAGATCAGTTCCGCATAACGCGGCATCAAATCGTCCTTGAGGTGGGCAGCACCTCGGTCGAGCGTGATCGACTCGATTGCCCGGTGAGCGGTAAGCAGGATCGTGCCACCGGGAGTTTCGTAGACGCCGCGGCTCTTCATGCCGACGAAGCGGTTTTCCACCAGGTCCAGACGTCCGATGCCGTTGTCGCGGCCATAGTCGTTGAGCTTGGCGAGCAGCGTCGCAGGCGACAGGCGCTCGCCGTTGATCGAGACGGCGTCGCCGCGCTCGAAGCCGATCTTGATGATGGTCGCCTTGTCCGGTGCGGCTTCCGGCGAGATCGTGCGCATGTGCACGTATTCAGGCGCCTCCTGGCTGGGATCCTCGAGTACCTTGCCCTCGGACGAGGAGTGCAGCAGGTTCGCGTCGACGGAGAAAGGTGCCTCGCCCTTCTTGTCCTTTGCCACCGGGATCTGGTTCTTCTCGGCGAAATCGAGCAGATCCGTCCGGCTCTTGAACGCCCAGTCGCGCCAGGGCGCGATGATCTTGATGTCGGGGTTCAGGGCATAGGCCGAAAGCTCGAACCGTACCTGGTCGTTGCCCTTGCCGGTCGCACCGTGGGCGATCGCGTCGGCACCGGTCTTCCTGGCAATCTCGATGAGGTGCTTGGAAATCAGCGGACGAGCGATCGAGGTGCCAAGCAGGTAGACACCTTCATAGACGGCATTGGCGCGGAACATCGGGAAGACGAAGTCGCGGACGAATTCTTCGCGCACGTCCTCGATGAAAATCTCCTTGATCCCCAGCATCTCTGCCTTCTTGCGCGCCGGCTCGAGCTCTTCGCCCTGGCCAAGGTCGGCGGTGAAGGTGACGACTTCGGCGCCGAGTTCGGTCTGCAGCCACTTGAGGATGATGGAGGTATCAAGTCCGCCGGAATAGGCAAGAACGACTTTCTTCACGTCTTTGGGGAGTGCCATGATGTCTTGGTCCACTTAGGATGAGCGCGTGCGCCCGGGGGCGCTAGATGGCCGGCACTTTTAGCGAGTTTGCCTTCTGGTGCAAGATGTGACGGGTTCGACATGTTGACCGCGTAGTGTATGGCCCCAGATTAGCCGCCTGCACGACATTTCGAAGGAGCAAGCCATGGCCGACATTCATCCCGCCATCAAGAAGGGCAATGTTGCCGTTGTCACCGGAGCTGCCTCCGGCATCGGCCTTGCGACCGCCAAGCGCTTCGCCGAACTCGGGCTGTGCGTCGTGCTCGCAGATCTGGAGGGGGACACACTCGCCAGCGCCTGCCGCGAAGTCGCAGCTCTGGCGGAAGGTGGCGAGGCTGACGTGACCGCCATCGGCACCGACGTCTCACAGCCCGCCGAACTGGAGTCCTTGGAGCGCGCCGTCATCCAGAAATATGGTCGCGTACACATCCTCATGAACAATGCGGGTATCCAGCCCGGAAGTTCGCTGTTCGGCCCTCAGGCCAATTGGGACAGGGTGCTTGCGGTCAACCTGATGGGTGTCGTCAACGGCAGCCGCATCTTCGGCCCGGGCATGATCTCTCACGGCGAGCCAGCGCTCGTCATCAATACCGGCTCCAAGCAGGGCATTACCACGCCACCGGGCGATCCGGCCTACAACGTCTCGAAGGCGGGCGTGAAGGCATTCACCGAAGCGCTGCAGCACGAGCTGCGAAACACGGAGAACTGCCGTGTCAGCGCTCACCTGCTGATCCCCGGCTTCGTCTTCACTCCGCTGACCGCCAACGGCCGTACGGAGAAACCTGAAGGCGCGTGGACGCCCGATCAGACAGTCGAGTACATGCTGGACAGCCTTGCCCGCGGCGACTTCTACATCCTCTGCCCCGACAACGATGTGGATCGCAGGACGGATGAGCGGCGCATCCTCTGGGCAGCCGGTGACATCATCGAGAACCGGCCGCCATTGTCGCGCTGGCATCCAGATTTTGCGGAGGCGTCGAAGGCATTCATCGCGCAGCGGGAATGATTGGCAGCGGCGGGAAACGGGAGTAAGGAAGCACTGTTCATACTCCGCTTTCCGGGTTACCCATGGATTTCCTGCCGAGCCTGCCGACGTTACTCGCCTTCACAGCGGCCAGCCTCCTGCTGGCGGTGACGCCGGGTCCTGACATGACGCTGTCGATCAGCCGCGCGCTGGCGCAGGGCCGCGGGCCGGCGCTGTTCGTCGTCGTCGGCACGTCAACCGGCATCCTGATCCACACGCTGCTCGTTGCATTCGGCATTTCGGCGCTGATCACTGCATCCCCTACCGCCTTCTTCATCCTGAAGACCGGCGGAGCCGGTTATCTGCTCTGGCTGGCGATCCAGGCCCTGCGCTCAGGCTCGAACCTGTCGGTCGAGAAGGTCGAAGGTGTAAAGGGATCCGTCCTTGCCAACGTCTCCACCGGGCTCTGGGTCAATCTGCTCAATCCCAAGGTCATCATCTTCTTCATGACCTTCCTGCCGCAGTTCGTCACTGCAAGCGATCCGGATGTCACGCAGAAGCTGATCTTCCTCGGCGTCTTCTTCATCCTCGTCGGATCGCCGGTCAATGTCATCGTGATCCTGCTGGCGGACAAGCTTGCCGGTTGGCTGCAGGCGAACCCGAAGGTCCTGCGCGGAATCGACTACACCTTTGCCGGCGTCTTCTCCGTCTTCGCGTTCAAGATCTTCATGACGCAGGCACGCTGAGCGGCAGGTCAGGACAAATCGAGACCCATCTGCCAGAAATCGGCCTCCAGGCGCGTCGCGTCCCGGAAGACGACGGAGAGCCGGTCGAGCCGCGTCTCGTCCACCTGGGATAGCCGCTGGTTCAACCAGGCGAGCTCCGATGCCACCGCGGTCTGGTACTCCTCCCCGGCATACATCTCGATCCAGTCGCCATAGGGGTTGCCTGCCGTCCTGGTGAACGGCTGGCTCAGGAGCCACCGTACAATCTCCGCATAGCCGATGATGCAGGGCGCCAGTGCAACATGCAGATCGAGCAGATCGCCGCTCATCCCGGCATCGAGGACATACCGCGTATAGGCCAGGGTCGCGCGGGATTCCGGCAGTCCCGCCAGTTCCGCCTCATCGATCCCCCAGGTGGCGCAATATCGAACATGGAGACCGATCTCCACATCCACGATGGCCTTCAGGGCTTCGAGGCCCTGCCGGATCTCCGCGAGATCCCGGCTCTTGTAGACCGCGAGGCCCCAGGCCCGCGCGAACTGGACAAGGAACAGGTAGTCCTGCTTCAGGTAGTGCCTGAAAGCAGCTTCGGGCAGTGTTCCGGCGGCAAGTTCCCGCACGAACCGATGCTCGCAGTAGCCCTGCCAGTCTTCGGCGCTGCGCGCTTTCAGAGCCTCGAAGGGGCTTTGCATGTCTCCTCCGTCGTGTGGGCACTCTTCGCTGTTGGAGATCTAGCCGATCAGCAGCGCGTCGTCGTCCAGCGTCTCGCCGCGCATTTTGCGGAACATGGCGATCAAATCCTCGACCTGCAGGTCCTTGCGGCTGTCGCCGCTGACGTCGAGGACGATCTCTCCGCCGTGCAGCATGATCGTGCGGTGACCGAAGTCCAGCGCCTGGCGCATGGAATGGGTCACCATCAGCGTCGTCAGCTTGCGCTCGGACACGACCCGCTGGGTGAGTTTCATGATGAATTCCGCCATGCCCGGATCGAGCGCTGCGGTATGTTCGTCGAGAAGCAGGACTTCCGATCCGGCCAGGGTCGCCATGACCAGCGAGACGGCCTGCCGCTGCCCGCCCGACAGAAGGTCCATCCGGTCCTTCATCCTGTTTTCCAGGCCGAGATTAAGTTCGGCGACGCGCTCGCGGAAATGGGCGCGCCGGTTTGGTCCAAGCGCAGCCTTCAGTCCCCGCCGTTCGCCTCGCCGTGCGGCGAGAGCAAGATTCTCCTCGATCGACAAGGCGCCGCAGCTGCCGGTCAGCGGATCCTGGAAGACCCGGGCAACGAGACCGGCCCGTGCAGCCGTCGGCTTCCGCGTCACGTCGGTCATGCCGACCGTGACCTTGCCCTCGTTCGGCAGCACGTCGCCCGCCAGCACGCCGAGCAGCGTCGACTTGCCTGCACCGTTCGAGCCGATGACCGTGACGAAGGAGCCCTGCTCGATCGTCAGGCTCACACCTTTCAGCGCTTCCTTCTGAAGAGGGGTTCCCTTGCCGAAGGTGACATGGATGTTCTTGAGATCAATCACGATCTGGCTCCTCCGCGACGCAGGTGCGGCAGGATGAGCGCCACGGCCACCAGGACGGCAGTCACCAAATTGAGGTCGGAGGCCTTCAGCCCCAGCGCATCCGTCGACAACGCAAGCTGGATCGCGATGCGATAGAGGATCGAGCCGACGATGCAGCCGATGAGCGCAAACAGGATGCCCCGGGCGCCGAACAGCGTTTCGCCGATGATCACCGCCGCCAGACCAACGACGATCGTGCCGACGCCGGACGTGACGTCGGCAAATCCATTGGTCTGGGCAAACAGAGCGCCGCCGAGCGCCACGAGCGCATTCGACAGCGCCAATCCGAGATAGACTTGCCTGCGCGTATCGACGCCCTGTGCGCGCGCCATGCGAGCATTGGCGCCGGTCGCCCGCATGGCAAGCCCCGCATCGCTTTCAAGGAAGCGCCAGACGAGGATCACCGCGATCACCACCAGCACGCCGACGAACAGCGGCCGCACGTAGACTTCCCGCAGGCCGATGCCGAAGAAGGGGCTGAGCATGGTGTCGGCATTGATGAGGGCGACATTCGGCTTGCCCATCACCCGCAGGTTGACCGAGAAGAGCGCGATCATCGTCAGGATGGAGGCAAGCAGATTGAGAATGCGGAAGCGCACGTTGAGGAAGGCCGTTACGAGGCCCGCCAAGGCGCCTGCAACCATGGCAATCGCTGCCGCAAGCCACGGATTGAAGCCTGTCGTGATCAGCACGGCGGCCACCGCTGCGCCGAGCGGAAACGAGCCGTCCACCGTCAGGTCGGGGAAATCGAGCACCCGGAAGGTAAGAAACACGCCAATGGCAACGAAGGCAAAGACCAGCCCCAGTTCCACTGCGCCCCAAAAGGCGATCTGACTCAGCACCCTGGTGCTCTCCTGCTTTATCCGCCGCACGGCGGCGGACTGATGTTGTCGGGGGTGTCGACGCTCGGTGGTCGACCCCCCCCGATATGCCGTAGCTTACTCGACGATGCGGGTTGCGCGCGACAGAACGGCGTCGGAGAAGGTGACGCCCATCTTCTCGGCGGCCTTCTTGTTGATCACGAGGTCCGTACCGGCGGCAACCTTCACCGGAATGTCGCCTGGAGCCTCGCCCTTCAGGACGCGGACCACGACTTCGCCCGTCTGCTTGCCGACATCGAAGTAGTTGAAGCCGAGCGCAGCAAGTGCACCACGCGCAACGGAGTCCGTGTCACCGGCAAAGAGCGGCAGCTTTGCTTCCTCGGCCACGCCGACGGCTGCCTCGAATGCGGAAACAATAGTGTTATCGGTCGGGATGTAGAGGACATCCGCCCGCCCCACGAGCGCGCGGGTTGCGCCCTGCACCTCGGCAGACTTCGTCGCGACGGACTCGATCACCTCGAGGCCTGCCTTGGCAGCTTCTTCCTTGAGAGCCGCAAGGGTCGAGACGGAGTTGGCTTCCGCGGTGTTGTACACGAAGCCCACCGACTTCGCATCCGGGGTGATCTCCTTGATCAGGGCGATATGGTCAGCCACGGGCGACATGTCGGAGATGCCGGTCACATTGCCGCCGGGCTTGTCCATGTCCTTGACCAGTTGCGCGCCGAGCGGGTCGGAGACAGCCGTGAAGACGATGGCGATGTCGCGGGTTGCCGAAACCACGGCCTGCGCGGAAGGCGTCGAGATCGGCACGATGACGGTTGGCTCCTCGCCGACGAACTGGCGGGCGATCTGCGCCGCCGTGCCGGGGTTACCTTGGGCCGACTCGTAGAGGAAGGTCAGGTTCTCGCCTTCCTTGTAGCCGGCCTCGGAGAGTGCCTCCTTGATGCCGTCACGGGCGGCATCAAGGGCGGGATGCTCGACGATTGCGGTCACCGCAACAGTAACATCCTGAGCCTTGGCAGGCATGGCGAGAGCCGTCGCGGCGGCGAGGGCGAGAATGAGATTGCGCATGTTCTCCTCCAGAGATCGCTTCTTTCCGTCACGTCTCTTATGGAGCCAAAGAACCGAAATCAACCGGATGGTGATAACGAGAGCTGCGGATCAGTCATCCTCGCCGTGACCGGCGATCATCATGGCCTCGAAAGCGAGGCGCTCGGTCTTGCGCATGCGCTCCGATTCCGACTTCAACTGTCCGCAGGCAGCAAGGATGTCGCGCCCGCGCGGCGTGCGGATCGGCGAAGCATAGCCCGCCTGGTTGATGAAGTCGGCGAACTTCTCGATCGTCGCCCAGTCGGAGCACTGGTAGTTGGTGCCTGGCCAGGGGTTGAACGGGATCAGGTTGATCTTTGCCGGAACGCCCTTGAGCAGCTTCACCAGTTCCTTGGCGTCCTCCAGGCTGTCGTTGACGTCCTTCAGCATCACATATTCGAAGGTAATGCGGCGGGCATTCGACAGGCCAGGATAGGCGCGGCAGGCTTCGATCAGTTCCTTCAGCGGATACTTCTTGTTGATCGGCACCAGCATGTCGCGCAGCTCGTCGCGCACCGCATGCAGGGAGATCGCCAGCATGACGCCGATCTCCTCGCCGGTGCGGTAGATTTCCGGAACCACGCCGGAGGTCGAGAGGGTGATGCGTCGCTTGGAGAGCGACAGCCCGTCACCATCCGAGGCGATCAGCAGAGCCGTCTTCACCGCCTCGAAATTATAGAGTGGCTCCCCCATCCCCATCATCACGATATTGGTGATCTTGCGATCGCTCGACGGGATCATCGCCCCCTGCGGCACATCGCGATCCGGAAAATCGCCGAGACGATCACGCGCCAGCAGCAGCTGTGCCAGGATCTCTTCCGCCGTCAGGTTGCGCACCAGGCGCTGCGTGCCGGTATGGCAGAAGGAACAGGTGAGAGAACAGCCCACCTGGCTGGAGATGCAGAGCGTGCCGCGGCCTTCCTCCGGGATGTAGACAGTCTCCACCTCGACAGGGCGACCGGCACCACGCGGCGGAAAGCGCAGCAGCCATTTGCGCGTGCCGTCATTGGAGACCTGCTCCTCGACGACCTCCGGACGAGCGATGGTGAAGTGCTCCTTCAGCATCTGCCGCATGTCTTTCGCGACATTGGTCATCGCGTCGAAGTCTGAAACGCCGCGGATATAGAGCCAGTGCCAGAGTTGGCTGACGCGCATGCGCACCTGCTTCTCCGGAACACCCTTCTCCTTGAGGGCGTCCGCCATCTGCTCGCGCGTGAGCCCGATGAGCGAGGGCTTCGTGCCCGCAAGTTCGGGGCGAACGACAAGCGGCGCTTTCACCGCGGGGTCGAGAACGGCTTCGGAGACTGACATTGACGGGTCCTGTTCAAACGCATGCGCCCGCCGCGGCGGAGTTGTCATCGGGCATGTTGTGCTTGAGATTGCCGCGCGGCATCTGTGGCCTACGGGTATATTTGCGGCGGCACATAGCATCAAATCGTGGCCGCGTCACCATTCTTCAAGACGCAGTAAAGGCCGGTCCTGCAACCGGCCTTTACTGGAATACTGTCGTGGCACCCGATTTACTTGCAGGATTCGATCTGCTTCAGCGCCGCCGAGATGCCGGAGAGCGAATAGGAATAGGACGTGCTGGTGCCACGGCCGGAGGTCGCCTTGACGGTCATGTTCGAACCACCCTTCATGGCCGCGACCAGGGCGGGCTCCTCTGCCGCATTCTCGACCCAAGCTGCCTTGTCCTTGGTGAACATCACGAAGGTCTTGCCGTCGATGGTGACGTTGACCTTGGAATTCGACTGCAGCGGATAGCCCATCATCGCCTGCGGCTCGTAGGAGATGTTCTGGCCCGGGCGCTGCGAGACGATGAAGAAGATGTCGCCATGATCGACATTGGCGGGTTCCTTGGCCGTCGGCACGGAGAGTACGTAGCAGACCGTGCCGCCGGAGGCCTTGTATGAATAAGCGCCCCATGCCTTGAACTGCTGGATGCGGGTGGGGGATTGGGCAGATGCGATGCCGGCGGCGGCCAGCATCAAGGTCACTGCAGTTGCTACGGTTTTAACAGACATGGTCTCCTGCCGCTTCTCTACTGGGGGCCGATAAGGCAAGCCTGGTCAGGCATCATCACGATTCGGTTTAATTTGACTTAATTGCGGTTACCAAACCGTCAACAGCGTCCGATGAAGTGCAGACTACCTGTTCGTGGATGAACGGGAGCTTTACGACGACCGCGCCATTCGCCACTGACCGGGAGAATTGGGCAAGAATTTGGCTGGGCGGGCGCTTAGTCAGCTTGCTCAGCCTCGTTGAAGCTAGGCTGGATTTGTGCTGGCGTCCGGGTCCTGCGCCAGAGCCTTGTCAGCGGCATCATAGTGACGGTCGGCAATATGGCCCTGGATCATCCTAAGTGCAGCGGCGATTACAGCCATGTCGTCCGTGAACCCTACCACGGCAAAGACGTCCGGCAGGAAGTCCAGGGGAAGGATGAAATAGGCCAGCGCCGCGAACAGTATCCCCCGAACGCGGGTCGGCGTCCTCGGATCCATGGCGCAGTAATAGGCGGCAACCAGATCGCGGCTGAACGGGATGCTTGCTGCTACACGCTTCAGCTTCGGCCAGAACTTTGCCCGCACCTGCTTCTCGCGCCGATCCTGCGTTTCCTCGTCACCCGGCAGGAGAATTTCACCAATCTTCACGTCGTCCATAAACTCTAACCCGTGCGAAACCTGCTCCCTCATGTGGGGCGTGGTCCGATGGACGTCAATCGCCGCGGCCTGCAGCCCGGTTCATCGCTCGCGCAAGCTTGACGTCCTTTTCCGTTACCCCGCCGGCATCGTGGGTAGTCAGAGTCACGTCGACCCGGGAATAGACGTTGAACCATTCCGGATGATGGTTCATCCGCTCCGCAACCAGTGCACATTCTGCCATGAAGCCGAACGCCTGGCTGAAGTTCCGGAACCGGAAGCTTCGCGAGATAGCGGCGCCGTCTTCACGTAGCGTCCAGCCGGGAAGTCCACTGAGTTCCCGTTCGATGACTTCGGAAGAAAGCTTGTCCAGAGACATCGGACAGACGCTCCCGGCTCAGACAAAGCTCTTGATCGGCTCCACCGAGGACCGGTTCGTGCCGCTTCCGAAGTCGCGGAGGTCGAAAGCCTCTTCGGTCACGTAAGGTCCGCCGCCGATCGAGTCCTTGGACGACATCAGAACGAACCTGGACACCTTGAACGGCAGCGTATGGAAGTCGCCCCGCCCGGAGAGATAGGTGACGACGTCGTCGAGCCTGCAGGCCTTCAGTCGTGCCAGCGTCACGTGCGGCATGAACTTGCGCGGATCCGGTGGGAGACCGATACGCTGGCAGATCCGCTCGATCTCCGACTGGAGCGCCGCCATTTCCTGGGAGGGCGAAACGCCGGCCCAGATGGAATGGGGCTTCTTCGAACCGAAGGAGCCGATGCCGTTCAGGCTGATCTGGAATTCGGGCCGGTCGATGCGGTCCAGCCGGTCGACGATCTCGTCGGCCGTGCGTCCATCCACGTCGCCGATGAAGCGCAGGGTGACGTGATAGTTTTCGACGTCGATCCAGCGTGCGCCAGGCAAGCCGCCGCGAAGGAGCGACAGGCTCATGGCGATGTTGCGCGGGACTTCGAGGGCGGTGAAAAGTCTCGGCATTGCGAACCTCCTCGAATCTCTTGCGTCTGTTAACAGCGAATCACGGGTGCCGGTTCCTTGCAAGTTGTTATTTCCCCGCCGTGCGGATGTCCCCCAGAAAGGCTTCAACGGCAGGCAAGGAGCGCTCCACCATGATCCCGACGCCTTTCGCATTCGGATGCATGCCGTCCTCCAACTGCGTCCCCGCAACCGCGACGACACCGTCGAGGAAGAAGGGATAGAGCGGCACATCGTGTTTTTCCGCCAGGCGCGGGTAGATCTCGTTGTAGCGCTCAGAATACGCGCTGCCCATGTTCGGCGGCGCCATCATTCCGGCGAGCAGCACCGGAATGTTCCGCTCCTTCAGGCGGGATATGATGGCGTCCAGATTCTTTTCGGTCTCGTCCGGGGAAATCCCCCGCAGCGCGTCGTTGGCGCCAAGCTCCAGGATGACGCCATCGGTGCCATCCGGTACGGACCAGTCGACGCGAGAAAGGCCACCCGATGTCGTGTCTCCGGAAACGCCGGCATTGGTAACGACGACATCATGCCCTTTGGCTTGCAGGGCGGTCTCGAGTTGCGCCGTATAGGACTCGCTCGGCGCAAGCTGGTAGCCCGCCATCAGGCTGTCGCCGAAACCGACCAGCTGTATGGGCTGCTGCGCAGCCACCGGCCAGACAGCCATGAATGACATGACGAGGAAGTGAAAGAGGATTGCTTTAAATCTCAAGGCCCGGTTCCTAAATTCGCGCTGCCGTGGCGCGGCTTCGGTTTTGCTGAAAGTCAATATAGGAAGCTTTGTTTTGACTGAAACCATCATCGAGTTGAACCAGGCGGATCTTACACTCGGAAGCGCCGCGGCATCCGTCCATGTATTGAAGCAGATCGATCTGCAGGTTCGCCGGGGCGAAGCCGTCGGCATCGTCGGTCCTTCAGGATCGGGCAAGTCGACCTTGCTGATGGTGTTGGCTGGTCTTGAGCGCCTCGACAAGGGCGAGATACACATTGCCGGGGAGCCCCTGCACGCCCTCTCGGAAGATGCGCTCGCCGATTTCCGCGGCCGCAATATCGGCATCGTCTTCCAGTCCTTCCATCTGATCGCCAACATGACCGCGCTGGAAAACGTCGCTGTGCCCCTGGAACTCGCCAATGTCCGCAACCCGTTCGACATCGCCCAGCGGGAACTGGCCGCGGTCGGGCTCGGAGAGCGCCTCAGCCATTATCCGGGGCAGTTGTCAGGCGGCGAGCAGCAGCGCGTGGCCATCGCGCGGGCTCTCGCGCCATCACCCCTGGTCCTGATCGCCGATGAGCCGACCGGAAACCTCGATACCGAAACGGGACGCCAGATCGCCGACCTCCTCTTCGCCAAGCAGGCCGAGCGCGGCATGACAATGCTGCTCGTCACCCACGACAATGCCCTTGCCGCCCGCTGCACCCGGCAGATCCGTGTCCGCTCCGGCGAAATCGTCGGGGATACGGCAGTCAACGCAGCACCGGAAGCGGTGCGCGCATGACCCGGTTTGGTCAAAGGCTGGGGACCGCATGGAGGCTGGCTCTTCGCGAAATGCGCGGAGGGCTTTCGGGCTTCTATATCTTCCTTGCCTGCATCGCCCTCGGCACCGGCGCAATCGCCGCAGTCAACTCGGTCTCGCGAGCCATCACTGGGGCCATAGCAACGCAGGGACAGGACATCCTCGCCGGCGATATCCGCTTCGAACTCGACAATCGCGAGGCGGCACCCGAGGAACTTGCCTTCCTGCAAAGCCTTGGCGAACTTTCGGTTTCAACCGGCCTGCGCTCCATGGCGCGTGTCCCCGACGGCTCCGATCAGGGGTTGGTGGAAGTGAAGGCCGTCGACGGCGCTTATCCCCTCTACGGCGAGTTCGAGGCCGAGCCCAACCTTCCGCTCGCTGAACTGCTGCAGCAGGATGGCGAGGTATTCGGTGCAGTGGCCGCGCCGCTCCTGCTCGACCGGCTCGGAATTCGCGTGGGAGACGAACTTCTGCTCGGCAATGCCCGCTTGCGCCTCGCTGCGACGGTTGCCAGCGAGCCTGATGCCATTTCCGACGGTTTCGGCTTCGCACCGCGCCTGCTGATAAGCCGCGAGGCATTGATGGCATCCGGCCTCGTCCAGACCGGCAGCCTGGTCGAACACGCCTACAAGATCCGCCTTGACCAACCAGCCGTGCGCAGCACCCTTCCCGCACGCGCCGCTGCGGAATTCCCCAATGCCGGATGGTCCATCCGTACTGCCGATCGCGCGGCACCTTCGCTCACGGAGAATGTCGAGCGTTTCTCGCAGTTTCTGACGCTCGTCGGGCTGACTGCACTGATCGTTGGCGGTGTCGGTGTCGCCAACGCCGTGCGCGCCTTTCTCGACGCGAAGCGGACCACAATCGCCACATTCAAATGCCTCGGCGCGCCCGCAGCCATCATCGCAGCCGTTTACCTCATCCAGATCCTGATGCTGGCTGCAATCGGCATTGCGATCGGCCTTGTGATTGGTGCCGTTGCACCGTTCATTGCGATGCGGTTCCTGGAAGGCGTGCTCCCCGTCCCGGAGGAGGTCGTCTTCTATCCCGGTGCGCTCGCGATGGCGGCTCTCTTCGGGCTCCTCATCACCTTCGCCTTCTCGGTGCTTCCCCTGGGGCACGCCCGCGAGGTGCCCGCGACCGCACTCTTCCGTGAACAGAGCTTCGACCAGGCAAGGTTTCCATCCTGGCCATACGTGCTCGCCGCAGCAGCCGCGCTGGCGGCTCTCGCTTCCCTGGCGATTGCGACCGCCGAGGAGCGCTTCATCGCCAGTGTCTTCCTTGCCGCTGTAGCTGGCGCATTCATCCTGCTTCGGCTCGTCGCACTGCTGATTTCAGCCCTTGCCCGCCGCAGTCCGCGCGTCAACTCACCGGCTCTTCGACTGGCGATCGGCAATATTCACCGCCCGGGCGCGCTCACGTCATCCGTCGTGCTGTCCCTCGGCCTCGGGCTTGCGCTGCTCGTCACCCTCGCTTTGATCGACGGCAATCTGCGCCGGCAGTTGACCGGCAGAATGGCCGAGCAGGCGCCGAACTTCTTCTTCGTCGACATCCAGAGCGCCGAACGCGAGGGATTCCTCGACATCCTCCACAAGCACGCGCCGGAGGGAAAGATCAACCAGGTGCCGATGCTGCGCGGCCGCATCATCGCCTTCAACGACCAGGACGTCGCCCAGATGAACGTTCCGCCTGGAGGCAGATGGGTCCTCAGGGGCGATCGCGGGATCACCTATGAAGAGACCCTTCCCACCAATTCCACGCTGACCGAAGGCACCTGGTGGCCAAGGGACCATGACGGAGAACCGCTGGTCTCCTTCTCGGCGGAGGAAGCCGGGGAACTTGGCCTTGCGATCGGCGATACCGTCACCGTCAACGTCCTTGGCCGCAACATTACCGCGCGCATCGCCAACTTCCGCCAGGTGGAATGGGAATCGCTATCGATCAACTTCGTGATGGTCTTCTCCCCCAACACCTTCCGTGGCGCACCGCATGCGTGGCTGGCGACGCTCACGGACCCCGATGCCACGGCCACCGAAGAGGCCGCCATCCTGCGGGATGTGACGGGCGCTTATCCGACGATCACCAGTGTCCGGGTGAAGGACGCAATCGACATTGTCGACCAGCTCGTCGGCCAGTTGGCGACAGCCATCCGGGCCGCAGCTGCCGTCGCCCTCGTCGCGTCTGTCCTGGTTCTCGCAGGCGCCCTTGCCGCGGGGAACCGCGCCCGCACCCATGACGCTGTCATCCTGAAGACGCTCGGCGGAACCCGTGCCCTGCTGATCCGGGCCTTCAGCTACGAGTACATGATCCTCGGAGCGGCGACGGCTGTTTTCGCACTCGTCGCCGGCGGCACGGCTTCCTGGCTCGTTGTCAGCCGCATCATGAACTTGCCGTCGATCTTTCTTCCGGATGTGGCCCTGGTGACGCTCCTCGGGGCCCTCGTCCTCACGGTGGGGATCGGCCTGATCGGGACCTGGAGAGTCCTGGGGCAGAAGGCGGGTCCGGTGTTGCGGGAACTTTAGTCGCCGGCTTCCGTAGCATGGCCTGATCACATCCGCGTCAGCGGAGGCATTTCGACGCCTTCGGTGCGGTCGATTCGGCGTATTTCGCCGCCTAACCACTTGTAGAACAGGCGATCTGCCATCATATTCGGAGCAGGCATGCTGAGCTCCGCAGCGGCGCCTGGGATTGTTGGTCCCGACACCGTGACTAAACACGGAGCTTGAATGAGGAAACTATGGCTGACTCCAAAAACTACCAGAACCGTATGGCGCAGGGCCACGCGCAAGCGGGGGCGATGATCGACGAAGGTCTTCGCGCCTACATGCTCAAGGTCTACAACCTGATGGCGCTGGGCCTGGCGATCACCGGCGTTGCGGCTTTCTTGACATGGCAGATGGCGGTTGCCGATGGCCAGCTGACCGGCTTCGGGCAGATGCTCTACGCCAGCCCGCTGAAGTGGGTGATCATGCTGGCTCCGCTCGGCATGGTATTCTTCCTGAGCTTCCGCATCAATTCGATGAGCGTCGCTGCAGCCCAGACGACCTTCTGGATCTATGCGGCAATGATGGGTCTCTCGCTGTCCTCGATCTTCCTGGTCTTTACCGGTGAGAGCATCGTCCAGACGTTCTTCGTGACCGCAGCCTCCTTCGGTGCGCTATCGCTCTACGGCTATACGACCAAGAAGGACCTGTCAGGCTTCGGCACCTTCCTGATCATGGGCCTGTTCGGCCTGATCATCGCCTCGATCGTCAACATCTTCCTGCAGTCTTCGGCAATGGGCTTCGCCATTTCCGTGATCGGCGTTCTCGTCTTCGCCGGCCTGACGGCCTACGACACGCAGAAGATCAAGGAAATGTACTGGGACGGCGACGAAGCCGTGGTGGCTGGCCGCAAGGCTATCATGGGTGCCCTCACCCTCTACCTCGACTTCATCAACCTGTTCATGTTCCTCCTGCAGTTCCTCGGCAATCGCAACGAGTAACAGCATCGGAAACGGCAGACGAAAAGGCGGCCTCCGGGCCGCCTTTTTTTGTTGCCCGGCGTGCGCTGCGGCAATAGGTTCGCTCAGGTTCCTCCTCGGCATCACCCCATGACCTTCACACTGCGCGACGCTTCACCTTCCGATCTCCCGGCAATCACGGCCATATATGAAGACTGCGTCCTGAACGGGACAGCGAGCTACGAGCTCGACCCACCCGACACTGTTGAAATGGAAGCCCGCTTCGCCGCAATCTGCGGCAAGGGCTACCCTTATATTGCCGCCGAAGATCCGGAGGGTAATCTCCTCGGCTATGCCTATGCATCCGCCTTCCGGACCCGACCTGCCTATCGCTGGCTCGTCGAGGACTCCATCTACCTTGCCCCCGAAGCCCGCGGCCGCGGGATCGGCAAGGCACTGCTATCCGAACTGCTGACGCGCTGCACGAGCATGGGTTTCCGGCAGATGGTGGCGGTGATCGGCGGCGCGAGCCCCGCATCCATTGCCGTCCACGAAACCCTCGGCTTCAGGACCACCGGCAGGCTGGAGGCAACCGGCTTCAAGCATGGCCGGTGGCTCGACACGGTACTCATGCAAAGATCGCTCGGAGATGGCGCCACGACGGATCCGGACGCCCTTGCCTATCCCGGCACGCTCTACCCAGGCTAGTCGATCAGTTTCAGCACCTTGTCGAAGACCCGCAGCACCTGCGGCAGCTCGTGGCCCCGCTTGAGGATCATCCCGTGCGCGTTCATGACAGAGTACTGGCCCTGCTTGGCCGCCAGCTTGGGGTTCTTCTCGATCCGGTAGAGCGGCATCTCGCCGGAACGCTTGAAGATCGAGAAGATCGCGCGGTCCTTCAAATGGTCGATGGCATAGTCCTTCCACTCGCCCTCGCCGACCATGCGTCCGTAGATCCGCAGGATGGCATCCAACTCTCGCCGGTGGAAGGTGACGGGGACGGGGTCTCGGCTCTGGCGGTATTCGGTCAGGCTGACGACGACGTCGTCTTCTTGGCTGCGGAGGCTCCGCAAATCCGGCTGATCCGTCATCACGACTCCATGAATGATGTCAGTCGCATGACAGTTTGCCTCAGCGGGGGCAAAAAGCAATCGGCTACGCATCTTTTGACGAACAGCAGCGGGTTTTTAATCTTGCCGCATTTCGAACAAAACACTGCCGGATTCGCGGACAAAAGTCCGAGCGTTGGTTGGCTTTTCAGCCCCAATAGATCCGGCCCGGTTGCATTGACCCTTACCCCCAGCCCCCCAATGTCTCCGGGTCGGATCGCCTCCCAAGCATCGCTTCTAGTAGCGCTTGCGCCCTGCCATCAGGATCGTCGCCCCGAGGATGGAAGCTGGCTCCCCGCCGGAGCCTGAGCGTTGCAGCAGGATTGCGCACCCATCCTTCTTCCACTTGCCCATGAACTTGCCCGGCAGTGACAGCTTGAGCGGCTTTCCCTGCCACATCCCGACCGACTGCACATCGTAGACGCTGTGCCAGTATTCCATGGTCTTGCCGGCATTCTCGCCCTTCGAGACCTCGACATCCTGCCGCTTGGTGAAATACGCGACGACTACTTCGGCCTCGCCCTGGCCCTCGCCGATCTCGATCTCGATCTCCTTGCCCCGCATGCGGGCGACAACCGGCACCGTCAGACCCTGGCCCTCGGCCTTTAGCCTGTCCACTGTGGCGTTGATCGTGCTGAGTTCCGTCCCCTTCACGTGATCCCGGCCATTGATCACCGCCTGAGGCGTGTAGACGCCGGTTCGGCCAAGCGATTCGGCATACCCATATTGCCGTTCGGTATTGGCCTTGGAGCTGAGCGTGTCGGTCCAGCCAAGGTAGTTCCAGTAATCGACGTGGTAGGAGAGGGCGACGACATCGCCTTGATGTACCAGTTTCTTCAACACGGCATCTGCCGGCGGGCAGGAGGAGCATCCCTGCGACGTGAACAGCTCGACCACACCTTTCGGCGTCTTGCCCTCTTCTGCCGAGGCTGCGGCGGCAGCCAGAACGCCGGCAAGGAATATCGCTCTGCGGACGATGGGCAGCATGAATGCAAACCTCTTGAACTGACATTTGTTAGCCACGGCTGACCGCGGGGATCAAGAGGCTAACGGAAGAACTCGGGCCAAAGTAAACGGGCGGACGGCTCAAGAGGAAGTCACGATGGGGTGAGGAGCTTCCGAGTCTGCACCCGCGCAACAGTCACATCAACTGGTGGAGCCCCTGCAGCAGGTAGACCCCTCCGACACCGGTAACGATCCAGCGGGTCCAGCTTCGGAAGGACAGGTCTGTCATCCGCTGCAGGACGATGTTGCCGGTCCGCGTCCCCAAGATGGCGATCGGTGCGGCCAGAAGGATCGCGAGCCAGTCTGATGCAGGCAGTGCGGCGGCAGCCTGCCAGTAGAAGACCACCTTCGTCGCATGCGAAACGAGCTGCATCGCCGCCTTGGTGGCAATGACCTTGCGGCGATCCATCATGGTGCGGATGAAAAAGATGTCGATCGTCGGCCCGGAGACACCGACCCCCATGGCAAGAGCTCCGGCGACGAAGCCGCAGGCGAGGGCGTGAGACGGGCGGGAGGCATCCAGTTGCAGGCGCTGGACCGGCAGCCACACGAGAACCGGCATCAACCCGAGAACAATGGATACCACGACAAGGTTTGGCGTGTAGTTCACCACCGTCAGTAGAGCCGCCGCGATCAGGAGGCCGAGACACAGGATCGCCAGGATCCGGTAATCGATATAATGCCGCGAAAACCAGGCGCGGGAGCCGTTGGCGACCATCTGGATGACGCCGTGCACGGCGATCGCAGTGGCGACTGGCATCAGGAAAAGCAGGACCCAGAGAAGGATCAGTCCGCCGGCCATGCCGAACACGCCGGAAAGCAGCGATGTCAGGAAGACCGTCAGCGCCATGCCTGCAAGGATGGCTGGGCTCAAGGATATGCTCCGGCGAATACGGCCCCAGGCCGCCGAAACACCCGCCGGACAGGTCCGGCGGGTGCAAGTTGGTTGTCAGGCAGCCAGATCGCGGAGAACGGTCTGCAGGATGCCGCCATTGTTCATGTAGGTGACCTCGTCGAGAGTATCGATGCGGCAGAGAATGTTCACTTCCTTCACCGAGCCGTCGCCGTAGGTAATCCTCGCCGTCTTCCATTCGCGCGGCTTGATCGGACCTTCCAGCCCCTCGATCGTCACCGTTTCGTCGCCCTTGAGGTTGAGGCTGGCCCAGCTGGTGCCTTCCTCAAGGACGAACGGAACGACGCCCATACCGACCAGGTTCGAGCGGTGGATACGCTCGAACGACTGCGCAATCACAGCCTTGACCCCGAGAAGATTGGTACCCTTCGCGGCCCAGTCACGGGACGAACCGTTGCCGTATTCGACGCCGGCGAAGATGACGAGCGGGACACCTTCTTCCTTGTACTTCATGGCCGCGTCGTAGATCGACATCTCTTCCTTCGACGGATAGTGGATTGTGTAGCCACCTTCCTTGCCGTTCGGGCCGAGCATGTGGTTGCGAAGGCGGATGTTGGCGAAGGTGCCACGCATCATCACCTCATGGTTGCCGCGGCGCGTGCCGTACTGGTTGAAGTCGGCAACGCCAACGCCATGCTCCATGAGATAGGAACCTGCCGGCGAGGCCGCCTTGATCGAACCGGCCGGCGAGATGTGGTCGGTGGTGATCTTGTCGCCAAGGAGACCGAGGATACGGGCGCCCTTGATGTCCTTGAGGCCGGTGCCCGTCTTGCCCATGCCGACGAAGTAGGGCGGGTTCTGGACATAGGTGGAGTCGTCGTCCCAAGCGTAAGTCTGCCCCGGCGGCACCTGAACGGCCTGCCAGTTCTCGTCGCCCTTGAACACGTCCGCATACTTCGACTCGTAGAGTTCGCGCGTGACGTACTTCAGGATGAACTCCTGGATCTCGTGCGAGGTCGGCCAGATGTCCTTCAGGTAGACAGGGTTGCCGTTCTGGTCTTCACCGATCGGCTCCTTCGTCAGGTCCTTTTGCACCGTGCCGGCCAAAGCATAGGCGACGACGAGCGGCGGCGAGGCCAGGTAGTTCGCCTGGACATCCGGCGAGATGCGGCCTTCGAAGTTGCGGTTGCCGGAAAGAACGCCCGATACGATCAGGCCCTTGTCGTTGATCGTCTTGGAGATCGGCGCCGGCAGCGGACCGGAATTGCCTATGCAGGTCGTGCAACCGAAGCCGACGAGGTTGAAGCCGAGCTTGTCCAGATCCGTCTGCAGACCGGACTTTGCAAGGTATTCTCCGACCACCTGCGATCCAGGCGCCAGCGAAGTCTTCACCCACGGCTTGGTCTTCAGGCCCTTGGCAACGGCATTACGGGCCAGCAGGCCTGCGGCAATGAGCACGCTGGGGTTGGACGTGTTGGTGCAGGACGTGATCGCAGCAATCGCGACGTCGCCATGGCCGAGATCGAAGTCCGCGCCCTCAACCGCATAGCGCGTGTCGAGCTGGCCCGGCTTCTTGTAGTCTGCCTCAAGGGCAGAGGCGAAGCCGGAGGCGATGTTCTCGAGCGCGATGCGGCCTTCCGGACGCTTCGGGCCGGCCATGGACGGCACGACGTCGCCGAGGTCCAGTTCAAGCGTATCGGTGAAGACGAGCTCGGAGCCATCGCCTTCGCGCCACATGCCCTGAGCCTTGGAATAAGCTTCCACCAGCGCGATCCGCTCGCGGGTACGGCCGGACATGGTAAGGTAGTTGATGGTTTCGCCGTCGACCGGGAAGAAGCCGCAGGTGGCGCCATATTCCGGGCCCATGTTGCCGATGGTCGCACGGTCGGCGAGCGGCATGTTGTCCATGCCCGGTCCGAAGAACTCGACGAACTTCGAGACGACGCCCTTCTTGCGCAGCATCTGTACCACGGTCAGCACGAGGTCGGTCGCCGTGACGCCTTCCTTCAGCTTGCCGGTGAGCTTGAAGCCGATGACTTCCGGCAGGAGCATGGAGACCGGCTGGCCAAGCATTGCCGCCTCCGCCTCGATGCCGCCAACACCCCAGCCGAGAACGCCAAGGCCGTTGATCATGGTGGTGTGGCTGTCGGTGCCGACGCAAGTGTCCGGATAGGCAATCGTCTCGCCGTCCTCATCCTTCGTCCAGACGGTCTGGCCGAGATACTCGAGGTTGACCTGGTGACAGATACCGGTGCCTGGAGGGACCACGCGGAAGTTCTCGAACGCCTGCTGCCCCCATTTCAGGAAGCGGTAGCGTTCGCCATTGCGCTCGTACTCAAGTTCGACGTTGCGGGCGAAGGCGGTCGGCGTGCCGAACTCGTCGACGATGACGGAGTGGTCGATCACGAGGTCGACCGGGACCAGCGGGTTGATCTTTTCCGGGTCGCCGCCGAGCGAAACCATGGCGTCGCGCATCGCAGCGAGGTCAACCACGGCCGGCACACCGGTGAAGTCCTGCATTAGTACGCGAGCGGGACGATAGGCAATTTCGCTTTCCACCGTACCCTTGTTGTTGAGCCATTCGGCGACGGCAAGGATATGCTCCTTGGTAACGGACCGTCCGTCCTCGTGGCGCAGCAGGTTTTCGAGCAGCACCTTCATCGAGAAGGGGAGCTTCGAAACGCCGGGTAGACCGTTCGCTTCCGCCTTGGGCAGGCTGTAGTAGACATAGTCCTTGCCGCCCACGGTAAGGACGGAGCGACAATTGAAGCTGTCGAGAGATTTAGCCACGGACAATAACCCCGCTGATATGAGAGCCAACACGCGCGTGCGGACGCCTATGCACTTATGCACATCAGGATGCGGGTGCGACCATTTCCGCTGTCCGCACGAGAAGATTGAGGTCTTCAGGTTCGGCGCAAGATGATAATCACGCCGGCCGCTGGCGTGGTTGCGAAGCTTATAGATAATTTCTAAGAAGGGTTCCAGACCGCTTTGTGCTCATTGCATACAAAAATTCTGCTCAGGTAATTTGAATCCTAATGAAGGACCTGCCATGCGGCTGACAGCCGAAAAGCTTGCGGCCCGGCGCGGGGAAGACCTGCTTTTTTCGGACATTTCCTTCGAACTCGGCGCAGGTGAAGGACTTATCCTCATCGGCAGGAACGGCTCCGGCAAGTCGACGCTCCTGCGGGTAGTGGCGGGCCTGCTTCGCCCAGAGTTCGGTCAGGTCAGATGGTCCTCCTCCTCGACAGACGATGCGATTCGGGCCAGCGAAGCCTGCCACTATCTCGGCCATCGCAATGCAATGAAGGCGGAGCTGTCGGTGCAGGAGAACCTCGCCTTCTGGAAGGAATTCTGCGGGGATTTCGGCGGCGGCGAGGGCGTTTCGGTCGCCGAGGCCGCCGAACAGGTAGGCCTCGGCGGCATTGCTCATCTTCCCTTCGGCTATCTCTCCGCAGGACAGCAGCGCCGCATGGCCTTCGCCAAGCTTCTCGTCTCCTACCGCCCGGTCTGGATCCTCGACGAACCGACTGCCGCCCTTGACACCAGGGCGGAGGCGACCTTTGCCGATCTCATCCGCCAGCACCTGGCCCGTGGCGGCATTCTTCTCGCCGCAACCCACCAGCCGCTCGGTATCGAGGGGATGCAGGAACTGCGGATGACGGGGTTTGCCGGTGTGGCAGAGGAGTTCGCGGCATGATGTCCCTGCTGCTCCGCGACCTGAAGCTGTCCGTGCGTGCCGGCGGCGGCGCCCTGATCGGCGTCCTCTTCTTCATGACCGTCGTCGCGGTCATTCCGTTCGGGGTTGGCCCCGACCTCAACCTGCTCTCCCGCATCGGCCCGGCCATTGTCTGGATCGGGGCGCTCCTCGCGGCGCTGCTCGGGCTCGACCGCCTCTTCCAGACGGAGCGGGACGACGGCTCGCTCGACCTGATCCTGATGCAGGAGCACCCGCTGGTGCTCACCGTGCTGGTCAAGTGCCTCGCCCACTGGCTGGCCAACAGCCTGCCGCTGGTGATCGCCTCGCCGCTTCTCGGCCTGTTCATGAACATGAGTGAAGTCGCCATCGGCGCGGTCGCCGTGACTTTACTCGTCGGCACGCCTGCCCTCACCTTTATCGGCGCCGTGGGAGCCGCGGTCGCGGTAAGCCTGCCGAGGGGCGGTCTGCTGGTATCGATCCTCGTTCTGCCGCTCGCCATACCGGTGCTGATCTTCGGCGTCAGTGCATCCTATGCGGCGGTCCAGGACCCTGCCCCGTTTATGCCGCCATTCCTGATATTATTAGCGATCACGATGTTTTTCGCAGTTATCGGCCCGCTCGGTGCATCGCTTGCTTTGCGCAACGCGAGCGATTGACTAGGATCAAGCCCGAAAGCGCCGTTTCTGCCTAGAAAGAACCCATGACCGAAAGCCTCGCCATCACAAAGTTCAGCGACCTCGCCAACCCGACCCGCTTCCTGAATTTGTCGGGGCGGATCCTGCCTTGGCTGGGCTGTCTGACCGCCGGCCTCTTCGCGGTCGGCCTCTATCTCAGCTTCACGACCGAAGGCGACTACCAGCAGGGCGAGACCGTGCGCATCATGTACGTGCACGTCCCGGCAGCATGGCTGTCGATGATGTGCTACACGGTGATGGCGCTTTCGGCCATCGGCACGCTGGTCTGGCGTCATCCGCTTGCCGATGTCAGCCACAAGGCCGCCGCCCCGCTCGGCGCAGCCTTCACGCTGATCGCGCTCGCGACCGGATCGCTCTGGGGTAAGCCCATGTGGGGCACGTGGTGGGTCTGGGACGCGCGGCTGACTTCGGTCTTCGTGCTTTTCCTGATGTATCTCGGCCTGATTGCGCTGAACCGGGCGATGGACGACCCGTCGAAGGCCGCACGGGTCAGCGCCGTGCTCATTCTCGTCGGCTTCGTGAATATCCCGGTCATCAAGTTCTCGGTCGAGTGGTGGAACACGCTGCACCAGCCGGCGAGCGTCGTGCGGCTGGATGGCCCGACGATCGATCCGGAATTCCTGATCCCGCTGCTGGTGATGGCGTTCGCCTTTACCTTCCTCTTCTTCACGCTGCACCTCATGGCGATGCGAAACGAGATCTGGCGCCGCCGGATCACGGCGCAACGACGCATGGCGGCGCGCATGGCGAGCCGGGAGAGCTGAGATGGGCCACGATTTCTACATCGCAGTATCTTATGGCGTCTCGGGCTTGATCATCGCGCTCATGCTCGGTTGGATATGGCTGGACGGGCGTGCCCGACAGCGGGAGCTTGCGGAACTGGAAGCCTCCGGCATCCGGCGGCGCTCCTCTGCACCCGTCAAGGATGGCGCCGCATGACCAGCGAGATCGACAAAGCACCCGCCCGCCGGCGCGGCATCGGCCGGTATCTCTTGGCGCTCATACCGCTGGCCGTCTTCGCGGGCTTTGCCCTCGTCGCGGGCAAGATGCTCTACGACCAGGACGTCAACGGCCGCGACATTTCCGCCATTCCCTCCGCGCTGATCGGCCAGAAGGCGCCATCACTGGCCCTGCCGGCTCTCGAAGGTTCGAACACGCCAGCGCTTACGGATGCGGCGATCGACGGCAAGCTGACACTCGTTAACGTCTTCGCCTCCTGGTGTGTCCCCTGCCGGCAGGAGCATCCTTTCTTGAAGGAATTGGCGAAGGACGAACGGCTGACGGTGGTCGGCATCAACTACAAGGACCGCAACGACAACGCGCTGCGCTTCCTCGGCGAGCTCGGCAATCCCTATGATGCGATCGGCGTCGATCCGAACGGCAAGGCCGCCATCGACTGGGGTGTCTACGGCATTCCGGAAAGCTATCTTGTCGGGACGGACGGGACCATCCTCTACAAGAAGGTCGGTCCGTTTGACGAACGCAGCCTGACGCAGGAACTGCTGCCGGCCATCGAGAAAGCCGCCTCCGGAACCTGAAATGTCAGCCCAGCGCCGCCTGCCACTCGCGCACCGCATCGAGCGGCCAGAGCAGCATCAGCACGTTGAGAGTCAGGTTGTCGCGAATGATCCAGCCGGTCAGGAGTTCGAAGCCGATGGCAATCGCAACCGTTAGCCAGACTGGCAGACGCGAAGCGGCCAGGAAGCCGATCGTCATGAAGACGGTATCCATCGCCGAATTGAGGATGCTGTCGCCGCTGTAGCCGAGCGCCATGGTGGCGGTGCGGTAGCGGTCGATCACCATCGGCGTGTTTTCCAGCACCTCCCATGCCGCCTCGATCAGCACCGCGAACGAAAGCCGCGCCGTCAGCGGCGCCCGGCGGAACAGCAGCCAAGCGAGGCCGTAGAACAGGAAGCCGTGTATGATGTGGGACGGCGTGTACCAGTCCGACAGGTGCTGGGAATTGCCGCTAGAGTTCACCCCGCCTTCCCAGAGCTTGACGTAGCCGCACTCGCAAATCGGGATGCGGCCCATGGCGTAGAGAACCACGAGCTGAAGCACGAAGAGCGTGACGGCCACCAGCAACCACCGCCGCGACCACGGTGACCACGACGATGGAGTAGCGGCCACGCTCACTTCTCGGCTTCCGCGACGGCGTCGGGGATGGTGTGGCGCATGATCAGCGGCAGCTGCGCGAAGGTGAAGGCGAGCGTGATCGGCATGGTGCCCCAGACCTTGAAGTTGACCCAGAAGTCGTCGGAGAAGTTGCGCCAGACGACTTCGTTGAGCACTGCGAGGAAAAGGAAGAAGATCCCCCAGCGGAGGGTCAGCTTCTTCCAGCCCATCTCGTCGAGATTGAAGGCAGCGTTGAAGACGTAGCCGAGCAGTGCCTTGCCGAACAGCAGCCCCCCGAGCAGGACGACGCCGAAGAGCGTGTTTACGATCGTCGGCTTCATCTTGATG
This sequence comes from Pseudorhizobium banfieldiae, assembly GCF_000967425.1. Lineage (NCBI taxonomy): Bacteria > Pseudomonadati > Pseudomonadota > Alphaproteobacteria > Hyphomicrobiales > Rhizobiaceae > Pseudorhizobium > Pseudorhizobium banfieldiae. The sequence goes on from NZ_FO082820.1 coordinate 3,468,581, forward strand.
AAGGTCTCGTCCTGCAGCCAGATGGACAGCGAGCCGAAGACCATGACGACGACACCGGAAACGAAGGGCATGACCGGCAGGTGCTTGAAGACGATCTTCGAGACGATAAGCGAGATGACCGTCGCGACCATGAAGAGCGCGGTCGCAATCAGGAGCGGACCGCCGACGACGTCCAAGGCCGGGAAGGTTTCCGCCAGCCATTCGCCGCGAATGTTGCCGAAGAAGAAGACCAAGAGCGGTCCAATCTCGAGCGCGAACTTCAGCATCGGATGATGCTTTTCTTCCGGTGTGGCCTTGGTATCGCTTTCGATCTGCATCGATTCAACTTCTGCTGATGGGTTCTGCGGCTGGAAACGCTGTTTCTGTGGCATCAATGCGTCAGACCGGCAATGGCCTTGGCGAAATCATCCGCCTCGAAAGGCTCCAGATCATCGACGCCCTCTCCGACGCCGATGAAATAGACCGGCAGCTTATGCTTGGCCGCGATGCCCACGAGGATACCGCCCCGCGCCGTCCCGTCGAGCTTGGTCATGATCAGGCCGCTGACGCCGGCAACATTGCGGAAGATCTCCACCTGCTGCAGCGCATTCTGCCCGGTGGTAGCATCGAGCGTCTGCAGGACCGTATGCGGTGCGTCCGGATCGAGCTTGTTGAGCACGCGGACGATCTTTTCGAGTTCCGCCATCAGCTCCGCCTTGTTCTGCAGGCGCCCGGCTGTGTCGATGATCAGCACGTCTGACTTCTTCGCCCGCGCCTGTTCAAAGGCGTCGTAGGCAAGGCCGGCGGCATCGGCGCCAAGCCTGGTGCCGATGAATTCCGAGCCGGTGCGATCCGCCCAGATTTTTAACTGCTCGATGGCGGCAGCACGGAACGTATCTCCGGCGGCCAGCATGACCTTCAGCCCCGATCCCGAGAGCTTCGCCGCGAGCTTGCCAATCGTTGTGGTCTTGCCCGTGCCGTTGACGCCGACGACGAGAATGACGTGCGGCTTGTGGTTGAGGTCGAGTTGCAGCGGCTTGGCGACCGGTGAGAGCACCTTGCTGATCTCGGCGGCCATGATGCGGGAGACATCCTCGCCGGTGACATCCTTGCCATACCGTTCGGCCGACAGGGCACCGGTAATGCGCATGGCGGTTTCCACGCCGAGGTCGGACTGGATCAGCAGGTCCTCCAGGTCTTCCAGCGTTTCCTCATCCAGCTTGCGCTTGGTAAATAGAGCGGTGATCTGCCCGGTAAGCTGGGAGGAGGTACGGGCAAGACCAGCCCGCAGGCGCTGGTACCAGGTCATCCGAGGTGCCACGACCTCCGGCTCCGGCACCTCATCGACCCGGGTGGTGAAACCCTTCGGCAGAACGGGTTCGGACACCGGCGAGCTTTCCGTACCGGCCTCGCTCTCCGCCTCAAGCAGCGACAGCGGCACGATGCCGATTTCCGTGTTCTCTTCGGCGCCGGGCAGAAGGGGCGGCAGTTCTTCCTCCGATGGCTCTTCATCTGCCGGCTCGGGTTCGACTGGCTCCACGACATCCCGTGCGTCATCGGCAGCCGGGCCGCCGGCCGTCTCCATCTCAACCGGCGCCACCGGGTCGACCGGCGAAACCGGCAGGTCCTCTTCGCGCGAATGCGGCTCAACTTCCGCTTCGATCGCAGCGGCTTGCGCCGGCGTCAGGTGCTCTTCCGGCGCCTGTTGCTCGATCGGCTTCTCCTTGCCGAAGGTGAAGACCTTTTTGATGAAGCCTAGTGCCATGAAATCCGCTCCGGTTACGCCGCCAGTGCCGGCGCAACCTCCATATCCAGATGTTTGCCGTTGTGGCCGGTAATGATAACGCGCCGGATCTCGCGGGGAACAAGCCCGGGCGCTGCGACCAGCGAAAAGTTTTCCGTATGCGCCATGCCGTTCATCTCGACGATGATCGTCTGAACGCTTCCGACCATGCGGTCGAGATGGGCCCGGTGCAGCGCATCGCCGCGAGCACGCAGACGCGCAGCCCGTTCCTTGACCAAGGCTCGATCGAGCTGCGGCATACGTGCCGCCGGCGTGCCAGGACGCGGGCTGTAGGGGAAGACGTGCAGGAAGGAGATGTCTGCTTCTTCCGCAAGGCGTGCGGCGCCTTCGAACATCTCCTCGGTCTCCGTCGGGAAGCCGGCGATCATGTCCGCGCCGAAGGTGATCTCGGGCCGCAACCGCCGTGCCTGCGCAACGAAACCCAGTGCATCCGCGCGGCTGTGCCGACGCTTCATCCGCTTCAGGATCAGGTCGTCGCCATGCTGCAGCGACAGGTGTAGGTGGGGCATGAAGCGCGGTTCATCGGCGATCAGGTCCCACAGGTGGCTGTCCGCCTCGATGCTGTCGATCGAGGACAGGCGCAGCCGCAGGATGTCCGGCACCTGCTTCAGCAAGGTCTTCGCGAGGAGCCCAAGCGTCGGTTCCCCCGGAAGATCGGCGCCGTAGCTGGTGGCATCCACGCCGGTCAGCACGATCTCGCGATAGCCGCTCTGCACCAGCTTGCGGGCCTGAGCAACGACCGCACCCATAGGCACCGAACGGGAATTGCCGCGGCCATAGGGTATGATGCAGAAGGTGCAGCGGTGGTCGCAACCGTTCTGCACCTGGATGAAGGCGCGCACATGCCCGTCGATGTGCTTCACCATCTGCGGCGCGGTCACCTTGACGCTCATGATGTCGTTGACGCGCAGCTTCTCTTCCGCCGAAACGCCGAAATCCGGAAGAGAGCGGTAGGACGTAGCTGTCAGCTTCTCCTCGTTACCGAGCACTGCATCCACCTCGGCCATGTCGGCAAAGGTCTGCTTTTCGGTTTGCGCCGCACAGCCGGTGACGATGATGCGGGCGTGCGGATTGTCGCGCCGAGCGCGGCGGATGGCTTGGCGTGCCTGGCGCACCGCCTCCCCTGTCACGGCGCAGGTATTGACGAGCACGGCATTGTTGAGCCCAGCCTTTTCCGCCTCGGCCCGCATCACTTCCGACTCATAAGTATTGAGCCGGCAGCCGAAGGTGATGACCTCGACGCCGCTCAATTCGCCTGAGCCCCCTGCCCGTGGTTTTCCGGCTCCAGATCGCGGTTGAAGCAGCCGGTGGCGGGATCGACCTTGCCCGACCATTCCCATTCCGCAGGCCCGGTCATGATGACATGATCGTCGTCGCGCCACTCGATCACCAGCGGCTGGCGGATAGAGCTGGAGGCGACGTCGATCTCGACCCTGCGACCAGTACGGCCGGTGCGGGCGGCGGAGACGGCGGCCGCACAGGCAGCCGAACCGCAGGCGAGCGTCAGGCCGGCACCACGCTCCCACGTGCGGGTGCGCAGAGAGCCCTTCGAGGTGACCTGGGCCAGCGTGATGTTTGCCTTCTCGGGGAACATCGGGTGGTTTTCGAGAAGCGGCCCGAAGCGTTCGAGATCGAACGCCATCGGGTCCTTGTCGACCCAGAAGATCGCATGGGGGTTGCCCATCGACATGGCCGAGGGCGAATGCAGGACTGGCGCGTCGATCGGGCCGATCTGCAGTTCGATGCGGCTCGTGTCGAAGAATTCCTCCGACAGCGGGATCCGGTTCCAAGCGAAGACCGGCTTGCCCATGTCGACGGAAATCGACCCGTCCTCGTGTTCGGCGGCGTTCAGGATGCCAGCAACTGTCTGGAAGGTGAAGGCCTTGCGCCCCGTTTCGGCGGCGAGCGCCTGCACGACGCAGCGTGTGCCGTTGCCGCAGGCCTGCGCCTTGGAGCCATCCGAGTTCAGGATGTCGATCCAGGCATCCGTGCCTTCGGCCTTCGGATCATGGATTGCCATGATCTGGTCGAACTGCGTTGCAGGATCGGCATTCAAGGCAATCGCCGCTTGGGGCGTGACCGTGTCCGTCCGGCCGCGCATGTCGACGACGAGGATCTTGTTGCCAAGCCCGTTCATTCTTGCAAATTCGACCTGATCTGCCATCGCCTTCGATCCCGTTCAGCCCCTGCCGCTTGCCGCCGTATATGGCGGAAACCAAGGATAATTACCAGAGCAAGGCCATGCCGAGCCGCCGCCACCGGAAGCCGGCGCGGTTGCAGACACGTTTTCAGGAGAGCCCACGCACATGCGAAACCTCTCAAAGTATTAAAGTGTGGCTCCGCATGTGCGTGGCCTTCGGCGTTCTTTCGGGACTTCCGGTCCCTACAGGCGGTCATCTCGTCTCGCTGCGTACGAGCAGCGCTCGCACTTGCACGGCTAAACCGAACCGGAACCTGGCGGCCCGGGGGAGACTTGATAGGCAGCGGCATCTTGCGACAACACCGCCATGACTTCCGCCTCCCTGCCTCTCACCGCACGTTACGGCATCGAGACAGGGCGCCGGCTCCCGCCTGCCCGCAAACGTCTCGCGAAACACTCCGGCGACGGAAGCGGGAGCATTGTCCCTCCACTTTCGAATAGGTGGATGTAAAGTGGGCTAAGTCTTTGAACCAGTTGAGGCAGCTGTGCGAAAACAACGCCTCATGTCCTCGGATCAGACTGTTGCCGCAGGCACCTCGAACACCTCGCCAGGTCGCATTGGACGGAAGCGATCACGCGACAGGCTGCGCTTGCCGAGTGCTGCATGCAATGCCTCCACCGGCTCCTCAACGCCCTCGTCCGTCAGCTTGAAGGTGCCCCAGTGATGCCCGGCCACATGGCCGGCACCGCAGAGAAGCATGCCTTCCACCGCCTCTTCGGGGTTCTGGTGCTGCGCCTTCATGAACCATTGCGGCTCGTAGGCGCCGAAGGGCAGGTTGGCGAGACGGAAGCCGCCATGCTTTTCCCTTGCCGCGCGATAGTTGATCCCCCGATGGAAGCCGGTGTCACCGATATGGTAGATCTTGCCGGCCGGTGTTTCGATGACGAAGGCAGCCCAGAGCGCCATGCGGCGGTCCCCCAGCCCACGCGCGGACCAGTGGTGGCAGGGCTCGCAATGAAGGGTGACGCCACGGCCGACCTCCAGCCGATCGCCCCAATCCATGCCGTCGAAGCGTCCATCCTCTACACGGGCGCGGATGATCTCGTCGTTGCCGAGGGGCGTGACGAAGCGCGGCTTGTCGCGCCCCTGGAGCACCCAGAGCGTTTCAAGATCCATGTGGTCGTAGTGGTTGTGGGTGACGATGACGAGATCGATGGGCGGCAGGTCGCCCATGTTGATGCCGGGCGGGTTGACCCGCTTCGGGCCGGCGAAGCGGACGGGGCTTGCGCGCTCGTCCCAGACGGGGTCGGTCAGGATGTTGAGGCCCGCGACCTGGATCAGGAACGATGCGTGACCGACCAGGGTGACCACCAGCCGGTCACCTGTTATCCGTTCTTCAGGCACGGCCTGTGGAAACGGACTAGGGAAACTCTCGGGCCAGGCCTTGTTGCCATTGCCGAGCTTCCAGCGAACGAGGTTCAGGAGGCCGCTCGGCTCCTCTCCGTCGGGGTTGAAGAACAGCTTGCCATCAAAGTGATCGCTCACCGGCCCGGAATAATACTTGTTGCCGGCCATGGCGCTCCTTGCCGTGACGCCTCCGGCAAGCGCGGCAAGGGCCGCGAGACCGGACCATTTGAGGAAGCTGCGACGGTTCATTGCAGATGTATAGGGTCGGCGTCATGTGGCTTCAAGCGTAGCCGACGAGGTCGCGGAGAAGTGACAGCACCGCGAAGCTTGACTTTCCTGCCCGTTTCCTGTTTATCGCCCGCATCTGCTGACAAGTGACAAGACTTGGAGCCGCCGACCGGGGCCGATGATACTGAGCCCGGAGGTCAACATCCGACAGCGCGTGGCGCCCTCGGGTGCTTTTCGGCTTTGCCCGCGTCTGGGCGCCTTGTTTTCGTCGCGGAAAGACCCGACGTTTCCGGCACCCGGAAACGAAGAAGGAAGACACGGATGTTTGAAAACCTCCAGGACCGTCTTGGCTCCATCCTGAATGGACTGACCGGCCGTGGCGCGTTGAGCGAGGCGGATGTCTCCGCGGCGCTGCGCGAGGTTCGCCGTGCGCTGCTCGAGGCAGACGTGTCGCTCGAGGTCGTCCGCGCCTTTACCGACAAGGTGCGCGAGAAGGCAGTCGGGGCTGCGGTCCTGAAGTCGATCAAGCCCGGCCAGATGGTCGTCAAGATCGTCCATGACGAACTGGTTGAGATGCTGGGCTCCGAAGGGGTCGGCATCGACCTGCATGCACCTGCCCCCGTCGTCATCATGATGGTCGGCCTCCAGGGCTCGGGCAAGACGACCACGACCGGCAAGATCGCCAAGCGGTTGACCGACCGCGAGAAGAAGAAGGTGCTGATGGCGTCGCTGGACACGCGCCGCCCCGCCGCCCAGGAACAGCTTCGCCAGCTCGGCGTCCAGACAGGCGTCGACACGCTGCCGATCATCGCCGGCCAGTCGCCGACCGACATTGCCGCACGCGCCGTGCAGGCGGCAAGGCTCGGCGGCCATGACGTCGTCATCCTCGACACCGCCGGCCGCACCCATATCGACGAGCCGCTGATGGTCGAGATGGCCGAGATCAAGCGGAAGTCGAACCCGCACGAGATCCTGCTCGTTGCCGACAGCCTGACCGGCCAGGACGCCGTCAACCTCGCACGCAACTTCGACGAACGCGTCGGCATCACTGGCCTGGTGCTCACCCGCATGGACGGCGACGGGCGTGGCGGCGCTGCACTTTCCATGCGCGCCGTCACCGGCAAGCCGATCAAGCTGATCGGAACGGGTGAGAAGATGGCGGAGATGGAGGAATTCCATCCCCGCCGCATCGCCGACCGCATCCTCGGCATGGGCGACATCGTCTCCCTCGTCGAAAAGGCCGCGGAGAACATCGACGCCGAGAAGGCGCGCGCCATGGCCGAGAAGATGGCCAAGGGCAAGTTCGACCTGAACGACCTCGCCGACCAGCTGCGCCAGATGAAGTCGCTCGGCGGCATGGGCGGTATCATGGGAATGATGCCCGGCATGGCCGGCATGAAGGACAAGCTTGCCGCGTCCGGCATGAGCGACAAGATGTTCGACCGCCAGATCGCCATCATCCAGTCGATGACCAAGGCCGAACGCGCCAATCCGGATATCCTCAAGCATTCCCGCAAGAAGCGCATCGCCGCCGGCTCCGGCACCGACGCCGCCGAGATCAACAAGCTGCTGAAAATGCACCGCCAGATGGCCGACATGATGAAGGCCATGGGCGGCAAGGGCAAAGGCGGCGGCATGATGAAGCAGATGATGGGCGGCCTTGCCGGCAAGATGGGACTTGGCGGCATGGGCGGCCTCGGGGGTGGAATGGGCGGCATGCCCGACCTTTCCAAGCTCGACCCTAAGCAGCTCGAAGCGCTGCAGAAGCAGGCGGAAGCCGCAGGCTTCAAGCCGGGCTCCATGCCGGGCCTGCCGGGTGGCGGCCTTCCGGGCCTCGGCGGCGGCGGCTTCCCGGGTCTGCCCGGCCTGCCGAAGAAGAAGTAAAGAGGGGGAACCATGGCCGAGGACATCAAGCAGAAGCTCGCGAGCTACCGTCAGTCGATCGACAACATCGATGCGGCGCTGGTGCACATGCTCGCAGAACGCTTCCGCTGCACCAAGGAAGTCGGCCTCCTGAAGGCCCAGTACGATTTGCCGCCGGCCGACCCGGCGCGCGAAGAATACCAGATCGAACGCCTCCGCCGCCTGGCGAAGGATGCTCATCTGGATCCGGATTTCGCCGAGAAGTTCCTCAACTTCGTCATCAAGGAAGTCATCCGGCATCATGAAGCCATCGCCGCCGAGCACGGCGGCACGAAACAACCCGCTTGAACCAGACAGCCCGCCGCAGGGCGGCCTCAAGAAACACCAAGGAGTAAGAAAATGACCCTGAAGATTCGTCTCGCCCGTGGCGGCTCCAAGAAGCGCCCCTACTACCACGTCGTCGTTGCCGACGCCCGCGCGCCCCGCGACGGCCGCTTCCTGGAAAAGCTTGGGTCCTGGAACCCGATGCTGCCGAAGGATAACGAGAAGCGCGTCGAGCTGAACCTCGAGCGCATCCAGGAATGGATCGCCAAGGGCGCCCAGCCGACCGACCGCGTCCTGCGCTTCCTCGCCGAAGCCGGCGTCGCCCAGCGCGACGCCCGTAACAACCCGGAGAAGGCAAAGCCCGGCAAGAAGGCCCAGGAGCGTGCCGCCGAGCGCGCCCAGCGCGAAGAAGACGCCAAGGCTGCGGCGGCCGAAGCTGCTGCCGAATAAGGCTGATCCGCATCTTGCGGACGAACGGGCGGTGCGGAGACGCGCCGCCCGTTTTCTGTTTCCATTTGTCCCGGCTGCCGGTACAAGCGCCTGAACCATCCGGAATATGCGCATGACGAAGCTCCACAACCCGATCCTCATGGCAACAGTCGGCGCGGCGCAGGGCCTGCGCGGCGAGGTGCGGGTGCGCGCCTACACGGCCGACCCGCTGGCGCTGGGCGACTACGGGAACCTGCACGGCAAGGATGGCCGGATCTTCGAGATCCTGGAGATCCGCGAGGCGAAGAATGTCGCGATTGTCCGTTTCCGCGGCATCAACGACCGCAACGCGGCCGAAGCCCTGAATGGCCTCGAGCTCTTCATCGAGCGGGAGAACCTGCCGGACGACGAGCTGGATGACGACGAGTTCTACTATGCCGATCTGGAAGGGCTGGAGGCCGTCGATGAGAGCGGCAAGAGCTACGGGACGGTGACCGGCGTCTTCGATTTCGGCGCCGGCGACCTGCTCGAACTCAAGGGCCCGGGCCGACGCCCGGTGCTTATCCCCTTCTCCGAAGCCGCGGTGCTGGAGATCGACCTCGAAGGCGGTCGTATCCTGATCGATCCTCGTGCAGCCGGCCTCATCGAGGACCCGGAGGATCGTCCGCAGGGCAAGGACCGGCGTGGGGGCGAACCCGGCGACGCGCCATGAGCTTCCGCACCACGATCCTTACACTCTATCCTGAGATGTTTCCCGGTCATCTCGGCCATTCGCTTGCCGGAAAGGCGCTGGGGCGTGGCCAGTGGTCGATCGAGCCTGTACAGATCCGCGACTTCGCCGAGGACCGGCATCGGACTGTGGACGACACGCCTGCCGGCGGCGGCGCCGGCATGGTGTTGAAGCCGGATATCCTCGCGAAAGCCATCGACCAGGTTTCCGGCCATGACAACCGGCCACGCCTGCTGATGAGCCCCCGCGGTCGCCCGCTGACGCAGAAACGCGTGCGGGAACTGGCGGCCGGCGAGGGCGTGGTCATCGTCTGCGGTCGTTTCGAAGGTGTCGACCAGCGGGTAATCGAGGCACGCCAGTTAGAGGAAGTCTCGGTCGGCGACTACATCCTCTCCGGCGGCGAGCCGGCGGCGCTGACATTGCTCGACGCGGTGGTGCGCATCCTGCCCGGCGTGATGGGCAATGACCTTTCGGGCACCCACGAGAGCTTCGAGGATGGGCTGCTGGAATATCCGCACTACACCCGGCCGCAGGTCTTCGAGGGCCGAGAGATTCCCTCCGTGCTGACCTCAGGCAACCATGCCGAGATCGACAAGTGGCGCCGCCAGCAGGCACTGAAGCTGACGCGCGAGCGGCGGCCGGATCTTCTACAGTCAGGGCAGGATTGACCGATGCGCCTGTTCCTGCGCCTTGAAAACGCGACCGTAGCGCTGGTGGCGCTGGGCGCCTACTAGCATCTCGGCGCCGGATGGTGGCTTTTCCTGATGCTCATCCTTGTGCCCGACGCCGCGATGGCGGGCTACCTGTTCGGTCCGCGGATCGGCGCCATCTGCTACAATGCGCTGCACAGCTACATCGGGGTCGGGCTGCTTCTGACCCTCGGCTATTTAATGGCATGGGATCTTGCGGTGGCGCTCGCCCTGATCTGGGCCGCCCACATCGGTCTGGACAGAGCGCTCGGCTACGGCCTGAAGCACATGAGCGGCTTCCACGACACGCATCTGGGACGGATCGGTCAGCCCGTCACGAAATAATAGGTGGTCAGGGCAACGCCGACGGCGACGACGACTACACGCATCACCGTCTGGGACACACGCCGCGCCATCCACACGCCGGCATAGCCGCCGAGCGCGACGCCGGGAATCATCACCAGCGCCTGCGGCCAGGCGACGACGCCGCCGGACACGAAGATGACGATGGCGACTGCCGCGATCAGGATCGACAGAAGGTTCTTGAGCGCGTTGAGGTGGTGATAGGTGCCGCCGGAGGTGATGCCGAGCACGGCGAGCATCATGATGCCCATGCCCGCCCCGAAGAAGCCGCCATAAATCGACGTGAAGAACTGGGCCACGACGCTGATCTTCGAATTGACTGGTTTTTCAGCACTCGCCTTGGGCTTGAGCCAAGGTCCGGCTGCGAAGATGATCGTCGCTGCCGCAAGCAGCCATGGCACGATCTGGCGGAAGGAGGGATTGTCGAGCGACAGGAGAAGCAGTGACCCGCCAAGGGCGCCGATGACCGAGACGACGGAAAGGGCGATGGCGCTACGCCAGCTCCTGGCAATCTCGTCGCGATAGGCGAGCGTGGAGGTGATATAGCCGGGGAACTGGGTGATGGAGGACGTCGCATTGGCTGTGATCGGCGGCATGCCGACGACAGTGAGTGCTCCGAAGGTCAGGAAGGTCCCGCCGCCAGCGATCGCATTCACCGCGCCGGCGAGGAAGGCCGACGTGAACAGCAGCAGGATGGTTGCGATTGTCATGATGTCCCCCTTGGCTGGCGAGAGCACATAGCGGGGAGCGCTTGGAACGGCAAGGCAGGCGGCAGAGGAAGCGTTACGGTGCAAAATCTGTGGCGCGCATGATGACAAACCGGTTTCTTTGGTGTATTGGCGCACCCGGACATGGGCCCCGCGCATGCGCGTGATCTCCCGTCGACCAGCAAGAAAGAATGGCGAACCCGCTCTTGTTCCGCAAGGGACACACTCCGGAGGCCCGGCCGAAGGACGATGATCGAGCGCTCTGGCTGTTTCAGAAGAACGGAAAGGTTTGACAATGAACATCATCCAGGAACTGGAAGCCGAACAGGCCGCCAAGATCGAAGCCCAGCGCAAGCTCCCCGAGTTCGAAGCCGGCGACACGGTCCGCGTCAACGTGCGCGTCCGTGAAGGTACCCGTACCCGCGTACAGGCTTATGAAGGCGTCTGCATCGCCCGTTCCGGCGGCGGCATCAACGAGAGCTTCACCGTCCGCAAGATCTCCTACGGCGAAGGCGTCGAGCGCGTATTCCCGGTTTACTCGCCGCTCGTCGAAGGCGTCGAAGTCATTCGCCGCGGTAAGGTCCGCCGCGCCAAGCTCTACTACCTGCGCGATCGTCGCGGCAAATCGGCTCGTATCGTCGAGAACACCGGCACCCGCGCACGCAAGCTGAACGAAGCAGAGCGCGCTGCCATTGCCGAGGAAAAGGCCCGTCTCGAGGCCGAGAAGGTAGCAGCCGCACAGGCGCTTGCCGCCGAGAAGGCCGCAGCAGAGGCTGCCGAAGCGAAGGCAGCGGAAGAAGCAAAGGCTGCCGAAGGTTCGGCAGAATAAGCTTCCTCCCACTGGAATTGAAAAGGCGGCTCTCGGGCCGCCTTTTTTTGTTGCCGTCGGTCCCCTTCCGGCTTCGATTGCTACCAGGCGAGCCAGCGACGGCCGGCAAGATAGCCGGCACCGGTGACGATACCGATTGCAAGCGTGTACCAGAGCGCCACGAAGAGCGGGCTGTCGTCGGTGCAGTTCGCCGCGTAGAATGCGGCTGCAATGCCGCCTGCAGCCAGTCCGGCAACCGCGCCGGCCTTGCCCGGATCTGCCGGAGCGCCCTGGCGAAGTGCGAGCAGGAAGGCTGCGAGAGGGCCGATCGACAGAAGCGGTATCAGCGTCAGGCACTCGTAGGCGTTGCGACCGATCATGTTGAGCGCCCAGTCGGCCGGGCGAACCGCCGCCAGTTCCGCCAGCACCGCAAAGGCGAGAAGCAGGGGGACAACCAGAAGCCCAGCACGTGAGAAGAGGATCGGCACCCCGGGACGAGCCATCCGCGCCATCAGGTTGGCGGCAGCCAGGAACAGTGCCAGGGTGATCACGAACTTGAAGAGGAATCGCACGCTCTCCAGCGCCTCGTAGAAATCCGGCCGCGCGCCCATCGCGGCGAAGAAGAGCAGGCCGGCAAGAAGAACCGCAGCAACGAGTGCGCTCATCATGATGGTACCGAAGCGGAACCGGACATCGGAATCCTGGGACAGCATGTTGATCAGTTCATCAGTCTTCACGTCATTGGCTCCGATAGGTGAGACTTAGCGCCTTCAGCGCGCGGTGCAGTGCCACGCGCACCGCCCCCTCGCTCATATTGACCCTGCCCGCGGTTTCTCGGACGCTGCTGCCCTCGACCGAAATCGCCTGCACGATAGTCCGCTGGGGCTCCTTCAGCGTCTTCAATATCCGGTCCACGTCCAGCCGCTCCTGTGTTTCCACCTGCTCGTCGATCTGCAACACCGCGACGACGTCCTCGAGCGGCACGTCCACGTGGCGGCCGCGGCGGCGCAGGCTGTCGATCAGCTTGTTGCGGATGATGGTCGATATCCATGGTGCGATCGGCCGCGACGGGTCCCAGGTTGCGCGCTTCAGGTGTATCGACAGCAGGACCTCCTGCACGACATCCTCCGCTTCGCTGGCAGGTGCCCCGAACTGGGCGCAACGGCGGCGGGCCATGACGCGCAGGTGCGGTGTCACGGACGTCAGGAAGCGGTGATATGCCTGGGCATCACCGCGGACTGCCGCCCGCATCCATGCAGACCATTGCTCTTCGCGCGCAACTTCACTCATTAATGAGCCCTACGCCGCCACAGAACCGAATGTTACACGGATATCTGCAGATTTGGAGGGCGGGATACTCCTTCCGTTCGAGGGAGCAGCCAAGAAGTTTCTCGCGCACTTGTAACGGTCGGACGAGCCCACCCGTAGGTCTTCATGCAAGCCACCAAGGCTTGCTCGAACGGGAGACCTGACATGAAGAACTCAATTCTTTCACTTGCCGTCGCGGCATCCGTCACCTCGGCACTGGCGTCGATCGCATCGCCGGCCCTTGCCCAGGAAGGCAAGGAGAAATGCTACGGCGTCGCCCTGAAGGGCCAGAACGACTGCGCCGCGGGCCCTGGCACCACCTGCGCCGGAACCTCCAAGGTTGATTACCAGCAGAACGCCTTCAAGCTGGTTCCCGCCGGCACCTGCGAGGCGATGATGACACCGAACGGTCACGGCATGCTGGAGCCCGGCCCGGCTCCCGCCTGACATCAGGAAAAGCGCGGCGTCGCAGCGGGTGCGGCGCCGGTTTCTTCAGGGAGAGAGACATGCAGCCTTCACAGCTTCCGGCCCGCGCCGGCGTCGGCTTCAAGCCGGAACACTTCACCAGCATCGACATGTCGCGGCAACCCCTCGGCTTCTTCGAAATCCATGCCGAGAACTACATGGGCGATGGCGGTGTCCCGCATGCACAGCTTTCGCGGCTGAGAGAGGACTACGCGCTGTCGATCCATGGAGTCGGGTTGTCGATCGGTTCCATGCAGCCGCTCGACCGGGATCACCTGCAGCGCCTGAAGACGCTCTCTGATCGCTACCAGCCGGAGAGCTTTTCCGAGCACCTCGCCTGGTCGACGCATGACACGACCTTCCTGAACGACCTGCTGCCTCTGCCTTACACCGAGGAGACGCTTGCGCAGGTATGCCGGCATATCGACGAGGTGCAAATGACGCTGGGGCGTCAGATGCTGCTGGAAAACCCGGCGACCTACCTCCTCTTCACGGAAAGCACCTACGAGGAAACGGACTTCCTCGAGCAAGTCGTGGCGCGGACCGGCTGCGGGCTGCTGCTCGACGTCAACAACGTCTTCGTGGCGTCCACGAACCACAACACAGATCCTCGCAGCTACCTCGCCCGTTTTCCGGTGAGGCACGTTCGCGAGATCCATCTGGGCGGTCATTCGGTCACTGAGGATGATCTCGGCGCACCCCTTCTGATCGATTCTCACGATAATCCGGTGCGCGACCCGGTCTGGGCGCTCTATGCGGAGGTGATCGAGCGCACGGGGCCGGTGGCGACGCTGATCGAATGGGACAATGACGTGCCCGGCTGGCCAGTGCTGAGGGCGGAGGCCGAGGCCGCAGACGCGATTCTGCGCCGTTCCGCACTCGCAGCCTAGGAGTTGGCGATGTCGACGATGCATGATCATTTCGCGCGGGCACTGATGCACCCGGACAGGCCGCCTCCCGCCGGACTTGCGTCCTGGAATTCCCGCGACCCCGGGGTTCGGTACGATGTCTATCGGAACAATGTGATGATCAGCCTGCGACGTGCGCTGGCAAGCCGCTTTCCGGTCACCGAAAGGATCGTCGGAGAAGCCTTCTTTGCCGGGATGGCGGACAGCTTCATCCGCCTCCACCCGCCGCGCTCCCCCCTGCTCTTCCGCTATGGTGATGAGCTGGCCGGATTCGCTGCAGACTTTCCGCCGGCCGCGGCGCTGCCCTACCTGCCGGACGTCATCCGTCTGGAGAGCGCGAGGGGACGCGCCTATCATGCCGTCGACATGGCCCCGCTCGATCCCGCGCGCCTTTCGGAGGTTCCGCCGGGACGGCTGCCGGGGCTGCGGTTAGCGCTCCACCCCTCCGTCTCCGTCATCCGTTCCGCCTATCCGGTGGTGACCATTTGGGCGATGAATGCCGGTGAGGCGGCGGTCGCGCCGGTCACCGACTGGGCAGGGCAGGACGCCCTTGTGGTTCGACCGCACTTGACGGTCGAAGTGCTGCAATTGCCGCGAGGCGGTGGGGCCTTCCTCGACGCGCTCGCCGCCGGAGGAGACCTGCAGTCCGCAGCCGAAGACGCGGCGGCTGCAGAGCGTGGTTTTGATCTATCCGCCAACATCGCCGGCGCTCTCCGTTCCGGCGTCTTCACTGCCATCCGCCATCAGGGAGAAGAGCCATGAGCAGTCCGGTTGCCGCATCCGCTGACACACGCCCGGCCCGCCGCCTGCGGGCGGGCGCAAGCCTGCTCGAACGCATTCCCCATGACCTGATCGTGCTGGTCGCCAGGCTCTCGATTGCCGGGGTCTTCTGGCAGTCGGGGCAGACGAAGCTCGACGGCTGGCGAGTATCGGAAAACGCCATCTATCTTTTCGAGCACGAATACTCGCTGCCGCTCCTCAATCCTTCGCTTGCAGCCCACATGGCGACGCTGGCGGAGCATCTGCTGCCGGTCCTGCTGGTCCTCGGTCTCGGCAGCCGCCTCGCGGCGCTTGGGCTTCTGGCCATGACGCTGGTGATCCAGGTCTTCGTCTATCCCGGCGCCTGGCCAACCCACGGGACCTGGGCCGCCTGCCTGCTGCTGATCGCCGCACGCGGTCCTGGGCGCCTGTCGCTGGACCATGTGATTGCCTCTCGCCTCGGGGCGCTGACGACGCCGGGCTCGCGGCATCGATATTGAATGGACCTCCCAAAACTGCTAATAAGGTGGCCATGGGATCGAAATTCGGATGCCTCGCGAACCAGTTCATCGTGCTGCAGGATCACAAGCGCCTGCCGGCACGGTTCTTCGCGCGCGTCCATGGCGCTCTGAACAGCCGACTTAGCTGAGCCGATCCATGCTCGCGCCGGCAGCGATACATGCCGGAATTCCCTTTTCGTGATAATCCCTGCAATGGATGGCAGCCATGAGCGCACCCCGTACACTCTATGACAAGATCTGGGACGACCACGTCGTCAGCGACGACAACGGTACCTGTCTCCTCTATATCGACCGCCACCTCGTCCATGAGGTAACGAGCCCGCAGGCCTTCGAGGGCCTGCGCATGGCCGGCCGCAAGGTTCGCGCTCCTGAGAAGACGCTTGCCGTTGTGGACCACAACGTGCCGACGACGCCGGACCGCCACATCGGCATCAAGAACGAGGAAAGCCGCATCCAGGTCGAGGCGCTGGCGCAGAACGCCCACGACTTCGGCGTGGAGTATTATTCGGAGAAGGACAAGCGGCAGGGCATCGTGCACATCGTCGGCCCCGAACAGGGCTTCACCCTGCCGGGCATGACGATCGTCTGCGGCGACAGCCATACCTCGACGCATGGCGCCTTCGGTGCGCTGGCGCATGGCATCGGTACGTCCGAGGTGGAACATGTTCTCGCCACCCAGACGCTGGTGCAGAAGAAGGCGAAGAACATGCTGGTGCGCGTCGACGGGAAGCTCCCCGAAGGCGTGACCGCCAAGGACATCATCCTTGCCATCATCGGCGAGATCGGCACCGCCGGCGGCACCGGCCACGTCATCGAATTCGCAGGCGAGGCGATCCGCTCGCTGTCGATGGAAGGCCGCATGACGATCTGCAACATGACGATCGAGGGCGGCGCCCGCGCCGGCCTGATCGCGCCGGACGAGACGACATTCGCCTACATCAAGGACAAGCCCCGCGCGCCGAAGGGTGCGGCCTGGGACATGGCGCTGGAATATTGGAAGACGCTGCACACGGATGAAGGCGCCCACTTCGACAAGGTGGTCGTGCTGGACGCGGCCAACCTGCCGCCGATCGTCTCCTGGGGCTCTTCCCCGGAAGACGTCATCTCGGTGCAGGGCGTCGTGCCCAATCCCGATGACATCAAGGACGAGACGAAGCGCGCCTCCAAGTGGCGGGCACTGGACTACATGGGCCTGAAGCCGGGCACGAAGATCACCGACATTGCTATCGATCGCGTCTTCATCGGCTCCTGCACCAATGGCCGCATCGAGGATCTGCGCGCCGCTGCAAAGGTGCTCGAAGGCCGGCATGTGGCGCCGACCGTCTCGGCGATGGTTGTCCCGGGTTCCGGCCTCGTGAAGGAGCAGGCCGAGGCCGAGGGCCTGGACAAGATCTTCAAGGAAGCCGGCTTCGAATGGCGCGAGCCGGGCTGCTCCATGTGCCTGGCGATGAACGACGACCGGCTGAAGCCTGAAGAGCGCTGCGCCTCGACCTCGAACCGCAACTTCGAGGGTCGCCAGGGCTACAAGGGCCGTACGCACCTCGTCTCGCCGGCGATGGCCGCGGCTGCTGCGGTAGCCGGCCACTTCGTCGACATTCGCGAGTGGAACTAGGCCCCCTGCCTGATCGTGTTTCCAGAAATGCCGTCGACGTCCCCGTTGGCGGCATTTTTCGTTTTGCTCCTGCTACAAGGGAGGGAACGGCTGGTCCCGCCGGCGCTTTGACACCATATTGGCAGAGCGTGACAACGGGCAGGTGACCTGTGACAAACAAACCCCACAAGGAAGCGCCTCAGGGGCAGCGCCGTCTGCTTCTCCTGCGGCATGCGAAGTCTGCCTGGCCGGACGCAGTCGCCGATCACGAGCGGCCCCTTGCGGAGCGCGGGGAGAAGGCCGCACCTGCCATGGGAGACTACATGGCACGGGAACACCTCATTCCGGATCTCGCCCTGGTTTCCGATGCGAGGCGAACACGCCAGACGTGGGAACTCGTGCAGCGCAGGCTGCCGGCCGAGGTCGCGGCGCGCACGACCTCGGATATCTACGAAGCTTCCGCGTCAAGACTTCTCGATACGATCCATGCCCTGGGCGATTCCGCTGCCACGCTGCTGTTGATCGGTCACAATCCCGGCCTTCAGGATCTGGCCCTGATGCTGATCGGCGACGGGGACGCACGAGCTCGCGACGCGCTGGCGGCGAAGTATCCGACGGCTGCACTGGCGGTCATCGACTTCCCCGTGACGGACTGGCGGCAGGTCGGACCGGGCTCCGGCCTTCTGACCCGCTTCGTGACACCACGTTCCTTGCGGTAGGTCTCATCGGCACCCAGTCCGGCGACGCCCCGATATATGGTTGGTCGCATTGCCACCATAAACCATGTCCCTGCGAGGGATGGTGGACAACGTAGACCTAAAGGATGCGTATGATCGTCCCGCGGCGCAGGTGGGGAAGGAGCCGCTGCATGTCTCTGAGGCTGACGGCCACGCAGCCGGCGGTCGGCTGGTAACCGGGCCTGATCAGGTGGAAGAAGATCGCCGAGCCGCGATGGCGGCGGCGCGAGGTGACGTTCCAATCGAGCACCAGGCAGATGTCGTAAAGGCCATCCTGCCGCATCATCTCCTCATGACTTGGCCTGAACGGTGCGCGAACCAGCCGGTTGTAGCTCGGATGGTCCGGCTGATCACACCAGAGCATGTCATTCCTGATCCTCCGCATCGGCAGCGCCGTTTGCACCGACTTCATCCGGTCGCCGCGGGTGAAGCCGTAGAGAAGCCGCATGTTCGCGATCGGCGTGGCGCCATCTCCTTCCCGCTTGAAGGCTGTACGACCGCTACGGCCGAGCGCGGCCGGGACAGTGACGCCAGAGAAGGAAACGAGCCCCCGGCGGGAACTGCCGGGAGCAGCCCGCACGGTCACGACACCTCGACGGGAGCGCCCCTGTCTGCACAAATTCGCCATCCTTCCTCACGAATTCTTGCTTTGAAGATGATTTGGTTTGAAATCATAGCACGATGCGACTTAGATCAAGTGCCTGATCTAATTACCCTCGGCCGCCGTAGGACCTTTGGGACGAGAAAAACGAGAGGCAGGAGCATATGGCAGTTCGCACGATATTGCTGGTGGATGACGATGACGACCTGCGCGAGACGCTGTCCGAACAGTTGGCGCTCTACGAGGAGTTTTCGCTCCTGCAGGAACCGAATGCGACCAAGGCGATGCAGGTGGCCAAGTCGAGCCAGGTCGACCTGCTGATCATGGATGTCGGTCTTCCGGACATGGATGGACGCGAGGCGGTGAAGCTCCTGCGCAAGAACGGCTTCAAGGCTCCGATCATCATGCTGACCGGCCACGACACGGATTCCGACACGATCCTCGGTCTCGAGGCAGGGGCCAATGACTACATCACCAAGCCCTTCCGCTTCGCAGTCCTGCTCGCCCGGATCCGCGCACAGTTGCGCCAGTACGAGCAGAGCGAGGACGCAACCTTCACGGTCGGCCCCTACATTTTCAAGCCGAGCCAGAAGCTCCTGACCACGGAGGACGGCAAGAAGATCCGGCTGACGGAAAAGGAAGCGGCGATCATCCGCTACCTGTATCGCGCCGACCAGAAGGTCGTAACCCGCGACGTTTTGCTCGAGGAAGTCTGGGGCTACAATTCCGGGGTGACCACCCATACGCTTGAAACCCATGTCTACCGCCTCCGCCAGAAGATCGAGCGCGACCCCTCCAGCGCCGAAATCCTGGTGACGGAGAACGGTGGCTACAAGATCGTCCCGTAGCACCCATGGCGCTCAACGACGACATACGCCTTCTTTCGCAGGTCACCCTGTTCCGCGAACTGGACGAGGATCAGTTGCGGCTGCTGGCATTTGGGGCGGAACGTCGTGCCGTTGCGGCAGGACAGGAACTGTTCCGCGAGGGGTCACCGGCGGAATGCGCTTTCGTGGTCGCAAAGGGCACCTTTGAACTCTACGCGTCTGATCGGGGTGCGGCCCGCCTCCAGGACGTTGCGGTACCGGGGACACTTCTGTCGGAGCTGGCACTGGTCACGATGGTGGAACGGAAATTCACGGCCATTGCGGTTGAGGACGCCGAAGTGCTTCGCGTCACCCGCACCCTCTTCCACCGACTGCTGGAGGAATACCCGCAGGTAGGCCGAATGGTGGAAGCGCGCATCCGCGATAATATCGTCGCGATGGCCGGCGCCGTCGCGGGGCTACAGAACCGGTTCAGCTAGGCGTCAGAACCTGAAGACGGCCGTGACCGGGACATGGTCGGATGGCTGGTTCCATCCGCGCGCCTCCTTCAGAACCTCTATCCGATCGAGGAAGGGGCCGAGATCCTGTGACGACCAGACGTGGTCGAGACGGCGGCCTCGATCGGCTGCTGCCCAGTCCTTGGCGCGGTAACTCCACCACGTGTAGAGCTTCTCGGTGTCCGGCACGTGCTGGCGCATCAGGTCCAGCCAGTTTCCCTTGCTCATCACCTCGAGCAGACCTTCCGTCTCGACAGGCGTATGGCTGATGATCTTCAGCATCTTCTTGTGCGACCACACGTCATGCTCGAGCGGGGCGATGTTGAGGTCCCCCACGAGGATCGAGGAGATGCCGGGGGTGGGATCTGCCTTAAGGCACTTCATCTCCTCGACGAAGTCCAGCTTGTGGCCGAATTTCGGGTTGACGGCACGGTCAGGCTCGTCGCCACCGGCCGGCACGTAGAAGTTATGCAGCCGGATACGTCGCGAACCGCGCTCGAAGATCGCCGAGATGTGGCGGGCGTCGCCGACGCCGCAATAGTTCTGCCTATGGTCTTCGGTGAGGGGCACCCGCGAGGCGATCGCGACGCCATGATAACCCTTCTGACCGTGGATGATGATGTGCTGGTAGCCGAGATCCTTCAACGGCTGCAGCGGGAACTCGTGCTCCTGGCACTTGATCTCCTGCAGGCACAGAATGTCCGGCTGGTGACGCACGATGAACTGCTCGACGATGGGCATGCGCAGCCGCACCGAATTGATGTTCCAGGTGGTGATGGAGAATGTCATTCCTAAACCTCGGCGGGGATGCCGGAGGTTTAGGAGATTTCACGGAAGCGGTGAAGTAAAAAAGCCGCCTTTTCCGTTGAGCCAACAGCTAGAGCTTGCGGACCTCGTCATACGGGATGCGGAAGACCCGGTCGTCGAACCCGACTCCGTTCTTGACGTTGTAGATCATCACCGACGTATCCTTGTTCTGTGCATCGGTGATCGTCCACTGTCGAAGCTCGAACGTCTTGGAATCGAACATCATGGTGATGGTCGAGTCGCCGAAGACCGTCTTGTTGCCAAGCACGATCGTGGTGAGATCGGGCTCTTCGCGAACACCCCGCACCATCTCGTGCGACAGGTCGATCCGGTCGGAGAGAAGGAGGCTCAGCGGCGTCTTGGAGAGCGGATACAGGTCCCAGGTCTTGAGCTTCATGTTGCCGATGACGACATTCTTGCCGTCGGCTATGACGCGCACGGGAGACGGGTCCTCGAAATTGAAGCGCAGCTTGCCCGGCCGCTCGATGAAGAACTTGCCGCCCGTCTGCTCGCCGCGAGGTCCGAACTGGACGAACTCGCCCATCATCGTCTTGACGGAAGAGAAATGGTCGGCAATCCGCTGCGCGGCCGCCGATCCGGCGGCACCCTGGGCAGCGCCAGTTGACGGAAGCATCGCGGACACCCCGACACCGAGCAGTCCGGCCGCAAAGGATCGGCGGCTGATGGAGCCGAACTGACTGGAGCGAACGGTCTTTTTTTTCATTCTGTGTTCTCCTTCCGCCGCTTTCTGGGCTCAAAACGCGGCGGCTTCATGACAACGCGTCGCAGAGCGTTAGCGTTCCAGAATGTCGCCTTCGGTGGGCACGAGGATCTCGCGTTTCCCTGCGTGGTTGGCCGGGCCGATCAGCCCCTCCTGCTCCATACGCTCGATCAATGAGGCGGCGCGGTTGTAGCCGATGCCCAGACGCCGCTGGATATAGGAGGTCGAGGCTTTTCCGTCACGCAATACGATCGCCACCGCCTGGTCGTAGGGATCGTCCGATTCCGAAAGGTTGCCGGTCCCGGTCGGGCCCATGCCATCCATTTCCTCGTCCTCGTCGGCCGTGATGGCCTCGAGATATTGCGGCGCCCCTTGCGTCTTCAGGTAGGCGACGATCTCCTCCACCTCGGTGTCGGATACGAAGGGACCGTGGACGCGCTGGATCCGCCCACCACCGGCCATGTAGAGCATGTCGCCCATTCCGAGAAGCTGCTCGGCACCCTGCTCCCCGAGGATGGTGCGGCTGTCGATCTTCGAGGTGACCTGGAAGGAGATGCGGGTGGGGAAGTTCGCCTTGATGGTACCGGTGATGACGTCCACCGACGGACGCTGCGT
The DNA here is from genome assembly GCF_000967425.1 of Pseudorhizobium banfieldiae. Taxonomy (NCBI): domain Bacteria; kingdom Pseudomonadati; phylum Pseudomonadota; class Alphaproteobacteria; order Hyphomicrobiales; family Rhizobiaceae; genus Pseudorhizobium; species Pseudorhizobium banfieldiae. Next base: position 3,490,410 of record NZ_FO082820.1, read on the forward strand.
GGCCATGATGACGTGGATGCCGGCGGCACGCGCCATCTGCGCCAGGCGCTGCACGGCACCCTCGATGTCCTTGCCGGCGACCATCATCAGGTCGGCCATCTCGTCGATAATAACCACGATATAGGGCATGGGCTGGAGGTCGAACTCCTCCGTCTCGTACATGGCCTCGCCGGTCTGGCGGTCGAAGCCCGTCTGCACGGTTCGGGTAAGGACCTCGCCCTTGGCCAACGCCTGCTCCACCCGGCTGTTGAAGCCGTCGATGTTGCGCACGCCGATCTTCGACATCTTCTTGTAGCGCTCTTCCATCTCGCGGACGGTCCATTTGAGCGCCACCACAGCCTTCTTCGGATCGGTCACGACAGGCGACAGGAGATGCGGAATACCGTCGTAGACCGAGAGTTCGAGCATCTTCGGGTCGATCATGATCAGGCGGCACTTCTCCGGCGTATAGCGGTAGAGCAGCGACAGGATCATCGTGTTGATGGCTACCGACTTACCGGAACCGGTTGTACCTGCGACGAGCAGATGCGGCATCTTGGCAAGATCCGCCACCACCGGCTCGCCGCCGATCGTCTTGCCGAGCGCCATGGCGAGTTTCGCCTTGCTGGATTCAAAATCTTTGGACCCGATCATTTCCCGCAGGTAGACGGTCTCGCGGGTGCGGTTCGGCAGTTCGATACCGATTGCATTGCGGCCCGGCACGACGGCGACGCGCGCGGCGATCGCGCTCATTGACCGGGCAATGTCGTCCGCAAGGCCTATCACGCGCGAAGACTTGATGCCCGGCGCCGGCTCAAGTTCGTAAAGCGTGACGACCGGGCCGGGACGGACGTGAATGATCTCGCCCTTGACGCCGAAATCCTCCAGCACGCCTTCGAGCATACGGGCATTCTGTTCGAGCGCATCGGCGGAGAGCGTCGCATCCCGTGCAACCGCCTTCGGTTCGGCAAGGAGGTGCACCGAAGGAAGCTGGAAGCCATCCGGGTCGATGAATGACGCCTGTGCTTCACGGGCAACGCGGGGACTGGGTTTCGGAGGTGCCGGCGGTGCGGCCACCCGCGGCTGAACGCGCGCGCCCGGAGCGGATGGCCGGCTCGTCGCGCTGAACGGCACGTCATCGTCGTCAGCAAGGATGCCGGCCGGCCGGACGAGAGGCTCATCATCGAAATCATCGTCGTCATGAGCCATGGGCGGTGTCACGATCGACCGACGGGCGGCACCATCCAGAGAGGGCTCAATACGAGCGACTCCGGGCGCCTGGACCTTCGCGCGAACCGGCTCGTTCAGCGTCCCGAATTCGTCCTCATTGAAATCATACGGCTGGTCAAAATTCGGGCTCGCATGCCTGATGCCTAAGAGACGCCGGAAGCGCGCCTGGGCGATATACCAGTAATGCGCAAGGGCACCGAGTGCCAGGAAGCCAACAAAACCGCCTTCGTCCTCTTCATCGTCATCATCCGCCTGCGGACGCGCACGCGAGCTTGATGAGGCGGCAGGAGCATAAATCTCGTCTTCCGCCTCGAAGGCCTCGCCCACAAGGCCCGACGCAAACAGCAGCAACCAGACGGCTGGCACGGCGAAGACGACACCCAGAGCGGTTGCCAGGACGCCGGTAGGATACGCTCCGACAAACAGGGCCGGGAAGCGAAGGATCATGTCGCCGATCACGCCGCCGATACCGTTCGGGATGGGCCACGTCAGCGGGGCGGGAAAGCAGCCGAGCGAAGCGGCGGCCAGCAGGGTGCCGCCGCCCCAGGCCGCAAGCCTTGCGGGAATGCGGTTGAACTCGCGCCCGGAGATCAGAGCAAGCGCAAAGGCCAGAACCGGCAGGAGCGCGACAAGGCTCGACAGGCCTAGGAACTGCATCATCAGGTCGGCGAAAGCGGCACCGCCATGGCCGAGGAGGTTCGTCGGCTCGTTGTCGGTGGCATAGGAGAAGCTGGGATCGGCAACGTTCCAGGTGGAAAGCGCTGCGATCGCCAGCGCAAGACCGAGGAAGATCGCGAAGCCCGCCAGGGCCATCGCCTGTCGTATCACGAAGGCCAGCAGCATTGCCCGGGTCGTCCCGCTTCCCATCGCCGCTGATGTACTTCTGCCCATTACGATTCCGCCGTGCCAACACTCGTGGAAGATTGCGGTCGCATGAGGTCACACGCCGCCACATTGGGTCGCAAGGTAGCCCGGCGGTGGTTAATGCGTCTTTAACCACGATCGCAAGACCGGGGAGGCTGCGACAGGCGTGGAAATAAAAAGGCCCGGACCGAGGTCCGGGCAAGCGCGACAACCGGAGGCGGCCGCGACGGGAGGTTCTGCGGCGATCCTGAAGATCGCCGCAAGCTCTTGTGATCAGGAGTGGTAGGCAGCTTCACCGTGGGAGGCGAGATCAAGCCCCTCGCGCTCCGCTTCGACAGTGACCCGCAGTCCAATGATCAGGTCGACGATCTTGTAGAGGATGACCGAGCCGATACCGCACCAGACGATGGTGATGACGACGGCGGTCAGCTGAGTCATGAACTGGCCACCCATGGTGACGCCTTCCGCATAGCCAATGCCGCCGAGCGACGAGGAGGCGAAAATCCCGGTTGCCAGAGCGCCGAAGAAGCCCCCGACACCGTGGACGCCGAAGACATCCGCCGTGTCGTCATAGCCGAACTTGTTCTTGATCACGGCGATGAAGAAGTAGCAGATCGGCGAGACGAGGATCCCCATGACGATGGCACCCATCGGTCCGGCAATGCCGGCCGCCGGGGTGATGGCGACGAGACCGGCGATCATGCCGGAGGCGGCACCGAGCATGGACGCCTTGCCCCGCGCAAAGGTTTCGACGACACACCAGGACAGGATGGCTGCGGCCGTGGCGACGAAGGTGTTGACGGTTGCCAGCATGGCGCCGCCGGAGGCTTCCAGGTTGGAGCCTGCGTTGAAGCCGAACCAGCCGATCCAGAGCATGGCCGCACCGACAAGCGTCAGCGTCATCGAATGCGGGGCCATCATGTCCTTGCCGAAGCCGATGCGCTTGCCGACCATGATTGCTCCGATGAGACCCGCGACGCCAGCGTTGATGTGAACGACCGTGCCGCCTGCGAAGTCGAGCGCGCCCATGCCGAAGAGAAGACCATTGGCATCCCAGACCATATGCGCGACCGGGAAATAGACGAAGGTCACCCACAGGACGCAGAAGAGGATCGCTGCCGAGAACTTGATACGTTCTGCAAAGGCCCCGACGATCAGCGCCGGCGTCAATGCCGCGAAGGTCATCTGGAACAGCATGAAGATGAATTCCGGGATGACTGCGTCAGAGAAGGTCGCCGCCGTGGAATCCATGGTGACGCCCGACAGGAACATCTTCGCCGTGCCGCCGAAGAAGGCGTTTTCCGATCCGCCGAAGGCGAAGGAATAGCCGTAGAGCACCCAGACGATCATCATGCAGGCGCCGACGACCGTGCACTGCATGAGGACGGACAGCATGTTCTTCGCCCGCACGAGACCGCCGTAGAACAGGCCGATCCCGGGCATCAGCATGAAGAGCACGAGAAGCGTGCAGATGAACATGAACGCGGTGTCGCCCTTGTCCGGGACCGGAGCCGCGGCCGCAGCCTCGGCAGCGGGTGCAGCCGCCTCCTGGGCAAAGGCGACAACCGGCGCCATCAAGGCTGCAGACGCAGCCCCCAGGCGGCCGAGCGAGGTGGTAAATCTGGAAAATTGCATTGTAAGCTCCCCAATCAGCCGTTCGTTAAAGCGCTTCTGTGCTGGTTTCGCCGGTCCGGATGCGCACGGCCTGTTCAATCGAATAGACAAAGATCTTGCCGTCGCCGATCTGGCCGGTCTTGGCAGCCGAAGCGATGGCGTCCACGGCCTTGTCGACAAGATCCGAGGGGACGGCGACTTCGATCTTCAGCTTCGGCAGGAAGCTCACGGCGTATTCGGTACCGCGATAGATCTCTGTGTGTCCCTTCTGGCGGCCGTAACCTTTGACTTCGGTAACGGTCAGGCCCTGGATACCGACGGCTGTGAGAGCTTCGCGCACCTCGTCCAGCTTGAACGGCTTGATAATGGCCATCACGATTTTCATCTGGCTTTCCCATCCTCTGTTAGTCCGGCCGAAGCCGAATTCCCTCATCGCCGGCGGATCAAGCCGAGGCGACTGACAGAGGAGATACAAGGGTCATGCCAGATGAAGGTAATGGGCTATAAGCCTATGATTTCATTACTGTATAAATGAAGCGTCCATTACGAAGGCATCAAGATCGAAGCGATAAGCACAAAAAATAGCCACAAGAGAAAAGGTGCCGGTTATCTATTCATCTGCACGTTTGCGAATCAGGCCTTCCTGCGCGACCGAGGCCACCAGCACGCCTGAGCGGGTATAGAGGCCACCACGCGTCATGCCACGGGCACCCGAGGAACTGGGGCTATCCTGGGTGTAGAGCAGCCAGTCGTCCATCGCGCAGGGCCTGTGGAACCACATGGCATGGTCAAGGCTCGCCACCTGCAGCTTCGGATTGAAGATGGATGTTCCATGCGGATAGAGCGATGTGTCGAGAAGCGTCATGTCGGAGAGGTAGGCGAGGATGGAGGCCTGGTAGTGGCGGTCGGCAGGTACCGCACCGACCGCGCGCACCCAGATGTCCTGTCGAGGCTCGAGCTTGTCCTTCGTGAGGTAATGCACGAGCGAGACGGGACGTATCTCGATCGGCCGGTCCTGGCTCCAGTACTTCCGGACAACCTCAGGCGCCTGGGCGAGGAACAGCTCCTTGAACTCCTTTTCGCCCATCAGCTTCTCGGGCGGCGTGACCGGCGGCATCGGCACCTGGTGATCGAGACCACCCTCCTCCACCTGGAAGGAGGCCGACATGGAGAAGATCGGATGCCCATGCTGGATCGCGACGATCCACCGGGTCGCGAAGCTCGAACCGTCACGGATCCGGTCCACCTGGTAGACGATCGGGACGGACGGGTCGCCGGGCCGGATGAAATACGCATGCAGCGAATGGACGAACCGGTCATCGGCGACCGTTCGTTGCGCGGCCATCAGCGCCTGTGCGATCACCTGCCCGCCGAAGACGCGCTGCCAGCCAACCTGCGGACTGCTGCCGCGGAAGAGGTTCTCCTCCAGCTTTTCGAGATCGAGCGTGGCCAGAAGCTGGTCCATGGCGGCTTGCGATTCAGGCGGACGCGACATTCTGGAGACTCCGATGGTAGGAAGCTGGTGCCGGATGATCTATATGGACCCTATCGTCTTCTCAAGTCTCTCGGGAGAGTGCTCAAATGCTGGATATGCTGGTGGTCGGCGGAGGCTATGTCGGGCTTTCTGCGGCGGTCGCGGTGAAGCAGTCTGCTCCACACCTGAAGATCGAAGTGATCGAGGCCGCGCCCGAACATGTCTGGCAGAATGACCAGAGAGCATCCGCGATCATCGCCGCTGCAAGCCGCATGCTCGAGGTCCTCGGCGTTTGGCAGGACATCCTGCCGCAAGCGCAGCCGATCAACAGGATGGTCGTCACCGATTCCCGCACCGCCGATCCGGTGCGGCCAGTCTTCCTGACCTTCGACGGCGCAGTAGAGGAAGGCCGCCCGTTCGCGCACATGGTGCCAAACGTGGAAATGGTGAGGGCATTGCGGGGCGCTTGCGAGCGGCTCGGCATTGCGATCCGGCACGGATTGTCCGCGACCGGCTTCACAACCACGAGCACGAAGACAACCGTCACCCTCTCCGATGGCAGCACGGTGGACACACGCCTGCTCGTCGCCTGTGACGGCGTAAAGTCGAAGCTGCGCGATATGGCGGGGATCAAGACTGTCAGCTGGGACTACGGCCAGTCGGGAATCGTGACGACGGTGGAACATGAGCGGCCGCATGAGGGCGTTGCCGAAGAACACTTTCTTCCTTCGGGCCCCTTTGCCATCCTACCTCTCACCGGCAATCGGTCGTCGCTGGTCTGGACCGAGCGGCGCGAGGAAGCGGAGCAGCTCGTTCGCGCTGATGAACTGGTGTTCGAGGAAGAACTGCAGCGTCGGTTCGGCCACAAGCTCGGCGCGATTACCGTCGCCGGTAGCAGAAAGGCATTCCCGCTCGGGTTGACCCTGGCACGCGCCTTCGTCGCTCCGCGTGTCGCACTTGCGGGGGATGCAGCGCACGGGATCCACCCGATCTCCGGGCAGGGCCTCAACCTGGGTTTCAAGGATGTTGCGGCGCTCGCGGAGACGGTCGTCGAAGCGGATCGGCTGGGTCTCGACATCGGCGCCCTGAACGTACTCGAGCGCTACCAGTCCTGGCGCCGTTTCGACACCTTCCGTATGGGGGTAACCACGGACGTGCTGAACCGCCTCTTCTCCAACGACATCACGCCGATCCGGATCGCCCGCGACTTCGGACTATCGCTGGTGGAACGGCTGCCCGGCCTGAAATCCTACTTCATCGGAGAGGCTGCCGGCACGTCCGCACCCAATCAGCCAAAGCTGCTGGCGGGACACCCGATCTGATGCCGGCGGCTAATCTTCCAGCCGTCTAGCCTCCGAGACCAGCATGATCGGCACACCATCGCGGATGGGATAGGCGAGCCGCGCCTTTTCGGAGACGAGTTCATTTGCCTCGCGATCGAAACTCAGTCTTGCCTTCGACAGCGGACAGACCAGAAGTTCGAGCAGTTTGGGGTCGACCTTGCTGACAATCTGATCCATGGCACCCTACTGTAGCACGGTGTCGGTGTCGCCGGTTCCGCGGGCAAGCAGGATCTCCGTGATGGCGATCAGCGTCTCTGCCCGTGTCCTGAGGTCGGGAGCCTCAAGCAACGCCTGCTTCTCGGCCGGACCAAAGGGCGACATCATCGAAAGCGAGTTCACCAGAGTCCGGTTGCCCGCCCGCTCCACGCTCTCCCAGTCGGCTTCGAGCTTGTTTGCATCCAAATAGGCACGAAAGACACGAAGCAGTTCGGCGCGATCAACCGCAGCCTCATCGTCCTCGGCGGAGAGGTCCGCCATCAATGGAGCGATCCTGAAGCTGCGGAACGGATGGCCCTCGCCGATCTCCTCCAGGAGACGAAAACGGCAAACCCCGCTGAGCGAAGTGATGTAGCGGCCGTCTCCCGTCTCGGCAAACGAGGTAATCCGCCCGATGCACCCGACGCTGCTGAGCACTGGGCTTGCGACGTCGTTTCCGCCCTGATCCGACAGGGCCGGCTGCACGATGCCGATCAGGCGGTCACCTGCCAATGCCGCATCGAACAGGGCAAGATAGCGCGGCTCGAATATATTGAGCGGCAACTGGCCACCAGGCAGAAGAAGCGCCCCGGTCAAGGGAAATACCCGCACCGTCTCCGGCAGGTCCTCCCGCTTCACATATCTTGCATTACCCACAATCATTAGGCCCAATCCTCCAGAGGACCACCGGGCATGGTGCCCACACCGCCATTGCCGGTAATGTGGGGCGCCGGGCGCGGAGCGCAAGGCCGCCTAACGGCAGCCCGGCTCAGGCAAACAGGATGGACGACATCCGCCGGCGTGCGGCGATCGTGTTCGGATCCTTTGGCCCCCAAGCCTCGAAGAACTCGACGAGCTGGCGGCGTGCGCCGTCGTCGTCGAAGCTGCGGTCCTTGCGCATGATGATCAGCAGGTGCTCCGCTGCCTCCTCGCGCTTGCCTTCGGCATTGCGGACCTTGGCGAGCTTCAGCCGCGTCTCGTGATCGTCCGGATGGAGCGACAACTGGTGTTCGAGCGCAGCCGGGTCGCCGAGCTTGCGCGCTTCCTCGAACTGCTCGAGCTTCTTCGCTACGGCCTGCACGGCAGGGTCGCCAGCAATTTCCGGGGGAAGCGAGTGCAGCATCTGGGAAGCGCGCGCGAGATCGCCCAGTTCGATCATGCAGCGCATCATCCCGGCAGCGGCCTTCGCATTTTCTGGATCCGCCTGCAGGACAGCACCGTAGAGCTGGGCGGCCGACTGGACGTCGCCGGCTGCAAGCAGACCATCCGCCTCGCCAACGGCAGCCTCGATCTCGGCAGCCTGATCGGCACCCGCCGGACCGGCGACCTTGTCGATGAACTGCCGGATCTGGGTCTCCGGCACCGCCCCCATGAACCCGTCGACCGGCCGCCCGTCAACAAAGGCGACAACGGCCGGGATCGACTGGATGCCCATCTGGCCCGGTATGGCGGGGTGGTCATCGATGTTCAGCTTGACGAGCTTCACCCGCCCTTGCGCCTCGTTGACGACGCGCTCCAGGACGGGCGTGAGCTGCTTGCAGGGCCCGCACCACGGCGCCCAGAAATCCACCAGGACAGGCTGGCGACGCGATTCCTCCATCACGTCGGCAGGAAAGGCCGCCGTGCTGGTATCCTTGATGAAGGATCCTGCGCCATTGCCGCCGCTCGCTGCGGCCGCACCGCCGAACTGCGCCTTGGCCGTCATCTGGCCACCATAGGAGCCGCCATAGGGGTTGTCTGTGCCGCTCATGAATGCTGTCTCCCGGTCTCGTCTTCGCCGCGTTATACGCCGCGAAACATCGTATGTCAGTCGGTGACTTTCAAGACAAGCGGCGTGTGGCCGGTCGCCTCCAGGAAGCGAAGCAGGTCGTCGCGACTGACGGACGTGGTGGCATCGTTGGAAAGCGGGTGGCCGTTGATGAGCTCATGCTTCATCAGATCCTCGTCGAGAACAAAGGTGACATTCCCGGCCGTATCGTTGATCGCGCCGAACACCGTGACGGAGCCTGGCATGACGCCGAGATATTCCATCATCTTCTCCGGACGGCCGAAGGAGACTCGGCCCGACGCACCGATCACCTTGTGGACCGCCTTCAGGTCCACCGTCGCGTTCTCTTCCACCGTCAGGACGAAGTAGCGGTCCTTCTTGTCCTTGACGAAGAGGTTCTTCGTGTGCCCGCCAGGGATCTCGTCGCGCAGGCTCACCGATTCCGCCACCGTGAAGACCGGGGCATGCGTCTTCGTCTTGTGGGCGATGCCGAGCTTGTCGAGAAAAGCGTAGAAAGCCTCGGGGGTCGTGGGCGCAGGCAGGATCGCGATGTCGTTCATGTCAGCACTTGTCCATTGTTCAGGTCGGGCGGCCGTGCCGCCGCAGGCACCGGATTATCCTGCCTGCAGGAAGGGGGCAAGCACAGGAGCCTCATGGGTGGCTTGCGCCTCGCCGCTTGCCCATTGGCAAGCTCAGTCTGGGCGCCGGTGGCAGTGAAAATTTCTCGACACCATCGTCTTTTCCCTGTTGCATTCAAAAACGAGTTAGGCCATATACCGCCCGTCGCCGCCACACGGCCGGCCCACGATCCACCCACTACCCCAGGATCGCGGATATGAGCGGGTGTAGCTCAGGGGTAGAGCACAACCTTGCCAAGGTTGGGGTCGAGCGTTCGAATCGCTTCACCCGCTCCAATTCTCTCTCCCATTGACTGTTCCGACCAAGGCTGACAACCTTCAGCAGTAGCGCGTTCGCACGGTCCCCTGCTGTTTTCCCCTCATCGGCCCGCAGGCGACCTGCCGCCGTGGTGGCAGCGGTTCCAGCCTGCCGGAAGCCGAGGGCGGCTTCAGTTCTTCATGAAGACGTAGTCCGTCTCCTGGCGCAGCACTTCGCCCGGCCTCAGGATCGCGCTTGGGAAGCCGGGATGGTTCACCGCATCCGGCCAGCCTTGCGTTTCGAGGCAGAAGCCCGCAAAGGCCGGATACTGACGGCCTTCGAGGCCAGGGGTCGGCACTCTCAGCTTGTAGCCCGAATAAAACTGGATGCCGGGCTCCGTGGTGCGGACTTCCAGCGAGACGCCGGAATTGACGCTGCGGGCAAGCGCCACGGAGCGCTTCGCCACCCGCCCCTCCGAAAGGCAGAAGTTGTGGTCGAAGAGGAGACGCTCGCCGTTCTGCAAACGGTCCGTCGGGCCCATGACCCTCAGGTCGTACGGCGTGCCGTCGACAGCCGTCAGGTTTCCCGTCGGACACTGCCGCTCGTCGACCTCCAGAATGTGGTCGGCTGCAATCATGATGTCGTGGCCGAGCGCCGTCTCCGCGCCGTCGAGATTGAAGTAGCTGTGCTGGCAGATGTTGCAGGGTGTCGGCTGGTCGGCCGAAGATTCGTAGAGCACGCGGAGCACACCATCGGCGGCAAGGTTATAGGTGGCGGTAATGGTGCAGTTGCCCGGATACCCCGCCCGGCCATCGGGATCGGTGATCCGCAACACGACCCGGTCTGCCGCAAGGTCTACGATGTCCCAGACCCGCTTCGCGATGCCGTCGCTGCCGCCGTGGAGGTGGGTGACGCCGTTCTCGTTGAGCTCCAACTGGTGAAGCTTGCCGTCCAGCCTGAAACGCCCACCTGTAATGCGGTTGGCGACGCGACCGGGCGTTGCCCCGAAATAGGGGGAGTAGCGGGGATAGTCGTCGAAGGCTTCGAAGCCGAGCACCAGCGGCGGCTTGTGACCGTCCAGGCGCAGGTCCTGGATCATCGCCCCCCACGTCAGGATGGAAGCCGTGAGACCGCCGCCGGAAATCCGCAGACGATGGACCGTCTCGCCCCGTGACGTTTTGCCGAAGACTTCCTGCTCTGCCATTGCACCCTCCCGGTCAGCGCCGCAGAACCTGATCGATTCAGGCGGATGATGCAACGACAAAGCTAGCGGCTGAGGACCCGCGTAACCTGCTCCAGGCCGCCGAGGGTGAGCGGGTACATCCGCTCCGACAGTATGTGGCGCATCATCGCGATAGACTGCACGTAGCTCCAGTGCGCTTCCTGTACCGGATTGATCCAGGCGAAGCGGTGGAAGTGTGCGGTGATGCGGCGAAGCCAAGTCTCTCCCGGTTCCTTGTTCCAGTGCTCCACGGAACCACCCGGATGGCTGATCTCGTAGGGGCTCATCGATGCGTCCCCAACGAAGATCACCCGGTAGTCGCTGCCAAACCCGTTAATGATCGCTTCCGTGGGCAGTCGCTCCGACCGCCGGCCATTGTTTTTCCAGACGCTCTCGTAGAGACAGTTGTGGAAATAAAAATGCTCCAGGTGGCGAAATTCGCTGCGGACGGCGGAGAAAAGCTCCTCGACCTCCCGCACATGGTCGTCCATAGAGCCTCCGACATCGAAGAACATCAAGAGCTTGACGGCGTTGCGGCGCTCGGGTCGCGTCTGCACGTCGAGATATCCGTGTTCCGCGGTGGAGCGGATTGTCCCCTGCAGGTCGAATTCCTCTGCGGCACCCTCCCGCACCCACCGCCGCAGCCGGCGAAGGGCGATCTTGATGTTACGGGTGCCGAGTTCCACCGTGTCGTCGAGGTCGGAAAACTCGCGCTTGTCCCAGACCTTGACCGCACGACGATGCCGCGAGCCCTCCTGCCCGATGCGGACACCCTCGGGGTTGTAGCCATAGGCGCCGAAGGGCGAAGTGCCGGCAGTTCCGATCCACTTCGATCCACCCTGGTGGCGGCCCTTCTGCTCCTCCAGCCGCTTGCGCAGCGTCTCCATCAGCTTCTCGAAGCCGCCGAGCGTCTCGATGAGCCGCTTCTCTTCCTCCGTCAGGTGCTTTTCCGCGAGCCTGCGCAGCCACTCCTCTGGGAGTTCGCTCGCCTCCAGTCCGGCCTCTCCCGATACCGCCTGCAGCCCACGGAAGTGCGACGCGAAGACCCGATCGAACCGATCGATGTGTCGCTCGTCCTTCACCAGGCAGGTGCGCGCGAGAAAGTAGAAGGCGTCGATATCGAAATCCGCCAGGCCCTGCTTCATCCCCTCGATGAGGCTCAGGTATTCGCGCAGCGTGACGGGCACCTTTTCCACCCTCAGCTGCAGGAAAAACGAAAGCAGCATTCTACTCGGTCCCGATCCGCTCCAGGTCGTAATGGGTGGTCTGGTAGATCTCGTTGATCCAGTTGCCGAACAGGAGATGCGCGTGGCTGCGCCAGCGGTTCTGCGGCGGCAGCGTCACGTCATTATGCGGAAAGTAGTCGTGCGGCATCTTGATCGGCACGCCCGCATTGACGTCGCGGAAGTACTCCTCCGCCAGCGACGTGGAATCATATTCCACGTGATTGAACATGTAGAGTCGGCGGCCTTTCGCTTCCTCGACGAGGCAGACCCCCATCTCGTCCGATTCCATCAGGATCCTGAGGTCCGGGATCTTGTCGATGTCCTCGCGGCGAACCTCCGTCCAGCGCGACACCGGCACCTGGAAGTCGTCCGAGAAGCCGGTCAGGTAGACGGACGAGGGGCAGAGATTGCGGTGGCGGTAGACCCCGAACGCCTTCTCCTTCAACTCGTGCTTCTGCACGCCATGGAAGTGGTAGATCGCCGCCATTGCGCCCCAGCAGACATTCATCGTCGAATGGACATTGGTGGTTGTCCAGTCGAGGATCTGCTGCATCTCGTCCCAGTAGGTCACGCTCTCGAAGGGCAGCGTCTCGACCGGCGCACCGGTGATGATGAAGCCGTCGAACTTCCGATGCTTCACCTCGTCCCAGGTATCGTAGAAGGAGAGCAGGTGCTCCTCCGACGTGTTCTTCGCCTTGTGGCCACCGATCCTTACCAGCGACAGCTCCACCTGAAGCGGAGTCGCGCCGACGAGGCGCGCCATCTGCAGCTCGGTCTTGATCTTGTTCGGCATGAGGTTGAGGAGCCCGATCTGCAGCGGCCGGATGTCCTGCCGTACCGCAACCGTCTCGGTCATCACCCGCACGCCCTCCTGCACGAGGATTTCGAAGGCGGGCAGCGTATCGGGGATCTTGATCGGCATCGCACACTCACAAAACAAAAAGCCGGCGGCGACAAATCGCAACCGGCGCGTCAAAGTGAACTTCGCGCGGCCCTTTAGCGACTTGTTTAACGTGGCTGCAAGCCGGCCGGCCAAATCACCACGAAGTGCAATCTAGATAGGCTCTTCTTCCCCTCAGGTCAATTGCGGCCGCCGATGCCGGGGGGCTACCGTTCCCGCCGGGCCATGAAGGCCAGCCGTTCGAACAGGTGGACGTCCTGCTCGTTCTTCAGCAATGCCCCGTGCAGCCGGGGCAGGATCGTCTTGACGTCGGCACGCAGGTCGGCTGGGTCGATGTCGTCTGAGACCAGCAACCGGATCCAGTCGAGCGCCTCGGAGGTGGACGGCTTCTTGCGCAGGCCCGGCACCTCCCTGATCTGATAGAACTGCGCCAGAGCGTTTCGGACCAGTTCCTGCTTGATGCCCGGATAGTGCACCTCGACGATGCGCGCGAGGGTCTCGGCATCAGGAAACCGGATGTAATGGAAGAAACAGCGGCGAAGGAAGGCATCCGGCAGTTCCTTCTCGTTGTTCGAGGTGATGATGACGATCGGCCTCTGCTGCGCCTTCACCGTCTCGCCTGTCTCGTAGACATGGAAGTCCATCCGGTCGAGTTCCTGCAGGAGGTCGTTCGGAAACTCGATATCCGCCTTGTCGATCTCGTCGATCAGCAGGACGGTCTTCTGCGGCGCGGCAAAGGCCTGCCAGAGCTTCCCCTGCCGGATATAGTTGCGAACGTCATTCACGCGCTCGTCACCGAGTTGGCTGTCGCGCAGACGCGAGACAGCATCGTACTCGTAAAGGCCTTGCTGAGCCTTGGTAGTCGACTTGACGTTCCACTCGATGAGATCGAGACCGAGCGCCGAGGCGATCTGCCGGGCGAGTTCCGTCTTGCCGGCCCCCGGCTCGCCCTTGACCAGGAGCGGTCGCTCGAGGCGGATGGCTGCGTTGACCGCGACCATCAGGTCGGTATCGGCGATATAGTCGGATGTACCATGAAACTGCATGAGGAGACCTGTAGGGAATTTTGGCGGCAACCTAAAAGCTCGGCCGAACCGGTGCAAGCCGCTTTCCCTTGCCTGTCGGTCTGGGCTATGGACATCCCCAATGACCAAGTCCACGTTCACGATCCTCCTCGGAGGCGAGCTCACCGTCACGCAGCGGCTGCGCGAAGCGCTCGAAGGAAGCCGCTTCATCGCGGCCGACGGCGGCATGCGACATGCCGCAACCCTCCGCATCGAGCCTGAGCTCTGGGTCGGTGATTTCGACTCGACACCGCCCGCGCTGATCGAGGCGCAGTCCGGAGTTCCGCGGCAGCCCTACCCCGCAGCGAAGAACGAGACGGATGGAGAGATCGCGACGGCGGAAGCGATTGACCGGGGTGCCGAGCGCTTGGTGCTTGCTGGCGCGCTCGGCGGCGAGCGAAGCGACCATGCCCTGCAGCATGTCTTCCACGCCCTCAGCCTGGCCGAACGTGGCATTGAAGTCCTTCTGACCTCCGGCGCCGAAGAAGCCGTCCCTCTGCTTCCCGGACGCCGCCTTCTGGATCTGCCGGCAGGCTCGCTGTTCTCTGTCATCGGTTTTTCCGAGCTGGAAGGCCTCGACATCCTCAACGCCCGTTATCCGCTCGAGAACTTCGTCTTGCCCTTCGGCTCGTCGCGGACGATTTCCAATGTGGCAGAGGGTCCGGTGGCCTTCTCGCTCAAGCGCGGGAAGGCGATGATCTTCGCCCGCCCATACGATCTGACAGGAGCCTGAACCGTGGCACCTCCCATCCTCAAACTCGACGACATCTTCCTGAGCTTCGGGGGCACGCCTCTCCTGGCCGGTGCGGGACTGCAGGTGGAGCCGGGCGACCGCATCTGCCTCGTCGGCCGCAACGGATCCGGCAAGTCGACCCTGATGAAGATCGCGGCTGGGTTGGTCGAGCCGCAGTCCGGGGAAGTATTCCGCCATCCGGGTGCCACCATACGATACCTGGAGCAGGCGCCGGATTTTGGGGACCACCGGACGGTACAGGCCTATGCCGAAGCGGGCCTCGGTCCAGGGGACGATCCCTATCGCGTCACCTACCTCCTGGAGCATCTCGGCCTGAGCGGCGAAGAGGATCCGAACCGACTGTCGGGAGGCGAGGCCCGGCGGGCGGCGCTCGCCCGCGTCATGGCGCCAGAACCAGACATCCTGATGCTGGACGAGCCGACCAACCATCTCGACCTGCCGACGATCGAATGGCTGGAGGAGGAACTGAGGAAGACGCGGAGCGCTCTCGTCCTCATCTCACACGACCGGCGCTTCCTAGAGAAGGTATCGACGGCGACGGTTTGGCTCGATCGCGGCACGTCGCGACGTCTCGATCGCGGATTTTCGTATTTCGAGGCTTGGAGGGACGAGGTACTGGCGGCGGAGGAACTGGAGCAGCACAAGCTGGGCAAGGCGATCGAGCGCGAGGAGCACTGGCTGCGCTACGGCGTGACGGCCCGGCGCAAGCGCAACATGCGCCGGCTGGGGGAACTGCAGACGATGCGTGCCGCCTATCGCGGTCACAAAGGCCCGCAAGGGTCAGTCCAGGCGGCGGCATCGGAAGGTCGGGAATCCGGAAAGCTGGTGATCGAGGCAGAAGCGATCACCAAGAGTTATGGACACCGGCTTATCGTCGCGCCCTTCTCCATCCGCGTACACCGCGGCGACAGGATAGGCCTTGTGGGACCCAACGGTGCCGGAAAGACGACGCTGTTGAAGATGCTGACGGGGCAGCTCGATCCGGATTCGGGAACGGTGCGGCTCGGGACAAATCTCGAAATCGCCACGCTGGACCAGAAGCGGGAGGACCTCGATCCCGAGGACACGCTTTCCCACTACCTCACCGACGGACGCGGCGAAACGCTTCTCGTCAATGGCGAGCAGCGTCACGTCGCGGGCTACATGAAGGATTTCCTGTTCCAGCCCGAGCAGATCCGCACGCCGATCAAGAACCTTTCCGGCGGCGAGCGGGCACGGCTGATCCTGGCGCGGATCATGGCCAGGCCCTCCAACCTGCTGATCCTCGATGAGCCGACCAACGATCTCGACATCGAGACACTGGATCTGCTGCAGGAGATCGTCGCCGGCTACAACGGCACTGTCATTCTGGTCAGCCACGACCGCGACTTCCTCGACCGGACGGTCACCTCGACCATAGCACCCGCCGATCCGGAAACGCCGGACGGGCGCTGGATCGAATATGCAGGCGGGTACTCCGACATGCTGGCACAACGCCGCGGCGTCCAGGAGGAAAGGCGGCGTTCCGAACGCCAGGCAAGGGAGAGGACGGAGACGTCGGCGCCGGCCGCTGAGGCGCCGAAAAACCGCGGCAAGCTGTCCTTCAAGCAGAAGTTCGCGCTGGAGAACCTGCCGAAGGACATCGCCAAGGCCGAGGCCGAGATTTCCGCCCGGGAGAAGCGAATGGCGGATCCCTACCTTTTCACGAGAGATCCGGCAGGCTTCACCGCCCTGGCTTCTGAACTGGAGGCGCTACGCAAGCAGCTCGCAGAGATGGAAGAGGAATGGCTCGAGCTTGAAATGCTGCGCGAGGAGTTGGAGGGGTGACGTTAACCATCTGTTATCCATGAAACGCACTTGAAACCCGTCAACCTGTCACATTGCGGAACAATGACGGCAGGTGGTCGTTCGGGTGGCAGTATCGATGCGGCACGGCCGGGATCGGTACGAAGCGGCACCGAACCATCAGGAGCATCCGATGCTGACAAGTGTAACGAGTGGTTGGCAGACCCCGGTCTCTGAGGAACATCGCGTCCTGATCGTGGAAGACGAGTTTCTCATCGCCTTGGACGTGGCCGATACGGTCGAAGCCATGGGCTTGAAGGTCGCAGGCCTCGCCAATGGCCGCAACCCCGCCCTGGCACTCGCCCAGTCGGCAGACATTGCCCTTGTCGATGTCAATCTGGCTGACGGCAAGACTGGACCGTCGATCGGCCGCGAACTCGCCGAGAAATATGGCGTTGCGGTCATCTTCATGACTGCCAATCCTGAAGAGATCGAAGCCGGAAGCTATGGGCCGCTCGGGGTGCTGACGAAGCCGGTAATGCCGCATGTGATCGAGCAGACGATCGGCTATATCCTTGCAGGCCGAACGGGAGGTTATGCCGAACTCCCCCGCGAGCTTCGCGTCCTTCAAAGCGCCCACTAACGCCCAGTGAGCAACCATGGGCGGCGCTTGCCAAGCGCCGGATCGATCGCTACATCTCTGACCGATCTAACGGGGTGCCACTTTGTGGCTGAGAGGCTTTCGCCAACCCGCAGAACCTGATCCGGTTCACACCGGCGGAGGGATTAGAACGGCGTCCATCAGCCCCTCGTCCTTTCTGCCAAAGAGGAGGCATCGATGCGGCTCTCGGCACTTTCGCTTTTCATTGCGGCGATGATCGCTTCAACCTCGGCAGTCGCCGAGGAGCGCAGCCTGACCGTCTACACCTATGAAAGCTTCACCGCCGAATGGGGCCCGGGGCCAAGGGTCAAGGAAGAGTTCGAGAAATCCTGCACCTGCCGCGTCAACTTCGTGGCGGTCGCGGATGGCGTCGCACTTCTTTCGCGGTTGAAGCTCGAAGGCGAGAATAACGAGGCTGACATCGTTCTCGGTCTCGACACCAATCTTGCCGATGAAGCCAAGGCCACTGGCCTGTTCGAAAGGCATGGACTGGATACAAGTCCCATCAGCGTGCCGGGCGGGTACGGGGACGACGTCTTCATCCCCTACGATTACGGACACTTCGCCGTCATATACGACACCCAATCGATCGCCGCCCCGCCGGCCAGCCTGAAGGAGCTGGTTGAGGGCGACCCTTCCGAAAAGATCGTCATCCAGGATCCGAGAACCTCCACCCCAGGCCTCGGTCTGCTTTTGTGGATGAAGTCGGTTTACGGCGAGGAGGCCGAGGCGGCATGGGCAAAGCTTCGTCGACGCATCCTGACGGTCACGCCGGGCTGGTCTGAGGCCTATGGATTGTTCACCAAGGGAGAGGTCCCGATGGTTCTCTCCTATACCACCTCCCCTGCCTATCACATGGTGGCCGAGGACATTGATCGGTACCAGGCAGTGCCCTTCTCGGAAGGCCACTATATCCAGATCGAGGTCGCAGGTCTGTTGCGGACATCGGAGGATAAGGACCTGGCGCGCCAGTTTCTCGAATTCATGATGTCGCCGGCCTTCCAGAACATCGTACCGACCACCAACTGGATGATGCCCGCCGGCAAGACGAGCGAGCCCTTGCCGGAAGCGTTCGACCGCCTCGTCCAGCCGGAAAAGACCTTCCTCATGGACTCCGCGCACGTGGCGAGAAACCGGCAGGCCTGGATCGATGAGTGGCTGGCGGCGATGAGCGGACGCTAAAGCTCGATGCTGACGAGGCGGGAGCAGCAAACTGCAATCGGTGGAGGTATCGCCACCTTCGCAAGCGTCGCTGCCTTCATCAGTCTTGCCACCTATTCCCTCCTTGCCGCGGCGCCGGACGCTGGCGGCGAGGCACTCTGTACAGATTACACGGCGCGCGTGCTGCGTTTCACGCTTCTTCAGGCAGGGCTCTCCACTTTGCTGTCTATCGGCCTGGCGATTCCGGTCGCATTGGCGCTGGCTCGGCGGCCGCAACTTCCGGGCAGGCTCTGGATCCTGCGGCTGATGGCGCTGCCGATGGGTCTGCCCGCACTCGTCGCTGCCCTTGGCCTCATTACGATCTGGGGGAGGCAAGGACTGGTCAATTCGCTTCTCCTGCGCGGCGGTCTCGACGAGCCGGTCAGCATCTACGGTCTTGGCGGCATCCTGCTCGCACACGTCTTCTTCAACCTGCCTCTCGCATGCCGCCTGATGGTGGCCTCGCTCGATCGGCTGCCGGGCGAATACTGGATGCTGGCCGCACAGCTGGGCATGCGGCCTGGCGCCATCTTCCGGTTCGTCGAATGGCCTGTCCTTTTGCGGGTCCTGCCAGGCGTCGCGGGCCTGATCGTCATGCTTTGCGCAACCAGCTTCACGCTCGTTCTGGTACTGGGCGGAGGTCCGGCTGCCACAACGCTTGAAGTTGCGATCTACCAGTCACTGCGCTTCAATTTTGATCCTGCCCGTGCAGTTGGACTGTCACTGCTGCAGATCGGGCTGACGGCCATGCTCCTGATCATCCTGTCCCGGCTGCCTGTGACCGACGACCGATCGCCGAGCAGCGGCCACCGCGTTAGGCGATTCGACGGCAAAGGAGCCGCGGCGCGGGTATGGGACACTCTGGTCATCGCCGTCGCCACAGCTTTCATCCTGATGCCGCTGCTCGCCGTTCTCCGGGCGGGAATCCAGGCAGACCTCCCGCGCCTCGTGGCGAGCGACGCGTTCCAGCGGGCGCTGGCAACGAGCACGCTGATTGCACTGGCTTCAGGCCTGCTGGCGGTGATGGCATCGGTCACGCTCATCGATGCGCGCCTGGCGATTGCCGACCGGAAGAACCCTGGCGTCCTGCTGCGGGGTTTCTCTGCCATTCTGGATGCCACTTCCTTTCTTGTTCTCCTAGTCCCCCCGGTCGTGCTTGGGACGGGCTGGTTCCTGCTTCTGAGGCTTTCAGGCTCGGCATCGCTATGGGTTGGTTGGATCGTCGTTGCAATCAACGCGCTGATGGCAATCCCCTTCGTCATCAGGGTGTTAGAGCCGGCAATGAAGGAGAACCGCGACCGCTCCGGACGACTCACGGCGAGTCTAGGGATCGGCGGCTGGACGCGCTTCTGGCGCATCGACCGACCGGTTCTGACGCGGCCGGCGCTCCTCGCATTCTCCTTTGCAATGTCGCTCTCCCTTGGAGATCTGGGCGCCGTTGCGCTCTTCGCCTCCAGCGACTTCGTAACCCTGCCCTGGCTCCTCTACAGCAGCCTTTCCAGCTATCGTACGCAGGATGCCGATGGCTTGGCGCTTCTCCTTGCCGCGGCATGCCTTCTGCTTACGATCATCGGCACTTCGGGCTGGCGAATGAACGGAACACATCATGCCCGTCGATGACGATCCGCCGGAAATCCGCCTGGACCGCGTTGATCTGACGCTGGGAAGCACACGCTTCCACCTGGACTGCGACATTCCACCCGGAACGATCACAGCGGTTGCCGGACCGTCCGGCGCAGGCAAGTCCACCCTTCTGAACCTGGTCGCG
This sequence comes from Pseudorhizobium banfieldiae, assembly GCF_000967425.1. Lineage (NCBI taxonomy): Bacteria > Pseudomonadati > Pseudomonadota > Alphaproteobacteria > Hyphomicrobiales > Rhizobiaceae > Pseudorhizobium > Pseudorhizobium banfieldiae. The sequence goes on from NZ_FO082820.1 coordinate 3,510,313, forward strand.
GGCTTCGAGGTCCCCGACAGTGGTCGCGTCCTCTTTAACGGCCAGGATCTGACGTTCCGGCATCCATCGGAACGACCCGTGTCGCTGATCTTCCAGAACAACAATCTCTTCGGGCATCTTGACGTCTTCACCAACGTGGCGCTCGGGATCAATCCGTCCCTTCGCAGACTGACCGTAGGGGAGAGACAGGCCGTCGTCTCTGCACTCGATCGTGTCGCTCTCGGAAGAATGGAGCGCCGGCTGCCACCGACGCTTTCCGGAGGCGAGCAGCAACGCGTGGCGTTCGCCCGCGCTCTTGTTCGCGAGAAACCGGTCCTGCTAATGGATGAACCCTTCGCAGCGCTTGATCCGGGGCTGCGGCAGACCATGGCAAATCTTCTATCGGAACTGCACCGAGAAACGAAAAGCACGGTCATCCTGGTAACGCACGACCGGGATGAGCTGCGACGCCTTGCGAGCCATGTGATCTTCATGGAGGGCGGGAATGTGCTCGTGAACGCTCCAGTAGAAGATTTCCTCCGGCGATGCGACATCCCCGCCGTCGTTCAATTCCTCGCCAGCTGAAGCCTGTGCCACAATTTGGTCGTGGCACGGTGGCATCGCAGCAACAGCGTCTTTCTGCTTTGGCCGCCACAGGCGATCTGAACAAGAAGCACTATATTGGCTGAAGGAAAATCGCTAAGCCGGCGACAGGAGCGGCCGGTCTTGTTTACGGTGGGGCATACCCGATGGATGATCGGGAAGCGGGTCTGGATAATGACGAAGCCGAAATTGCTGACGATGATGCGTGAAGGGACGACACCCCGCCGAGCCGGTACTGCGCGTGCGGCAAGGCATCTCGCTCTTCTGCTCGCAGGGGCTACCGCGCTCTCCGGCTGCCAGTCAATTCTCGACCAGGCTTACCAGCCGAATGTCGCCCCCTCCGATAACCCGCAGATCGTCGACGAGGTCCAGAAGAACGACCCGCGGGCGCAGATGGGTGCGCGGGAACATCCACGGATCGTCGCGAGCTATGGCGGAGAATATCACGACGCCAAGACGGAGAAGCTCGTCGCCCGTATTGCCGGAGCGCTGACTGCCGTCTCGGAGAACCCCTCGCAGTCCTATCGCATCACCATCCTGAACTCGCCGGCGATCAATGCGTTCGCCCTCCCGGGCGGCTATCTTTACGTGACGCGCGGACTGCTCGCACTCGCCAATGATGCCTCGGAAGTGGCGGCCGTTCTTTCTCACGAGATGGCTCACGTGACCGCCAATCACGGAATCGAGCGTCAGAAGCGCGAGGAAGCGGAGGTGATTGCCAGCCGAGTCGTGGCCGAGGTCCTGTCCAGCGACCTCGCCGGCAAGCAGGCGCTGGCACGCGGCAAGCTTCGCCTCGCGGCCTTTTCGCGGCAGCAGGAATTGCAGGCCGATGTCATCGGTGTCCGGATGCTGGGGGAAGCGGGCTATGACCCTTATGCTGCACCCCGGTTCCTCGACTCCATGGCGGCCTATGCGCGCTTCTCCTCGGTGGATCCGGACAGCGACCAGAGCCTGGACTTCCTGTCGAGCCACCCGAATGCGCCCCAGCGGGTCGACCTCGCCCGTCGTCACGCTCGCGCACAAGGGATGGAAGGCACCGTCGGCGACCGCGGCCGGGACTACTATCTCGCGGGCATCGACGGGCTTCTCTTCGGTGACAGCCCGGAAGAAGGCTTCGTTCGCGGACAGACATTCCTGCACGGGAGCCTCGGCATACGCTTCGAGGTGCCGAAGGATTTCCAGATCGACAACAAGGTGGATGCCGTCCTTGCAACTGGCCCCGGCGAAACCGCGATCCGTTTCGATGGCGTCGACGCCGGTGACACGACCAGCCTGACCAACTACCTCACCAGCGGCTGGGTCGCCGGTCTCAAGCCGGAAAGCGTGCGTATGGCCAGTGTTAACGGACTTCCGGCAGCCACGGCCCGCGCCTCGGCGGAGCGTTGGGATTTTGACGTCACCGTCATCCGGATCGATGATCAGATCTTTCGCTTCCTCACCGCCGTTCCGAAGGGTAGCCCGGCACTGGAAACGGTTTCCACCGTACTGAAGTCAAGCTTCAGGAAGATGAAGCCACAGGAAATTGCGTCCCTCAAACCATTGCGTGTGAGGGTGGTAACTGCAGGCCCACAGGATACGCTTGCGACCATGGCGGCGCGAATGATGGGGACCAACCGGAAGCTGGACCTTTTCCGAGTGATCAACGCGCTCCCGGCTGGCGCTGCAGTCTCGCCGGGTCAGCGGTTCAAGATCGTCTCGGAATAATCCCTTGGCAGCTTAGCAGGCGGCCATCTGGGGATTCGCGGAGACCAGCGCCGACTTCAGCTTTTCCATGGCGCGGCTTTCGATTTGGCGCACGCGTTCCTTGGAAATGCCGAGTTCAGCACCAAGCGCCTCAAGCGTTGCTCCTTCGTCCGTCAGCCGGCGAGCCCGGATGATCTTCTTCTCGCGGTCATTCAGCTTGGTGAGAGCTCCGTGTAGCCAGCGCATGCGCCGCTCTCCGTCGATCATGCCGGAGACCTGCTCGTCGGGAAGGGGTTCGCCGCTTGCAAGCATGTCCAGCCGCTCGCTGCTGTCTGCATCGCCGGCTATGGAGGGTGCCTGAAGTGAGGCGTCATTGCCCGACAAACGGGCGTCCATGGTCTGAACGTCCGCGACACTTACGCCGAGCGCAACAGCAATTTCCTCATGGATAGCCCGCGATGTAAGGTTGCTGTCGCCCCGTGCGAGCTTCGCACGCAGCCGGCGAAGGTTGAAGAACAGCGCCTTTTGCGCGGAGCTCGTTCCACCGCGGACGATTGACCAGTTGCGAAGGATGTAGTCCTGCATTGAGGCGCGAATCCACCAGCTGGCATAGGTAGAGAACCGGACATCGCGGGCCGGTTCGAAGCGGGCGGCCGCCTCCAGAAGCCCGACATAACCTTCCTGAACGAGGTCGCTCATCGGCAGGCCGAAGCCGCGGAATTTGGATGCCATGGCGATAACGAGCCGCATATGGGCAAGGGCGATCTGATTGCGGGCATCCTGGTCCTGGTCATCCTTCCACCGGACCGCGAGACTGCGCTCCTCGTCTCTGGCCAGATAGGGAGCTGACATTGCAATCTTGATCATATTGCGGTCCGCAGACATGGCTTTCATCGTGTCTTCTCCGTGACGTTGGCTGGCTTCGACAAGAATGACAGTCAGATGGTGCCGCGGCCGCCGCCACGATTTACCCACTCCGCCTTCCTCGTCCCCTCTTCGTTCCCAAGAGGCCTTGCCATCTCGCGGCTGGCCCCTATTTCCTGTTTTGAGGAGCGGTTCTTGAAGCGTCTGCAGACGCCACAGTTGTCGCCGTTCCGGCGGGTTAACGTCCTGCGCGAGAAAAAGTTCCAATAAAAAACCCGGCACAATGGCCGGGTTTCTCAAAGTTACGATGCAGCCGAAGCTTATGCGGCTTCGGCCTGGGACTCTTCTTCTTCAACGACCTTGCCGCGCTTCGGGCCCTTGGCGAGGTTTACCTCGACCAGACGTACGGCTTCCGTGTCAGACATCTTGTTGACCGCTGCAATCTCCCGCGCCATTCGATCGAGGGCAGCTTCATAGAGCTGGCGCTCCGAATAGGATTGTTCCGGCTGGTTTTCCGCGCGGTAAAGATCACGCACGACCTCCGCAATGGAGATCAAGTCTCCAGAGTTGATCTTTGCATCATACTCCTGGGCGCGGCGCGACCACATGGTGCGCTTCACGCGCGCCTTGCCCTGCACCACCTTGAGGGCCCGCTCGACGAAGTCGGTTTCGGAGAGCTTGCGCATGCCGATGCTGACAGCCTTAGCCACCGGCACCTTGAGCCGCATCTTGTCCTTCTCGAAATCGATCACGAAAAGCTCGAGCTTCATGCCCGCCACTTCCTGCTCTTCGATCGCGGTAATCATACCTACGCCATGTGCCGGGTAAACGATCGCTTCACCGGTCTTGAAGCCCTGGCGTGCCGAAGATTTTTTCTGCTGGGTCGTCATACGTTTCACAAACTCCCTGTTACGCACCCGGTGTACGACCGGGGCCGGGTCAGGCAGGCCCGGATGAGACGGGGGAAACCGTCGGGTCACTCGATACTGGTCCGACCAACGTGCGCGAAAAGAACCTCCACCGCGATAAACGACGACAAACACATTATGGGAATGTCACGGAAACCGCGTCGGATGCTCTGTAACTTTCGTGATGTTTTTTGGGCACGCTTGTGCCGCTCGTGGAACAGTAATCCCTGTCTACCACAAAAAAGTGCGGAAATCAATTATTTGCTTTTATGCGCGCCATGACGGCACGCTGACCTAGCTGCACAAATGGAAGGCACACCCACTGCGCGGCACCAGCTTCAGTCGCCCTTTCCAGGCTCCGGCGAGAAATACTGGTCAAACTTGCCAGGAACTCCATCCATTTCCTTGGCCTCGGGCATCGGCTCGCGCTTCACCGTGATGTTCGGCCAGATCTGGGCGTATTCGGCATTCACCTTCAGCCACTTGTCGAGACCAGGCTCGGTGTCGGGCTTGATGGCCTCAGCCGGGCATTCAGGCTCGCAGACTCCGCAATCGATGCATTCGTCCGGATGAATGACGAGGAAGTTCTCGCCCTCATAGAAACAGTCGACGGGGCAAACCTCCACGCAATCGGTATATTTGCAGCGAACACAGTTGTCAGTCACCACGTAGGTCATGCAGCACTCCAGAATTGCGGTCTGGCGGGCTCGGCCTCGGGAGATTGGCCGCTCGCCGGCACAGACGAGAGGCCATTGCGGCCATCGCGGCCACCCCGGCGCAACCCCTGCGCGTCGGTGTGTGAGGTAAGACCTTTCCCGACGCTTAGCAAGGATAAACCTTCTCCGGAAACGGATCAGGGAGGAGCATTATTCTCCTTGGTGTGCGGCCGCTCGCGCAATGCCGATACGCCCGATACTCAGGCTCGAGGACGCCTCTGGGCGCGCTCGAAGGGCGTCAGCGGCCTTTGTGGGCCGAGGGTCTCAGAAATGTCGAAATAGAGGAGCCGCGCCTCCTCGAACGGCCCGCGACGATCGCCGCCGTTGCGCACGAGCAGCAGGACGTCGCGCCGCTCCAGCGCAAGCCCAACCCTGTCTCCGGGACGAACGAGGCAGCGAGGCTGGAGAACCGTTTCGCCGTTCAAGGTCACTGCGCCTGCGGCGATCAGCGACTGGGCGAGCGAGCGCGATTTCACCATGCGCGTAAAGAAGAGCCACTTGTCGATGCGCTGGCGCGAACCTTCCCGTGGGCCTTCTTCGTCCATGGCAGCCTACTTCTTCATCTGTTCCTTCAGCGCAGCCAGCTTGGCGAAGGGTGAATCCGGGTCCATCGGCTTCTCCTTGCGCGGCGGCTTCGCCTCAAACCTCGCAGGCTGCGGCCCTTTGCCGCGGTCGGGGCGCTCGCCCCGCTCAGGGCGGCTACCGCGGCCAGGCTTGCTGTCCGGACGACGATTGGAGCGTCCCGGCCCCTTGGCCTCCCGCTCACCCTGTCCGCGGCCTTCACCACGCTGCTCATCGCGACCGTGGCGACGGTCTCCTTGTTGCGGGCGGCCTGCACGCTGGTTCTCGTTGCGTCCCGCCGGACGCCAGAGCAGCACCGGCTTCGGAGCCTCGGGCTCGGCTGCAGCAGCCGCTTCGCCTTCGCTAGCCTCGGCAGCGGCGGCTTCAGGCTCCGCCACGGCACCGTCAACCGGCGCTTCAGTGACTGGTTCATTACCGGGAGACGCGCTTTCATCGGCAGCATCCTCGGTCTTTTCAGCAGTTTTCGCCTGCGCCTCTGCCGTAGCTTCCGATGCCGGAGCGGGATCCTGTGCCGCCAGGAACGATGCCGCCTCTTCTGCGGTCACGGTATCGGCGCGATAGCCGAGACCCTTGAGGATTTCCTCCATGTCGTCGGGAGTGGCTCCCAGGATGGAGAGCATCGATGTGGTCGTCATGAAGCGGCGCCCGTCATAGGCGCCCTCCGGACGGGGCGATGAACCGGGCTTCCACTGCAGGAGCGGACGAATGAGATCCGCCAGACGCTCCAGAATGTCCACGCGCACGGCACGCTTGCCGAGGAAGCGGAAGCCGGCGAGCTTGTAGAAGGTGCGCTCGAAGCCAGGATCGGCAACAACGGACGTCCGGCCGGCGGCCAGGGCCGGAATGAGTTCGCCGTAGCCCGGCTTATCCAGACCATCGTTCTTGAGCGCCCAGAGCAGGGTAATGAGTTCTGCCGGGGCTGGCTTCAGGAGCGCCGGCATGAAAATATGATACGCGCCGAAGCGGATGCCGTAGCGGCGCATGGAAGCGCGCGCGTCCTGGTCAAGCGACTTCACGTCGTCCGCGACATCACGGCGGAACATGACGCCGAGGTTTTCGACCAGCTGGAACGCAAGCCCCTTGGCGAGGCCCTGGAGGTCTTCGGCACGGGAGAGATCATCGAGAGGCTTAAGCACAGTCGCGATATGATGGTTCACGAACCGCTCGATTCGAGCGAGGACATGATCGCGTGCATTACCGGTCAGTTGCTCATCGGAAAGCAGGATGACCCGCGGCCGCATCACGTGATCGCTCGCCGCAAGGCGCGCAACCGGATCACCCAGCCAGCGGACGAAGCCATCCGAGCCAATCGCAAGATCGCTGTTGCCGGACGCGAAAAGGCGTGCCGCCCGCGCCTCGAACTCGAGCGCCAGAGCCTTCTGTGCCGCCGCCTGGACAGCCCTCGCATCGGGACCTTCAGCGCCCGATACCGGCGTAAACCGGAATCCGGCCAACTGCCCGACGTGATGTCCTTCTACGAAGACATCGCCATTCACACTGATTTCTGCTTCCAGCATCGCATTCTCTCTCAGGCGCCTCATGAGCACAGATGTCCTGCGGTCAACAAAGCGTTTCGTCAACCGTTCATGTAGCGCGTCCGACAGCCTGTCCTCAATTTCCCTGGTCTTTTCTTGCCAGTGTGTCGGATCAGTCAGCCAGCCCGGGCGGTTCGAGACGTAAGTCCACGTGCGGATCTGCGCGATCCGCGCCGACAAGGTATCGATTTCACCATCCGTGCGGTCAGCGCGCTTGACCTGCTCGGCCATGAATTCCTCATTCACGGTTCCGCGACGCACAAGATCGAAGAAAAGAGTCGAAATGAGGTCCGCATGCTGCGCCGGCGCAATTCGACGGTAGTCCGGGAGCGCGCAAGCCTCCCAAAGCTTTTCGACCCGCGCCGGCGTCGTGGAGATATCCAGGATCTCGGGATAGCGGCAGAGGTGCTCCAGAGCCCGGCTGTCGGTGGCGGGCAGGGCGCGGGTGAGGCCAGGAACAGTGGGAGCCACTTCCAGGCTTTCACGCAGATCCCGGAGCGACGAGAAGTCGAGCGCCTTCGACCGCCACTGCAGGACTTTGACCTCCTGGAACTCATGGCTCTCGATCCGCTCGACAAGTTCGTCGTCTAGCGGCGGGACCTGACCTGTCACGCCGAACGTACCATCGCGGAGATGGCGGCCCGCACGGCCGGCTATCTGGCCCATCTCACCGGGCGTGAGATGCCTGAACTGAAAACCGTCGAACTTGCGGTCCTGGGCGAAGGCAACATGATCGACATCGAGATTGAGTCCCATGCCGATGGCGTCGGTTGCCACCAGATATTCGACATCACCTTCCTGGTAGAGCCCGACCTGGGCGTTGCGGGTGCGCGGGCTGAGCGCCCCGAGAACGACCGCGGCGCCACCCCGTTGCCGGCGTATCAGTTCTGCAATCGCGTAAACCTCGTCGGCCGAGAACGCCACGATGGCCGAACGTTGCGGGAGCCGGGTGATCTTCTTCTGGCCCGCATAGAAAAGTTGCGACATCCGTGGCCGCTCGACGATGGTGATGCCGGGCAGGATGCGCTCCAGGATCGGCCGCATCGTGCCGGCACCGAGAAGCAGCGTCTCCTCGCGACCTCGCAGATGCAGGATGCGATCGGTGAAGATGTGTCCGCGCTCGAGATCGGCGGCCAGTTGCACCTCATCGATCGCGACGAATGCAGCGTTCGTTTCCCGCGGCATCGCTTCGACGGTGCAGACAGAAAACCGGGCATTCGACGGGCTGATCTTTTCCTCGCCGGTCACCAGCGCGACCGCGTTTGTCCCGACCTTCTCCACCACCCGGGTGTAGACTTCGCGAGCAAGAAGTCTCAGCGGCAGGCCGATCACACCGCTGCCGTGGGCCACCATCCGTTCGATCGCATAGTGGGTCTTGCCGGTATTGGTGGGGCCGAGAACGGCGGTAACACCGCGGCCGCTGAGGATCATAGGATGGAAATTCAAATCCGTATCCGTACATGGTGAGTGCCGGAGCACGCGTCACCAGCGCCCCAGACATGGCAATCGCAAGCCGGCATGGCAAGACGCCAGCGTGCCTGTCCCGCTGTTTTGCAAGGTCGTCATGAACAAAGCGGAACAAATTGGCGACGAATCGCTGACTCGCTCGGATGCTGTTTTGTTCTCACGCGGCCTATGGCCGCGTGCGCATTCCTTGCGCTGGTCCTGGAACAAATTGTTTTCCCGTCCATTGATGCCGCGGAACAAAACGGTAGAAGATGCGTTTGTTCCCGCATCCTGAATGTTGGATCGGAGAATAGCATGCTCGGTACGGTGTTGCTGGTAATCCTGATACTGCTCCTGATTGGCGCTTTGCCGAATTGGGGTTACAGCCGCGGCTGGGGCTACGGACCATCAGGAGGTCTCGGGCTCATCCTGGTCATCGTCATAATCCTCCTGCTCATGGGCAGGATCTAGTAAAGCGTCGTCAAATCGGGAAGGAAAAATCATGAAGAAGATCTTGCTCGCCGCCGCCCTCATCGGCTCTCTCGCATCCTGCACCTCCACGGAACGCGGCACGGCCATCGGCGCCGGTACCGGCGCTGTTGTCGGCGGCCTTGCAACGAACAGCTGGGGTGGTGCAGCGGTCGGCGCGGTCGCAGGTGGTGCGGTCGGCGCGCTGGTGGGTGCCTCCCAGGAGCGCTCGGGCTACTGCGTCTATCGGGATCGCTACGGCCGGACCTACGAAGCACGCTGCCGCTAATTGGCACCTTCTGTAACAAAAAAGCGGCGCCGGTAACCCCGGCGCCGCTTTTCGTTTTGTCTTCCGAATGAGGATCAGGCGAAGTACTGCCCCCCGTTCACGGTCAGGGTCGATCCCGTAATGAAACCTGCGTCGTCTGATGCAAGGAAGACCACGCAACGTGCGATTTCCTCCGGTTCGCCCAGTCGGCCCACCGGAATCTGCGGGATGATCCGCTCGTTCAGGACCTTTTCCGGTACCGCTTTCACCATGTCAGTGCCGATATAGCCTGGGCAGATGGCGTTGACGGTGATGTTCTTGGCCGCCCCTTCCTGCGCGAGCGCCTTCGTGAAGCCGAGATCGCCTGCCTTCGCGGCGGAGTAGTTGACCTGGCCCATCTGTCCCTTCTGGCCGTTGATCGACGAGATGTTGATGATGCGTCCGAACCCGCGATCACGCATGCCGCCCCAGACCTGATGGGTCATATTGAACAGGCCGGTGAGGTTCGTGCCGATGACCTCGTTCCATTGCTCGGGCGTCATCTTGTGGAACATCCCGTCGCGGGTAATCCCGGCATTGTTGACGAGGACTTCGACCGGACCGATCTCGACCTCGATGCGGGCGACACCGTCTGCACATTCCTGATAGTTGGAGACGTCCCATTTGAAGACGGGAATGCCAGTCTCTTCGCCGAAGGCTTTCGCCTTCTCCTCGTTTCCCGCAAAACTGGCCGCGACGCGAAATCCGGCGGCGGCAAGCGCGACCGATATGGCTGCTCCTATCCCGCGCGTCCCCCCCGTAACCAATGCAACCCTACTCATGCAGCTCTCCTCCGTTGCACCTTCAAGCAGCCCTCGCGAGCCCGCGCAGAATTAATCAGGCCGGCCGCCGCATCGGTTGCGGCAACCGTCGCCCGTCACATCGCCTCTAGGCACATGGCAACACCCATGCCGCCTCCGATGCAGAGCGTGGCCAGGCCCTTGCGGGCGCCACGCCGCTTCATCTCAAACACAAGCGTATTGAGAATGCGCGCACCCGAGGCGCCGATCGGATGACCGATCGCGATGGCGCCGCCGTTGACATTGACGATTGCCGTATCCCAACCGAGTTCCTTGTTGACGGCGCAAGCCTGGGCAGCGAAAGCCTCGTTCGCCTCAACCAGGTCCAGGTCCTGCGGCTTCCACCCTGCCTTCTCCAGCGCTCTCCTCGAGGATGGAATGGGTCCCGTCCCCATGATCTGCGGATCGACGCCGGCCGTCGCCCAGGAGACGATCCGCACGAGCGGCTGGATACCTCTGCGGCTCGCCTCCTCTTCCGTCATCAGGACGGCAGCGGCGGCACCATCATTGATACCAGAGGCATTGCCGGCGGTCACCGTACCCTCCTTGTCGAAGGCCGGGCGAAGCTTCGCCATGTTGTCGAGGGTTGCTCCGGCGCGGATGTACTCGTCGGTATCGACCGTAACATCGCCCTTGCGCCCCTTCACCACGAAGGGAACGATCTCATCCTTGAACCGTCCGGCAGCCTGCGCGGCTTCCGCCTTGTTCTGCGACTGGACCGCGAACTGGTCCTGCTCGTCGCGCGACAACTGCCACTGACGGGCGACGTTCTCGGCCGTGATCCCCATGTGATAGCCATAGAAGGCGTCGGTCAGGCCGTCCTTGATCATCGTGTCGATCATCTTCATGTCGCCCATCTTCACGCCGTTGCGCAGATGGGCGCAGTGCGGCGCCATCGACATGGATTCCTGCCCACCGGCGACGACGATCCTGGCATCTCCGAGAGCGATCTGCTGCATGCCGAGCGCGACGGCGCGAAGACCTGAGCCGCAGAGCTGGTTGACGCCCCAGGCGGTCGCCTCCTGGGGGACGCCTGCCTTCATCGCAGCCTGCCGTGCAGGGTTCTGGCCCTCACCTGCAGGCAGAACCTGACCAAGAATGACTTCGTCCACTTCGGCGGCATCGACCTTGGCGCGATCGAGAGCGCCCTTGATCACGGCGGCTCCCAGTTCATGCGCCGGCACGTTTGCGAACGCGCCGTTAAACGAGCCAACGGCGGTGCGGGCAGCCGAGGCGATTACGATGGAAGGGTTGGTCACGGACGTCTCCTCGTCATTTCCATTTTGCTGAAACAGTGACAAAGCTTCGATACGAAGTCAAACAGGCTTACCTGCAACTTTGATCGGATGAAGAGTTGACGTTTGACAGCTTGTTTTTGCGCAGCAAACCGCCTCCCCGCGGCGCACAAAAACACGTTGTCAGGCTGCTTCGTTTGGGCTTACATTTGCTTGGGGAGAGCTCTTCCGGCAGGAGCTTGGACGGAGCGAGGAGATGAGAATGGCCAAGACTGAAGGCGACACCGTCATCAAGAAATACGCCAACCGGCGTCTCTACAACACCGGCACCAGCACCTACGTCACGCTGGAAGACCTCGCGAAGATGGTCAAGAAGGGCGAGGAGTTCACCGTCCAGGACGCCAAGACGGGAGAGGATATCACCCACTCGGTGCTGACCCAGATCATCTTCGAGCAGGAGTCCAAGACAGGCAACACCCTGTTGCCGATCTCCTTCCTGCGCCAGTTGATCTCCTACTATGGCGACCAGATGCAGATGGTCGTACCGACATTCCTCGAGCACTCGATGCAGGCCTTCACCGATCAGCAGGCGCAGATGCGCGAACAGATGACGCGTGCCTTGGGGGAAAGCCCACTTACCAAGAACCTCCAGGCACCAATGCAACTGATGGAAGAGCAGGTTCGGCGGAATACGGAGATGTTCCGCCAGGCGATGCAGATGTTCTCGCCCTTCGGCAGCGAGGCGGCAGGCAGCGCTTCCAAAAAATCCGAATCCAAGGATCTGGAGGAACTGAAGGAGCAACTTCGGAACCTGCAGAGCAGACTGGACAAGCTCTGATCCTGCGAAAACGCATCTGTCGCGCAACGAAAAAAGGCCGGATTGACCGGCCTCTTTTACGAAAAGATCGGGAAGAAAACGCTTATGCGCTTTCCTTCGGCGTCAGAACCTGGCGACCGCGATACATGCCGGTCTTGAGGTCGATGTGATGCGGGCGGCGAAGCTCGCCGGAATTCTTGTCTTCGACATAGGTCGAGGCCTTCAGCGCGTCGGCCGAACGGCGCATACCGCGTTTCGACGGGCTTGTTTTTCTCTTCGGTACAGCCATTCTCGCTACTCCACTTCGTGCAAGGCATGTCATCGGCCGGAACTTTAGCCGAACTGGACATCCCTCAATCTCGGAAATTGGGCCGGCTTATACATGCTGATCGCCAGCTTGACCAGTCCCTGTCGCAAAATTTCCGTCACGCGTCTCAAGCTTCGTCTTCCGGAACGATCCAGGTCTCCTCCAGGGCGCCTTCGCACCATCGGATCCAGGCGGGATGAGACTTCACCGCCTCCATGTAAGCAAGCACCTTCGCGTCTTGCGTCAGGTCATAGACGTCGAAACGATTGACCACCGGCGCAAACATCGCGTCCGCTGCCGAAAATGACCCAAAAAGATACGGCCCCCCGGAGTTCTCGCAGCATTCCTTCCAGATCGCCGAGATCCGTTCGACATCCTCCATCACCCCGTCGGGAAGAGGGATCCTTCGCTTCTCGCGGCGAATGTTCATCGGACAGGCGCCGCGTAGCGCCCTGAAGCCCGAAAGCATCTCTGCCGAAATCGATCGCGCCACCGCCCGGTCTTCGCGCCGGGCCGGCCACAGAGCCCGGTCTGGAAACAGTTCTGCAGCATACTCTATGATGGCGAGCGACTCCCATATTCGCAGCGATCCATGATGAAGGACCGGAACGCGTCCCGTTGGCGAGATGTCGCGAAACAGAGGATTCCCGGCCGGGAAGTCGAACGGGATGAGATGCTCTCTGAAGGGGACACCGGCCGCCGTCAGGGCAATCCATGGCCGAAACGACCAGGAGGAATAGTTCTTGTTTCCGATATAAAGGGTAAGCTCTTCCATGGTGGCCCTCCGTGCAGCCGGCCCAGCCTAGCGGCCATCAGCAGCCGCGACCAATGAAAAGCCTGAACCTCATTCATAAATGCAGGTGATGTAATCGCCCGCGTTCCGCGCCCGCCGCTCCACGACCCCTGCGATGCGCCTCATGCCGGGGCCCGGCTTGCCGGCAACTCGGGTGATCGGGTTGGGAAGCGCTGCCGCGAGCAGTGCAGCCTGCCCGCGCGTCAGCTCGCCGGCCGGCACGCCGAAATGGTGTTGCGCGGCAGCCTCCGCTCCATAGATGCCAGGGCCCCATTCGGCGACATTGAGGTAGATCTCCATCGTCCTCGGCTTCGACCAGACAAAGTCGGCGGCAATCGCCAGCGGCATTTCCAAAGCTTTGCGGATGAAGGAGCGGCCATTCCACAAGAACAGGTTCTTGGCTGTCTGCATGGGTATCGTGCTCGCACCTCGGGTTGTCTCGCCTTCGAGCGCGTCCTGCACGACCGCCTTCATCTCTCCCCAGTCGACACCACCATGGCGGCAGAACTGCCCGTCCTCCGACATCATCACCGAGCGGACGAGATTTGGAGAAATGCTATCCAGGCTGACCCACCTGCGATCGTAGCCCTTCAGGGTCACGATGTCTGCGAGCATGAGCGTGGAGACGGGATGCACGACCGGCGACGCATAGGCAAGAATGAGCAGGTAGGGGACCACCAATGCCCCCAGTACGATCAGGACAAGGCGGCGTAGAAAACGAGCGAGCGAGAGCCCTCGGCTACGATGCAAGCCTTCGCCTCCCTCTCCTGCCTGTTCCTCGGATCTCACAGCTGGCTTCACCTCTCCATTCGGCCGCTTCTTAACGTTTGGTGCGGTCAAAGACCAGCAAATTGACCGATTGGCGTTTGCGGTGCCAAAGCCGAAGTTGAAGTCGGTCACGACCCGTGCCAAACAACCGGAATGACAATTTCGACCGTCTCATTCGAACAGCATCTGGGCGAGAGTGCCAAGCGGACGGAGGCCCTTCTCGCCTCCCTGCTCTCCGGCAACTGCCTGCCCGACGAGATCGCGCGCCCCGCACCACTTCTGGCGGCGATGCGACATGGCACCCTCGATGGCGGCAAGCGGCTGCGGCCCTTCCTCGTGCAGGAAAGCTCGGCGCTTCTTGGCGGCGACCCACAGGTCGCGGCGCGCGTGGGCTGTGCCCTGGAATGTGTGCATTGCTACTCGCTGATCCACGACGACCTGCCGTCGATGGACAATGACGACACGCGCCGCGGCCGGCCGACGGTCCACAGGGCCTTCAACGAAGCATCCGCGATCCTGGCAGGGGACAGCCTGCTGACCTACGCCTTCGACATCATAGCCGCGCCGGAAACGAGGCTGGCCGACAGACAGAAGATCCAGCTCGTGCTGTCGCTGTCGCGTGCCTCCGGCATGGGCGGCATGGCCGGCGGCCAGTCACTTGATCTCGCGGCCGAGAATTCGGCTCCCGACGAAGCCGGGATACAGACCCTGCAGGCCATGAAGACGGGTGCACTGTTGCGCTTTGCCTGCGAAGCGGGTGCCATCATCGCCGGCGCCGATATGGAAGATCGCCAGCGCCTCAGAACCTTCGGGCAGAAGATCGGGCTTGCTTACCAGCTTGCGGACGACCTTCTTGACGTAAAGGCCGATGCGGCGACCCTGGGCAAGGCGACCGGCAAGGACGCTGCCCGGGGCAAGGCAACGCTCGTGGCCTTGAAAGGTACCGATTGGGCCGAGGAGCGCCTCTCGGCCCTGACGGAGGAGGCTATCGGGCTGCTTGCCCATTTCGGCTCGCGGGCGAACACGCTGCAGCAGACGGCGCGGTTCATCGCAGAGCGCAAGAGCTGAGGACGGGAGAATGGGTGACGTGATCGCCTATCTCCCGCAGATCTGGCCAGCTTATGTCGCCTATCTGGTTGCCGTCCTGAGTCCAGGCCCCGCAGTCTTCACCATCATCGGGACGGCCATCGCGCAAGGCAGGAAAGCGGGCCTGATAACCGCGCTCGGGATCAGTCTCGGCTCCGCCACATGGGCCATTTCCGCTGCCATGGGCATGGCGGCCCTGCTTCGCCACTATGCGTTTGCCCTCGAGATCCTGAAGATCGCGGGCGGCCTCTATCTTCTCTATCTCGGCTGGAAGGCATTTCGGGCGGCAAGCCTGAAGGATGAGGACCTGCCTTTGCTGGTGCGGGGTTCAGACCGTAGCTCGCGCCAGCTTTTCCTGCGCGGCTACGCCATCCACGTGACCAATCCGAAGGCGATCTTCGCCTGGCTGGCCATCATTTCACTGGGTCTACCGAAAGGCGCACCGGGCACCGCGATCGCCGTCATCATCGGCGGATGCCTAGCCTCGGGCCTGCTGATCTTCACCGGCTACGCGATCCTGTTCTCGACCCCGCAGGCGCTACGCGTCTACAGGGCCGCCCGCCGTTGGATCGAGGGCGCAATGTCTGCCGTCTACTGCTTTGCCGGACTGAAGCTCCTGACGAGCCGCCTGTGAGGCTCGCCAGGAGTTTCCTTCAGCGGGTGATCGGCGCGATCAGCACTTCAACGCGGCGGTTCTGTGCCCGCCCTTCCGGCGTAGCATTCGAGGCTACCGGCTGCGACGGGCCAAAACCGAGGGTCGATATGCGGCGCTGGTCAACACCACGGCTTCCGAGGTAGTTGGCAACTGAAGCGGCACGCCGCTCGGACAGGCCCTGATTATGCGCAAGGCTGCCGGTCGAATCCGTATGGCCGTTGACGTCGATCAGGGTCCGGTTGAACTTGTTCAGCACGATCGCCACCGAATCCAGTGTCGGATAGAAGGGAGGGATCACCTGGTCCTGGTCGGTCGCGAAGGTAACGTTGGACGGCATGTTGAGAACGATGCGATCGCCCATACGGGTCACGGACACCCCCGTACCCTGCAACTGAGCACGCAATTCCGCCTCCTGCTGGTCCATATAGTTGCCGATGGCTCCGCCGGCGAGACCGCCCACTGCGGCGCCGATCAGTGCACCTTTCCCGTCACCGCCGACCGCAAGCCCGGTGAGGGCACCGAGACCGGCCCCGATGGCGGCTCCACCGGCAGTATTGGAAACCTTCTGCTGACCCGTATAGGGATCGGTCGTGGTGCAGGCGGAAAGGTAGGTCGCGGCAAGCGCGACGAATGCAAGCTTCTTGATCATGCGAATCGATGTCCCCGTCGTCTGTGGTGAAAGGTCATTTACCACAGATTGCGGCGATTGCGGGACAGACGCTTGTCATTCAGCAGCGGATCGCTGACCAAACCGCTGCTCGATATAATCGATCACCAGTTTTTCGAAATCGGCGGCGATATCCGGCCCGCGCAGGGTCAGGGCCTTCCGACCGTCGATAAAGACAGGAGCGGAGGGAGTTTCCCCAGTGCCAGGCAGGGAAATACCGATATCGGCATGTTTGCTTTCGCCCGGACCGTTGACGATGCAGCCCATCACCGCAACATTGAGCGCCTCGACACCCGGATATTTCTCCCGCCAGACGGGCATGTTCTTGCGGATATCCTCCTGGATGCGCTGGGCGAGCTCCTGGAACACGGTCGATGTGGTGCGGCCGCAGCCGGGGCAAGCGGCCACCACCGGGATGAACTGGCGGAAGCCCATGACCTGAAGCAGTTCCTGCGCGACCTGCACCTCGCGGGTACGGTCACCGTTCGGCTCCGGCGTCAACGAAACGCGGATCGTGTCGCCGATCCCGTGCTGCAGGACATAGCCCATAGCGGCCGACGAGGCGACGATCCCCTTGGAGCCCATACCCGCCTCGGTGAGACCAAGATGAAGCGCATGGTTCGAGCGTTCCGCCAGCATGGAATAAACGGCAATCAGGTCCTGCACCTGGCTGACCTTCGCCGAGAGAATGATGCGGTTGCGTGGCAGGCCGATGTTCTCGGCGAGCTCGGCGGAGATCAGCGCCGACTGCACGATCGCCTCGTGCATGACCTCGCGCGCGGACATGGGCGAGCCTTCGGCAGCATTCCGGTCCATCAACGTTGTCAGGAGATCCTGGTCGAGGGAGCCCCAGTTGACCCCAATGCGGACGGGCTTGTCGTAGCGGATCGCCATCTCGATAATGTCGGCGAACTGCTTGTCCTTCTTGTCCTTGAAGCCGACATTGCCGGGATTGATCCGATATTTGGCAAGTGCCTCCGCACAGGCGGGATGATCGGCCAGGAGCTTGTGGCCGATATAGTGGAAGTCTCCCACCAGCGGTACGTCCATGCCGAGACGCAGCAGGCGCTCCCGGATCTTCGGCACGGCTGCGGCGCTCTCGTCGCGATCGACGGTAATGCGCACGATTTCCGACCCAGCCGCATGCAGCGCCGCAACTTGCGCCACGGTCGCATCAATGTCGGCCGTGTCGGTATTTGTCATCGACTGGACGACGACAGGAGCACCACCGCCGACGATCACGCCGCCGACATCGACTGCCACGGTCGCCCGGCGTGGCTTCGGATCATATTCAAGCGGTGTGGACATGAAGCTCTCGCGTCTGAAAACCTGCCCTTCAGGTGGAGGATGCCCTAGCCAATGTCAACCTCGCGGCATTGTCCGCCGACGCGGGTCTCACGATTTCAGTCGTGACGCACGCCGTCGGCATGGCGCGCCAGCGGCGACAACATCAATACGACCAGGTGCAATGCAGAGAGCGCGGCAAATATCATCGCAAGCCCGCTGTACTCGGCGATGAACCCGATGGCCGACGGCGCAAGAAGAATGCCGGAATACCCCATGGTGGTGACGACGGAAAGGCCGACGCCCGGCCGCAATCCGGGAAGGTTTCCGGCCGCCGAGAAGACGATCGGCACGAGGTTGGAAATCCCGATGCCCGCGAGTGCAAATCCGAGGATGGCGGTATTGGCGCTCGGAGCCAGTCCGGCAAGCAGCAGGCCGGTGACGGAAATCACGGCACAGACTCGAAGCGTGCGAACGGCTCCGAACCTGTCCCGGACAAGGTCTCCCGCGAACCGCATGATCGCCATCGTCAGCGAGAAGGCCGCAAACGCGAATCCGGAGGTGGTGACGGAAGAGCCCAACTCCTGGCGAAGGTAGAGCGCACTCCAGTCGATGACGGCTCCTTCCGGGATCATGCAGAAGAGGGCCATCAGGCCGAGCAACCAGGGCAGCGCCGTTCTCGGCAACCGCAACCGCTCATGCACCTCTTCCGGATGTGGAGCGTCCCGCAAGACCACGGGCCAGGCAAAGGCCAGCATCAGCGCAGCAGCAATCGTGACGAGGATCACATGGCCGGAAACTCCCATCCGTTCGATCAGGAAGCCACCTGTGGCGGCCCCGAGAAGGCCCCCCAGGCTCCAGAAGGCATGGCAGGACGACATGATGGCCCGGCGCATGTGCTTCTCGACCGCAACAGCATTGGCGTTCATCGCCACATCCATCGCACCGATCAGGCCGCCAAAGAGAAAGATGGCGACCGCTCCCGACCAGATGCTACCGACCCAGGTCAGGAACAGAAGCGTCGGCACGGCAAGCAGTGCGGTGACCCGGGATACGGTGCTGGAACCAAAGCGGGCAATCTGGGCGCCGGCTATCGGCATCATTACCAGCGAGCCAAGTCCGAAGACGAGGATCATCACACCCAGCGCGCTCTCCGTCAGGCCCAGCCGGCTCGCAAATTCCGGGATCTTCGGCGCCCAGGCACCCACGAAAAAGCCGTTCATCAGGAACAGAAGCGCGACGCCTGCCCGTTCCCGCGTAACGTATGCCTGCCGCACACCGGCCGTCCTGCTTTGGGGCATGTCCATTCGATCCAGATCCCGTTGTGAGGCGAGATCTATTTCAATCGATTAGGATAGCAAGCCGCAAGTCCTCCTGCGGCCTCACATTTTGTTTCGACGTGCCACCCTTGTGAGAGTCTTATGCCCCGTAGACGAGGAGAAGATCCTTCGCGTCGATCTGGTCGCCGGCCTTTACCAGCAGTTCGGACACGACGCCGTCCCGCTCGGCATGCAGCGCCGTTTCCATCTTCATCGCCTCGATCGACAGCAGCACATCGCCAGCCTTGACCGTCTGGCCGGCGGAGACAGCGACCGTGGAGATGACGCCCGGCATCGGCGCGCCCAGGTGGTTCGGATCCGCAGCATCCACTTTCCGTCGCACGGCGGATCCCGAGGCACCATGCATCCGGTCCGGCACCTTGATGCGGCGCGGCTGGCCGTTCAGTTCGAAAAAGACCGTGACCATCCCCTTGTCATCGGTACCGCTGGTCGCCTGGTTGACGATGACGAGCGTCTTGCCGCGCTCGATTTCCGCAAACAGTTCCTCGCCGTCCTCCAGACCGTAGAAATAGGCATGGGTCGGCAGAACGGAGACCGGGCCATAGGTTTCGAGCGCCTGCGCGAAGTCGGTGAAGACCTTGGGGTACATGAGGTAGGAAGCGAACTCGAAATCCGTGACGGAGCGTTCAAGCTTCGTCTCGATCGCCGTCCGTTCGGCATCAAGATCGGCATCGGCAAGCAGCGAACCCGGCCGCTCCGTATAAGGCGTGTCACCCTTGAGCGCCTTCTTCTGCAGCTTCTCCGGCCAACCCCCGGGAGGCTGACCAAGGTCACCCTTCAGCATCGACACAACCGAGTCCGGGAAGGCGATGTCTTTGTCCGGGTTCTCGACATCCGCCACCGTCAGGTCCTGGCTGACCATCATCAGCGCCATGTCGCCCACCACCTTGGAGGAGGGAGTGACCTTGACGATATCACCGAACATCCGGTTGGCGTCTGCATAGGTCTGGGCGACCCGGTGCCAGCGAGCATCGAGGCCAAGCGAGCGCGCCTGCTCCTTCAGATTGGTGAACTGCCCGCCCGGCATTTCGTGCAGATAGACTTCCGAAGCCGGTCCCTTGAGGTCGCTCTCGAACGCCGCGTACTGGTTGCGGACTGCTTCCCAGTAGAAGGAGATCCGACGTATCCACTCCGGATCAAGGTCCGGATCTCGTTCCGTGCCCGAAAGAGCCTCGACGATCGATCCGAGGCAGGGCTGCGACGTTGTGCCGGAAAACGAGTCCATCGCCGCATCGACGATGTCGACACCGGCCTCGACGGCCGCAAGCACCGTCGCTGCCGCGATGCCCGAAGTGTCGTGCGTGTGGAAATGGATCGGCAGATCCGTCGCCTCTCGCAGCGCCTTGAAGAGGACGCGTGCGGCCGCCGGCTTCAGGAGGCCCGCCATGTCCTTGACCGCGATTATATGGGCGCCGGCCTTTTCCAGCTCCTCCGCCAGGGAGGTGTAGTACTTGAGGTCGTATTTCGGGCGTGCGGCATTGAGCAGGTCACCGGTATAGCATATGGCGGCCTCGCAGATCCGGTTCTCCTCCTGAACCGCATCCATCGAGACGCGCATGTTCTCGACCCAGTTGAGGCAGTCGAAGACGCGGAAGACGTCGATGCCCCCGCGGGCTGCCTGCCGGACAAAGTACTTCACCACATTGTCGGGATAATTCTTGTAGCCAACGCCATTGGCGCCGCGCAGGAGCATCTGCAGGAGAAGGTTGGGGGCTCCCTCGCGAACCAGTGCGAGCCGTTCCCATGGATCCTCAGTGAGGAAGCGCATCGAAACGTCGAATGTGGCGCCGCCCCAGCATTCCAAGGAGAACAGGTTCGGCAGGGCTCGGGCATAGACTTCCGCGATCCGGGCGATATCGTGGGTGCGCATGCGTGTTGCAAGCAGCGACTGGTGCCCGTCCCGCATCGTCGTATCGGTCATCAGAACGCGGTTTTCGCTGCGGATCCACGCGGCGAACCCCGTTGGCCCAAGCCGGTCGAGCATCTGCTTCGTGCCATCCGGCACCGGACCGTTGATATAGGGAACTACCGGCTTGGCGGCCTGCGGCGACGGCAGGGGCCTCCCCTTCACTTCCGGATGCCCGTTGACGCTGACATCGGCAAGATAGGTAAGCAATTTCGTGGCCCGGTCCTGCCTCTTCACCTGCGCAAAGAGCTCCGGCGTCGTGTCGATGAACTTCGTCGTGTAGGAATTGTCCCGGAAGCTCGGGTGGCCGATGATCGCCTCGAGGAAGGTGAGGTTGGTGGCAACGCCGCGGATACGGAACTCCCGCAGGGCCCGGTCCATACGGCTGATCGCTTCTTGCGGCGTGCTGCCGGATGCCGTGACCTTCACTAGTAGCGGATCGTAATAGCGGGTGATGATCGCACCTGAATAGGCGGTGCCGCCATCGAGGCGGATCCCGAAACCGGCAGCCGAACGGTAGGCGGTGATGCGCCCATAGTCGGGAATGAAGTTCTGTTCCGGATCCTCGGTGGTGATCCGGCACTGCAGCGCGTGCCCGTTGAGGCGGATATCTTCCTGCCGCGGCACACCGGACTCGGCTGTACCGATTGCCGCGCCTTCGAGGATGTGGATCTGCGCCTTCACGATGTCGATGCCCGTGACGACCTCGGTCACCGTATGCTCGACCTGAATACGCGGGTTAACTTCGATGAAGTAGAACCTGCCGGTATCAGCATCCATCAGATATTCGACGGTGCCGGCACCGATATAACTCGTGGCCCTTGCGATCTTCAGGGAGTACTCCGCCAGTTCCTGACGCTGCGCTTCACTGAGATAGGGGGCTGGAGCGCGTTCGACGACCTTCTGGTTACGCCGTTGGATGGAGCAGTCTCGCTCGAAGAGATGGACGACATTGCCGTGAGTGTCACCGAGGATCTGACTCTCAACGTGGCGCGCCCGCTCGACGAGCTTCTCGAGATAGACTTCGTCCTTGCCGAAGGCCGCCTTTGCCTCACGTTTCGCTTCCGTCACTTCCTTGGCGAGGTCGGCTTCCGAGCGGATGACGCGCATGCCACGGCCGCCACCGCCCCACGATGCCTTCAGCATCACTGGGTATCCGACCTCGGCCGCCATCCGAGCGACTTCGGCCATGTCATCCGGCAAAGGTTCCGTGGCCGGCACGACCGGCACGCCGACCGATACCGCAAGATTGCGTGCGGCGACCTTGTTGCCGAGCTTGCGCATGGTATCGGCGGTCGGACCGATGAAGATGATACCGGCCTCGTTGCACGCGTCGACGAACTCCGGGCCTTCCGATAGCAGCCCATAGCCGGGATGGATGGCATCTGCACCCGAGAGCTTCGCAACCCGGATGATCTCCGGGATGGAGAGATAGCTCTCGATCGGCCCGAGATCCCGCTCCAGATGCGGACCGCGGCCCACCTGATAGCTTTCGTCCGCCTTGAACCGGTGGAGCGACAGCTTGTCTTCCTCGGCCCATATCGCAACCGTCCTTATGCCGAGCTCATTGGCGGCGCGAAACACCCGAATGGCGATCTCGGAACGATTGGCGACAAGTATTTTCGATATGGGCAAGGTAGATCTCCTCCATCAACCGCGGCCGTTGCTGCACTGCGAAGAGCAATAGCCGCTTAAGCGGAGAAGTTCAATTTACTCATTTTCAGAATAGCCGAGTCAGATCACGATGCCCTTGCGCAGCGCGAGCGCAACCACATGCTGACGGTTCTTCGCCTTCATCTTGTCCTGCAGACCATTTATGTACCAGTCGACCGTGTGGCTCGATATCTGCAGCGTTCGGGCAATCTCCGGTGACGTCAACCCCTGAGTGAGATGGGAGATGACTTCCAGTTCGCGACGGGTGAGTGGAACACTGTCCGGTTCATGCTTCTCATGCTCCGAGGCCGCCCCCTGCAACTCAAGGTACCGCCACATGATACGCTTTGCTGCCGTATCGAAGAGACTGATCTCAACCGGTGAAAGGTCGACTGGTCGACCACTGATCGACATGTGGCCCATCAGGCCGTTCCGCCCATGGATAGGGAAGACATAGCCGTCGAGGATGCCGTGCCGCATCGCATCCTGCGTTAAGCGCTGCAGTCGAGCCCGCCGCGGATCGTTTCGCATCAGCGAAGCGGCGTCCCGCATCCGAAAGGGACGCTGAGCGACGAGCAGCATGCGTGCGACGGGATCGACCAGACCATAGCGCTTCGCGACATAGACCTGCCGCCAGTTCTCCGGCATCCGCGCAGCGAGAACATGCTCCGATTCACCGTTTTCCGGCTTTGCACGAAGTGACAGCTCGTAGAAATCGAACCGGTAAGAGCCCAGAAGGGCCTCAAGCTGGCCGACCAATTCTCCTGCAGTCTTCGCTTCGCCTGCAAGAACGAGAAGTTGCACAATTAGATGAACACTCAAAGCTGCCCCCAGCTCAATGCGATTGCCTGCCTAGACGGCGAATCTCCCGCAAGTGTTGATAATCCAGCAGCCATGGTTATCAACGGTTGAATTTGAATCGCTAGATTTAGCGCTTTGCGACGTAATACTGACAGAAACAGAATGAGCCGCCCTAGGTTCCCCAGCAGCCAGTGCAGAACTTTTCGACTTGCTATCCATTGTTCAGCGGGCCTTCATGCTGAGGCAGCTAGAGGCTCTGGCCAAACCGGGCTCTTGAGCCGCAGACGACATATCAGGAAAGGATAGCGGCAGGTGACGCTGTTCCAAGTTTATACGAGAGCACTGAAGTACCTGGCCGATAACCGGTTCCGGGTCGCCGTGGTCGTTCTTGCCAACATCGTGCTGGCGGTGATCACGATCGCCGAGCCGGTGCTCTTCGGTCGCATCATTGACGCGATCTCTTCGGGCGGAGAGGTAACCGCCATCCTGATGCTCTGGGCGGGCTTCGGCGTCTTCAACACGGTGGCTTATGTTCTCGTGGCCCGAGAAGCCGATCGGCTGGCCCACGGGCGCCGTGCTTCACTTCTGACCGAGGCCTTCGGGCGCATCATCTCGATGCCCCTCGCATGGCATCATCAGCGGGGCACCTCCAATGCGCTGCACACGCTGCTGAGGGCAAGCGAGACACTCTTCGGCCTCTGGCTGGAGTTCATGCGAACCCATCTTGCGACGGCGGTGGCTCTGCTGCTCCTCATCCCCACGGCCTTCTCCATGGATGTGCGCATGAGCATCGTGCTGGTGCTTCTCAGCATCAGCTACTGGATGATCGGCAAAATGGTGATGAACCGCACCAAGGAAGGTCAGGCTTCCGTGGAAGGGCATTACCACAACGTGTTCTCGCATGTGAGCGATTCGATCAGCAATGTCTCTGTGCTGCACAGCTACAACCGCATAGAGGCGGAGACGCGAGCGCTGCAGGACTACACGAAGAACCTTCTCGCCGCCCAATATCCCGTCCTCGACTGGTGGGCCTTGGCCAGCGCGCTCAACCGGACGGCGTCGACCGTCTCGATGATGGTGATCCTGATCATCGGCACCATTCTCGTCCAGCAGGGAGAGTTGCGGGTCGGCGACGTCATCGCCTTCATAGGCTTCGCGAACCTGCTGATCGGCCGTCTCGATCAGATGCGGCAGTTCGCAACCCAGATCTTTGAGGCACGAGCGAAGCTCGAAGAGTTCTTCATTCTCGAAGACTCGGTCCAGGAGCGCGAAGAGCCGGCCGGCATGGCCGAACTGACGGATGTTCGCGGCACGGTCGAGTTCAGGAACGTGTGCTTCGACTTTGCGAGCACCGCGCAGGGCATCCGGGACATCTCCTTCCTTGCCAAGGCTGGTGAGACGGTCGCAATCGTCGGTCCAACCGGGGCAGGGAAGACGACCCTCGTCAACCTGCTGCAGCGGGTCTACGACCCAAGGCAGGGACAAATCCTCATTGACGGGATCGACATTTCGACCGTTACCCGACGCTCCCTCCGCCACTCCATCGCTACCGTCTTCCAGGACGCCGGCCTTCTCAACCGCTCGATCACCGAAAACATCCGGCTTGGCCGTGAAGGCGCTACGGAGGAGGAAATCACCAGGGCCGCAGAGGCTGCCGCGGCGACGGACTTTATCGAGAGCCGTCTCACCGGCTACGATACGTCCGTCGGAGAACGCGGCAATCGCCTCTCTGGCGGCGAACGCCAGCGCATCGCAATCGCGCGCGCCATCCTCAAGAATGCTCCAATCCTGGTGCTGGACGAGGCGACCAGTGCCCTCGATGTCGAAACGGAGGCCAGGGTCAAGGCGGCAATCGATCGTCTGCGGGAGAACCGTACCACCTTCATCATTGCCCATCGCCTTTCGACCGTCAGGGATGCTGACAAGGTAATCTTCCTCGACAATGGTCGCATCGTGGAGATGGGCACGTTCGATGAACTGAGCCGTAGCGGCGGCCGCTTTACCTCCCTGCTTCGGACCAGCGGCATCCTGACGGACGAAGAGCACGCGAGCAGCATGTCCGTGGCACAGGCCTGAACAACAGGGAAGATCTCGTTCCGATGTCTTCCCTGTCTCTTTAGGCGATAACCTGTTCCCGCATCCTTCTGCTGGAAACCTCCGACAGCAGGATACCTTGGTCGCCGTCTACTTGGATGCCGTTGACCGAAACCGAGAGTCCCTCCTCGCGTCTCTCGACGACCACATTGTAGCGGACACCATCGACCATGATCTCGGCTGAGTAACCCAGCCAGTCGGCTGGTATCGTCGGTCGGACCACAAGACGCTCCGCCTCCCGGCGGATGCCGAGAAAGCCCTCGACTGCGACTCGGTACAGCCATCCGGCCGAACCCGTATACCAGGTCCAACCACCGCGCCCGGCGAGATCCCCGGCACCATAGACATCGGCTGCAACCACATAGGGTTCCACCCGATATTGCTCCGCAGCTTCCGCATCCCGTGTATGATTGATCGGGTTAAGGAGGTTGAAGCAACGCCAGGCTTCATCTGTTCGCCCGAGCCGGATCAGCGCGAGCACCACCCATGCCGCCGCATGGGTGTATTGCCCTCCGTTTTCGCGCACGCCGGGCGGATATGCCTTGATATAGCCGGGGTCTACGGCCGCTTCTGCGAACGGAGGCGTGAAGAGCCGGATGATCCCCGTATTGTCATCGACGAGCTCCGAAAGGACAGCATCCATCGCCTGAGCAGAGCGTTCGGGATCGCCTGCCCCGGAGAGAACACTCCATGACTGAGAAAGGGAATCGATCCGGCACTCTGTGTTTTGCGCCGAGCCGAGCGGGGAACCATCATCGAAATAGCCGCGCCGATAGTAGGCCCCATCCCAGCCCGCAGTCTCCAGCGCTTCTTTCAGCCGCGCGGCATGCTCCTTCCAGAGCTCTTCACGAGACAGGTCTCCACGTTTTGCGGCATGGACGGCAAACTCGGTAAGCGTGCCGAGAAGGAACCACCCAAGCCAGACGCTCGAGCCCTTCCCGCCAATGCCAACGCGGTTCATTCCGTCGTTCCAGTCACCCCCGAGGATCAGCGGCAATCCATGTTCTCCGGTCCGGCTGACAGCCAGATCGAGAGCGCGGGCCGCGTGTTCATAGAGGGTGGCCGTTTGCGAGCTGGCGCCAGGCTCGAAGAAGGAGTCGTGCTGTCTCTCGTCGAGGATCGGACCCTCGATGAAGGGAAGCTCCTCATCGAGGATGGTGTCGTCCCCCGTTACCCGCATATATTCGTTTGCGGCGTAAGCGAGCCAAACCACATCGTCGGCGATCCGGGTGCGCACGCCGGCTCCTCCCTGCGGTAGCCACCAGTGCTGCACGTCTCCTTCCGGGAACTGCCGCGATCCGGCCGCGAGGATCTGCTCCCGCGCGAGCGACGGCTGCTGGGCGAGGAAAGCCAGCGTGTCCTGCAATTGGTCACGGAAGCCATATGCCCCACTGGCCTGATAGAAGGCGCTGCGCGCCGTGATGCGGCATGCGAGCGCCTGGTAAGGAAGCCAGTGGTTCACGAGGGCGTCGAAGGCCTTGTCGGGTGTGGCGACCGACAACCTGCCGGTGAGATCACGCCAATGGCGCCTGGTCGCATCCAAGATCTGGCCGGGATTTTCGGTTCGAATTTCGCGCAGCAACGCGATCGCTTCCTCCGCTGTCTCGGCGTCCCCTAGGTAGAAGGCTATTTCCTTCTCCTCGCCGGGCGCGAGCGTGACTTCGCAGGCGACCGCCGCGCATGGATCACCGTCAATCCCAACCGAGCCGTTCAGATCCTCCAGGGATGCCAGCGCAGCCGGATAGGCGATCGATCCAAAGCGGCCGATGAAATCGCGACGGCTGGTCGTGAAGCTGGAAAGCTCTGTATTCGCACCTAAGAATGCGTGACGGCGATAGGCGGTGTTGAAGCGGTTCGTCGCCAGCAAAGCACCCGTCTCGGGGTCATTGCTCGTAACCACATAAGGCATCGTCCTGGCCGAGCTGTTTCCAAGCAGCCATTCGGCATAGGCGAACACTCGCAGTTCCCGTGGGGTCGAACCTTCGTTCCGGACGCTGAGCGACGAGATCTTGACCGGACGCCGCTGGTCAACCGTCTGCGTCAGCGTGATCTTCAATCCCTCTTCGCGGGTCGAGAAGCTAGAATAGCCGAGCCCGTGACGCGCCTCGAAGACAGTGTCAGACTGTCTTGCGAGGGCCGCGAAGGGGCTGATGACGGCCCGGCTGTCGCGGTCAAGGACGTAGAATGCCTCGCTCGGCCGGTTGACTACAGGATCGTTCGTCCAAGCGGTAAGCTGGTAGTCTCGCGAGTTCTGTGACCAGGTGTAGCCACCGCCCTCAGTTGCGACATGGAAGCCGAACCGCTCGTTGGCGACGACATTGATCCAGGGCTGCGGGGTGTTCTGGCCGCCGCGGAGGCGAACTACGTACTCGCTTCCGTCCTTGTCGAACCCGCCGAAGCCATTCCAGAAGTCCAGACCTTCACTAAGCGCCGACCCGGATGCGGTCAGCGGATCGTGAGCGGAGACCAGCGGCCGCTGGTAGGTCGTCGCATCGGCAGGTGTCGAGAATAGCGAGACTGCACGGTTGATCTGGTCGATGAGCTTGCCGTTGCGGGCATGAAGAACGATGCGCGCCGCAGATATGATTGCGTCGAAGGTTCCCTCGTCCATGAGATCCCGGCGCAGCACGAAAACGTGGTCACGCCCCGATTCTGCTTGGCTCGCCCGGCGCAGACCCTCACTCATGCTCTCGAGCGCATGCTGCATTTCCTGTGCGTAGGAGGAAGCCTGCTCGTTGATGATGACAAGGTCGGCGACGACCCCGCGTGAGCGAAGGTATTCCTGGGCGCTCAGCGCCTCCTTCGCCACGCCCACATCCATGTCGTCATTGATGCGCAGGACAAAGATCGGGTGGTCTCCGGATATGGCCATGGGCCAAAGTGCCGATTGCGGCTGCAGACCAGAGAGCAATGTCTCCTGGTCCGAGCGGAGATGCATGTCCGAGTATATCAGGTAGCGGGCCAGGTGCTGGAACCCCGCGGCCTGCTGGGAGCTTACGCCCAGATGGCGCATCTGGACCTGGGTTCTCGTCCACGCCTGAACCAGCTCGTGAGCGAAGGCATCCGGATGGCGATAACGCTCTATCGCCTGATCAAGTTCGTCGCGCTTCGGTGCGGCAATTGTCCAGAAGATCATGGTGATCTTCTTGCCGGCGGGGACTCGGACGACACGCCGAAGCGACATGATCGGATCGAGAGTGAAGCCGTCGGTCCCCGAGAGGGCGGCGTCCCTGTCGAAGGCTGCGGCCTCTGCCAGGCTGCGGCCACGCCCGAGGAACTTGCGTCGGTCCGTTTCGAATTCGGTCGGCCGGGCCGAGCCGGCATTGTCGGCCGCCAGATGGGCAACCATCATGTCCGGATCGTTCGGGGTGCGCTTGTTTCGCCAGGCACGGATAACATCGCCGCGCTTGCCGATTTCGGTGCGTACGAACATTCGCGAGAACACGGGATGGGCGTTGTCGTCCTGTTCCATCGCCAGAACCGGTTCGAGATAGGACGTGATCTCGATGAAGCGATCGTCATCACCCATGTTCAGCAATGTCACCCGGCGCCCTTCGGCGTCGTGTTCGCTGGCAACAATGCACTCCACCACGCTTGTCAGGTCGCCGACGGTCTTGTGGAACTCCACCTTGTCGTCACCGAACATGGTCCGCGCAGTTTCACCTTCAGCGCGCCGGGGCTCGGCGGTCGTCGACCACCACTCGCCTGTCGCCGTATCGCGGAGGAAGATGAACTGGCCCCAGCGGTCCTCGGTAGGATCCGGCTTCCATCGCGAGACAACCTGTCCGTTCCAACGGGAAGCGCCGGAACCGGTCGCTGTCAGCATTACCGAGTAGTGGCCGTTGGAGAGGAGAGCGATCTCGCGATCCCGGAACGCCGGGTTCTCGATCGTACGGATCTCCGGCCGCAGCAGTTCTGACCGACCTCTGCCGGGTGTCTCCTCGTACTTCGCGCTCATCACCGGAACGTCGCGCGGGGCCTTTTCCTGCAGCAGGAGCTCCGCGGCCTCGATGACGGGATCGGCATGGAAGAGCTCGCGGAGATAGCCGTTGAAGACAACGTTCGCGACCGCAGCGATCGACATGCCATGGTGGTGTGCATAGTAGTTGTAGACGACAGCGCAGCGGGAACCGGCGGGCACGCGAGTAGGCGTGAAGTCTACGGCATCGTGGAAACCGTAGCGCCCAAGCGCTCCGAGCTTCTGGAGATTCTGGAGGTTGTCGATGGCGGCCAGCGGATCGTACTGGCTGGCCAAGATCGAGGCATAGGGTGCGATGACCGCGTTCTGCCCCAGCCCGCGCTTGAGGCCGAGCGTCGGAACCCCGAAGTTGGTGTACTGATAGTTCAGCAGGTGGTCGCGGGCGTTGAATGCTGCTTCCGATATGCCCCATGGCGTGCCAAGCCGCCGTCCGTGAGCGATCTGTTCCCTCACGACGAGGTTGTTGGTCTGGTTGAGGATACCTCCTTGCCGTTCCTGCATGACGAGAGGCGGCATGAGGTATTCGAACATGGACCCGGACCAGGAGACGAGCGCGCCCTGGGCACCGATCGGCACCACCTGACGCCCAAGCCGATACCAATGCTCATTGGGCAAGTCACCCTTGGCAATCGCGAAGAGACTTGTGAGACGGCATTCGGATGCAAGCAGGTCGTAGCAGGCCTCATCCAGTTCGTTGCCGTCGAGCCGGTAACCGATGGAGAGCAGTCGGCGGTCCTTCCGAAACAGGAAGGTGAAATCCATGCTGAAGGCGATGTCTCGCGCCCTGTCAGCGAGGGCGACGAGCCGCCTACGCAGAGGCTCGATATTGGCGTGGTCAAAGACGCTGTCGGAAATATGCGCCTCGCAGACCTCAACCAATTCGTTCGACCAATAGAGCAGTTCCTCGCTCAGCGGGGACTGCGTTTCGTGGTGAAGGTTTGTCGCAAGCTTTTGGATGTCGCGCGCCAGCACGGCGAGATTGATGATCCGGATCGATGCAAATTCGTGCTCCCGCTTGACGGCTGCGAGGGCATTGCCGAAGCCATTCACCCGCTCCTCGATCCTGCGCCGCAACGGCCGAACGGTCTTTCGGTCGTCGGGTAGCGCCTTGAGCGCCAGCGACAGGATTCCCGCCACGTCGCCGACGCCGTCGAGGCTTGACTGCAGGTGCGCAGAGGGTGCTTCCCCCCAAGCCTTGCAGGCCGAGGAGATCGCGATCAGGTGGCCGGCAAGATTGCCGCTATCGACTGAGGAAATGTACCTCGGTCCGAGTGGTGCAAGGCTGTCCGTATGATACCAGTTCACCAGGTGACCGCGGTATTTCTCCATCTTCCCGACGGTCTCGATCGTTCGCTCAAGCCGCTCGATGGTCTCCGCGAAGCTGATCCATCCGAACTGGCGGGCGGATACGACGGAAAGAAGATAGACGCCGATATTGGTGGGTGAGGTCCGGCGCGCAACGACCGGCTCCGGCCGCTCCTGGAAGTTGTCCGGCGGCAGGTGGTTCTCTTCTGCCGTCACGAAGGTATCGAAGTAACGCCAGGTGCGCCGGGAAATCTGCCGAAGTTCGGTGGCGACCTCGTCGGGAACGAACAGCCGATCTTCCGTCTCGGCGGACTGGCTGACATACCAGGCCACTAGCGGAGACAGTATCCACAGCATCGCGAAGGGCAGGCCGACGAGAAACGCGTTGTCGCCCGGGATCGCCGCGAAGATGATGCTAAAGACAGCAATCGTCGGCGCATGCCACATCTGCTTGTAATAGTCTAAAGGGCTGCCCTGGGCGCTGGACTGGATGCTTGCGGCAGTCTTCCATTCCAGCATGAGCTTGCGGCTGACGAACAGGCGATAGAGCGACCGGCCGATCGCGTCGGTCATCAGGCAGGCCGTATCGGCGATGAACACGACGCGGAGCGCCACCTGTGCATTGGCAGAACGGATCTCCGACCAGACGGAGTAGAAGTGGGCCCGCGGCACGATGTCCCGGCTTCTGGGCAGAAGGCCGGTGACGAGCGACAGCGTGGGCGCAACGAAGAGCAGGAAAATCAGGAATATCTGCCAGACAAGAGCGCCAAGGGGTTCGAAGAAGTACCAGCCAAGGACGGAAGCGAAAAACCAGGCGATCGGAGTCAGCGACCGGCGCAGGTTGTCGACCATCTTCCACCGGCCGAGCGCGGTGATCCCGCGGCTGGGATCGAGGATATAGGGCAGCAGCTGCCAGTCGCCCCGCGCCCAGCGATGCTGGCGGGACACCTCGACCTCATAGCGTGTCGGAAAATCCTCGACCAGTTCCACATCGGTGACGAGCGCGCAGCGGGCGAACGATCCTTCAAGAAGATCGTGACTGAGAACCGAGTTCTCGTCGATCCGACCTTTGATCGCCTGCTCGAACGCATCGATATGATAAAGACCCTTGCCTGTGAAAGTACCCTCTCCGGTGAGGTCCTGGTAGACGTCCGACACGGTGAAGACGTAAGGGTCCAGGCCGCGGCCAACGGAGAACACCCTCTGGAAGACGGATGCGTCCTTGCCCGTCGTCAGCGACGGCGTAACCCGCGGCTGAAGGATTCCATAACCTTCGATTACCCGACCAGAATCCGGATCGTGAACCGGCTGGTTGATCGGATGGTGCAGCTTGCCTGCCAGTTTGGTCACCGCATCGCGCATGAGCCGGGTGTCGGAATCCAGGGTCATCACGTATTGGACGCCATCCGGAATCACATTTGCGCCCGGCAGGAAGCTCGTGTCCTTGTCTCCTCGCAGGAGGAGGTTGAGTTCATGAAGCTTGCCGCGCTTCCGCTCCCAACCCATCCATACACCTTCGCTTGGGTTGAACAGCCGGCGCCGGTGGAGAAGGTAGAAGCGCGTCCGACCGTCGAAGGCATATCTGCGCGCGAGGTTGGCGACTTCCCGCTTTGCGTATTCGAGAATTTCGAGATCTTCTGGCGATTCCTCGACCTGGCCGTCCTTCCAGTCGCTCACCAGCGCGAAATAGATTTCGCCGCGCGGGTTCGCGAGATAATGGACCTCAAGGTTCCGGACCAGTTCATCCACCGTGTCCCGGTTCGTGAGCATGCACGGTACGGCGAGCAGTGTGCGGGCGTCCTCGGGAATACCGTCCTTGAATTCATACCCGACGAGGCGCGCCGGTCTCACGAAATAGGTGACCAGCGTGTTGAAGAGGCCCGTCGCTCCTTCCGATGCCGGCAGCGCAAACATCACGAGGAAGAGCGCAAGCAGCGGCCCCGGCATACCGGCTTCGGCGAGGAACCAGCCGACGACGATCATCGCCAGAAGCGTCAGCGCGACAACCGGAATGGCAACAGCCAGCCAATGTAGCCGCCGAACCTGGCGGATGGTGCGCTGCAGGAGCGGAGGGTTGTAACCCACTTCCGCCTCTAGCCGCCTGCGGCGGCGTCCGACGAGGAAGGCGCCGATATTGCGCTCACCTGCATCTGCACCGCTGCGCTCGGCCTCGGCTGCAAGCTCGACGGCCGCCCGTGCCACCTCGATCTCGGTCCTGGGGGACCGGCGCGCCAACTGCTCCACCCGGTTGCGGTAACTGTTGCGCGAGCCGAAATCGAGAGCCTCGTAATCGGACCTCTCGCGGAAGATCCGATCCACATGCGAGACGTCCTCGAACCAGACGCTCCACTCGGTGTCATCGATCTCGCGCAGGCTCTTGATGATGTTGCCCATCGTGACGTTGCCGGAGGCAAGGCGGTTGTGCTCCGCCATCATGACCTCTTCGGCATCCGTGCCGGCCTGCTGGAGCCGCTCGTCGAGCCACGACACCGCAAAACTGGATGTCTGCGAGGCGTTGCGAAGCCGGTAGAAGAACTGCGTCGCAAAGGTATGGTCCGCAGCGAAGGGCTCCATGTCCTTCAGGACACCGGCGCTGGCACCTTCGTCGTTCAGCCGGATGATGCGGTCTGCCAGTTCGTTCGCCCTGATCCGCATGCGCCGGGACTTGTCCACACGCACCGCGATCCGCCGGAGGTTTTCGATGAGCACGAAGCGAAGAATGGAAGGCAGCGCCCAGAGTTCACCGATTTCGAGCGGCTCCGTTTCCTGGAAGCCTTCGACGAGCGAAGCCAGCGACTCCTTCGAGACTGTGCTGTGGGTATGCGCCACATAGAGCCAAGCGAGCGCCATGACCCGCGGCATGCTGTGACCGCCGACGGTTACCCGGGGAAGCTGGCGATAGAACCTCCGTGGGAAGTCGCGACGAACCTCCTGGATCGCCTCTTCCACGATATAGTGATTGTCGATCAGCCATTCGGCCGCCGGCGTGATAGCCGCTCCCGCATCGACGTCGGCGGCGATCGTCCGGTAGATGCGAAGAATGTCCTTCTCATTGGAGCGATGGCGACCGTAGAATTCGAAGGGTGCGAACTCCGGAAGGCGCTGCAGCCCGTCACGGCCGAATACCTGCCCCAGATCCCGCAATTCCTCGTTCTTCATGTACGCCGCACGGATCGTGTCGTTATGATCGACATGCTTGACGTCGGTATCGCGGGGGGAGGCTGACGGAGTGCTGTGAAAAGACATGGTTCTTCTGTCTACGCTTCGATCTGGAGCCGTGGGGCACATGCCTGCAGGACAAGCCGTTCATCGTCGTGCCGATCAAGGCACCCTGGTGACCAGAAAGTCTCCGAGACCGGGGAAAATAGAGGGGAGTCTGGATTTTGCAAACAGCGTCTGCCTGAGGAGGGAATCGTGCAGTTCGCGCTTAACCCGCGCAGGCTGAACGCAAGCTGAATGACGGCCACCGCGCGTGTCTGGGCTTTCCTTGCGTATGCGCCATGCTATGGGTGCCCCCGCGGCTCCGACAGACTCTCAACTTTACCACGAAGGCAAGTAGAAACATGACGATTCATATCCCGAACGACATGCCGGAGTTGGTGGCAATCCGGCATCATCTCCACCAGCATCCGGAACTCGGCCTATCGGAATACGGAACGTCAGAATACCTTACCGGCATGTTATCCACCCTCGGATATGAGGTGACGCGGGGGCTCGCGAAGACGGGACTGGTGGCAACGCTCCGGAACGGCACGAGCAACCGTTCGCTCGGCATTCGCGCCGATATCGATGCCCTGCCGATCCTGGAGGAGACGGGGGCAGCACATGCCAGCAAGACCGATGGCCTGATGCACGCGTGCGGGCATGACGGCCATATGACCATGCTGCTGGGCGCTGCCCGGCTTCTCGCCGAAAGACGCAATTTCGATGGAACGATCCACCTGATCTTCCAGCCGGCAGAAGAGAATTTTGGCGGCGCCCGGCTGATGATCGAGGACGGGCTGTTCGCGCGCTTTCCGTGCGATGCCGTCTTTGCGCTCCACAACGATCCGGCCCTTCCATTCGGAGAAGTCCATCTGCGGGAAGGGCCGATCATGGCGGCGGTCGACGAGTGCCGCATCGTTGTCAACGGCCGGGGTGGCCACGGTGCCGAGCCCCAGGAAACGGCCGACCCGATCATTGCCGGCGCAAGCATCATCATGGCGCTGCAGACCGTCGTATCACGCAACCTGCATCCGCTCGATCCCGTCGTCGTCACGGTCGGCGCCTTTCATGCCGGACAGGCGAGCAATGTCATTCCGGAACGGGCCGAAATGCTGCTGACCATCCGGTCCTTCGATCCCAAGGTCCGTGACCTGCTCGAGGCGCGCATTCGTGCGGTGGCGGAGGGACAGGCGGCGAGCTACGGCATGTCGGTCAGCATCGAATACGAGCGCGGCTACGAGCCGACCGTCAACCACGCTGCGGAGACGGAGTTCGCCCGGCAGGTGGCCAGGCGCGTGGTCGGCCCGGCGAAGGTGCACGATGTCCCGCGCCCGATGATGGGAAGCGAGGATTTTGCCTACATGCTGGCCGAAAGGCCCGGCAGCTACTTCTTCCTGGGCACGAGGCGGACGGAGAAGGACCCGCCGCTTCATCATCCGCGGTACGATTTCAATGACGACGTCCTGCCGATTGGCGCGGCCCTGTGGGTCGAGCTCGCGGAGAGCTGGCTGCCAGCGAGCAACGGAGCCTAAGCAGACAGGGGCGTTCAACCGAACCGCTTGAGGGCCGCGTCGAAGACATCGTTGTCGATGTTGCCTCCTGAGGCGATGACGATGACCGTATCGCCAAGCGTTTCGCCATGAAACAGAGCGGCGGCGAGCGCCACGGCACCGCCGGGCTCGACCGCGATCTTCAGACGGCTGAACGCAAGCACGACCGCCTGAAGCGCCTCGTCATCGCTGACGGCGATGCCCGGTCCGGCAAGCCGCGACAGGATCGGAAACGTGAGGTTGCCCGGCTGGGGGGTGACGATCGCGTCGCAGATGGAGCCGGTCTGGCTGGCATTCCGCTGGATGGTCCCCGCGTCCAGCGAGCGCGCAAAATCGTCGAAGCCGAGGGGCTCACACGTCTGGACCCGAAGAGCGGGCGCCTTCGCTTCAAGCGCAAGCGCGACGCCGGACGCCAAGCCACCGCCGCCGGTTGGAACGAGCACATCTGCCGTCTCGATGCCCTCTTCCCTTGCCTGCTCCGCGATCTCCAGGCCAGTTGTTCCCTGTCCCGCGATGACCAGCGGCTCGTCAAAGGGGCGGATCAGCGTCAGGTTGCGTTCACTGGAAAGCCTGGCGCCGATGGCATCCCGATCCTCCGTTGCCCGATCATAGAGCACGACCTCGGCACCGAAGGCCTTGGTATTGGCGATCTTGATGCGCGGGGCGTCCGACGGCATGACAATGACGCTGGGGATATTGTGAAGTTTCGCCGCAAGAGCCACGCCCTGCGCGTGATTACCGGACGAGAATGCGATCACACCCTTTTCTCGAACCTCGGGCGACAAGGCCGAGATGGCGGACCATGCGCCCCGGAACTTGAAGGATCCGGTGTGCTGCAGGCATTCGGGCTTCACAAAGATCCGTCGCCCGGCAATCTCATCGAGGAAGGGCGAGGAAAGGAGCGGCGTGCGCCGCACCCGACCGGCAAGACGGTCGCGTGCGGCCTCGATCATCTGGATACTTGTCATGTTGGACCCTGTTGAGGCGCCGATAGCCGGCGCCCTTGATCAGGGCAACGTATAGGCAGTTTTCACCACAGTGAAGAACTCGGCTGCGTATTTCCCCTGCTCGCGCGGACCGAAGGAAGACGCCTTGCGACCGCCGAACGGCACATGGAAATCGACGCCTGCTGTCGGAAGGTTGACCATGACCATGCCGGCCTCGGAGTTGCGCTTGAAATGCGTCGCATACTTGAGGCTGGTGGTGGCGATGCCCGCCGACAGGCCGAAGGGCGTATCGTTGGCAACAGCGAGAGCTTCGTCGTAATCCTTCACCCGGATGACGCTCGCGACCGGACCGAAGATCTCCTCACGCGAAATTCGCATCTGGTTCGTCGCTTCCGTGAAAAGCGTCGGCTGCAGGTAGAAGCCAGGGGTTTCGCGCTCGATGCGCTCGCCGCCGAACTCTAGCTTGGCGCCTTCCTTCTTGCCGATCTCGATATAGTCCATGTCCTGCTGGAGCTGCTTCTCGTCCACGACCGGGCCGATATGCGTTCCCTGCTTGAGAGCATTGTCGACGTTGAGCGCCTTCAGCTTATCCGTCAGCGCCGCCACGAACCTGTCATGGATGCCTTCGGTCACGATGATGCGCGACGAAGCGGTGCAGCGCTGACCGGTAGAGAAGAAGCCGGAATTGGCTGCCGCTTCCACGGCGACCTTGAGATCGGCATCGTCCAGAACCACCATCGGGTTCTTGCCGCCCATTTCCAGCTGGAACTTACGGTTATGCTCGATGGACGCGAGCGCCACGCGCTTGCCCGTCCCGGTGGAGCCGGTGAATGTGATGCCGGCAAGATCCGGGCTGTCCAGCATGGCCTGGCCGACGACGGAGCCGCGGCCCATCACTAGGTTCAGCACACCCTTCGGCAGGCCCGCACGATGCAGAATGTCGACGATCGCCCAGGCGCAGCCCGGCACCAGGTCGGCAGGCTTGAACACGACAGTATTGCCGTAGCAGAGTGCCGGCGCGATCTTCCAGGCCGGAATGGCGATCGGGAAGTTCCACGGGGTGATGATGCCGATGACGCCGAGCGGCTCGCGGGTAATTTCCACGCCGATGCCCGGACGTGCGGATGGCACAACCTCGCCCGTCAGCCGCAGCGCTTCGCCGGCGAAGAAATCGAAGATCTGAGCGGCACGGATGGTTTCCCCGATCGCCTCCGGCAGCGTCTTGCCTTCTTCCCGCGCCAGGAGCTTGCCGAGCTCCTCCTTGCGCGCCAGGATTTCGTCCGCGGTCTTCTTCAGGATCGCGTGGCGCTCGAGGATTCCGGACTGTGACCACTTGGGGAAGGCTGCCTTGGCAGCGGCGATCGCCTGACGGGCATCTTCGGCCGAACCCTGTGCATAAGAACCGACGACATCGTTGGTGTCGGAGGGACTAATGTTCTTGGAGGCGTCGCTGCCCACCCATTCGCCGGCAATGAGGTTCTGGTAGATGGTCATGATGCACGCTCCTTGTGTCTTCGGTCGGGGCCTGACTTACGACGTCGAGCTGTCGCGTTCAATAGTATGACTAATGTTTTCCGGACGCTCATCCGCAACCCCTTCCACGTTCGGCAGCAGGACGCGGGCCTTTATCGGCAGATGATCCGACGCCAGACGGGCAAGCGGCGTATCATGAGCGGCAACGGGACCTAGTATCTCGGGGCGGTTGGCCATGATCCGGTCGAGCGCCAGCACGGGAAGGCGGGACGGGAAGCTGGGCACTGCCGGGGGCAGACCGAAGATGGACGTCAGCGTGTTGAGCGAAGAGCGGTCGCCGAGGCGCCACTCGTTCAGATCGCCCATCAGAACAGTCGGCTGGTCGTCACGGGACCGGAGGAGATCGATGATCATGCGAGTCTGCTGGTGGCGGGACCGGTGAAGAAGACCAAGATGCGCGGCAATGACGCGCAGGCTGCTCCCGTCCTTCAGATCCAGTTCGGTCATCAGCGCGCCACGAGGCTCGAGGCCCGGCAGCTTCACCTGGTGGACGTCACGGATCAGTCCCTCGCGGAACAGGATCACATTGCCATGCCAGCCATGCGCTTTGGAGCGACCACCAAGCGGCACCGGCAACAGGCCCGTTTCGCGTTCGAGCCACTCGAGATCGAGGAGACCGCGACGCTCTCCAAACCGTGTATCGGCTTCCTGCAGCGCAAGCACATCCGCAGCGACCTCGCGGATCACTTCCTTGGTTCGGTAGGGATCGAACTTTCCGTCGACACCGACGCACTTATGGACATTGTAGGACGCGATCAGCAGCCCCTCGCCTGCATCCTCGCCGGACGCGCCGCCTGCAGCCTTCCCCCGTCGCCGGTGCTCCCGGATAGAGGCGAGAATATTGGCCGAAAGTCGTTCTCGTTGCGTCCTCATGGTTCTCCAGCAAGCGCAATCATTGATCCGCTCAGTTACAAATAGGGTGACCCGAGCCAGAGCATCCTGTCGAGCAGCCGCGCCGGGAATGGCCGGTTTCGCAACCCGTCCAGTGTAACCTGAGTTGCAGTGGAAATGGCGAGATCGATCCTTCGTTCCAGTTCCTGCGCGAAAGAACTGTCCATTACCTCAAGGTCGACCTCGAAGTTGAGGCGCAGCGAGCGTGGGTCGAGGTTCGAAGAACCGACGAAAGCCCAGCACCCGTCGATCGCCATCAGCTTGGAATGATTGAACGCTCCCGGCGCTCGCCAGATCCGGCAATAGTTCTTCAGCAACTGATCGAATTGGCCAGTCATCGCGCGGTCGACGAGCGTCAGATTGTTTGCCTGCGGCACCACCACGTCGACCTCCACCCCGCGCCTCGCAGCCGTGACCAGGGCGGTGATCAATTCCCGGTCCGGCAAGAAATAGGGGGATGCGATGCGGATCGACCGGCCTGCAACGGAGAACGCGCCCATCAGCATCTTGTGGTTGGTTTCGACACTGCGATCGGGACCAGAGGCGACCGCACGGATCGCCACGGGCTCGCCCGGCTCGCTCGTCGGCGAGATGATCTGCCATGGCTCGCCGTGAAGATCCTCGCCAGAAGTGAACCGCCAGTCGGAGGCGGCAATGGCAAAGATATCCGCAACGACCGGCCCCGTGATCCTGAAATGCGTATCAACCGCGCAATCTGCCCCGAAAAGTTCGCCGGAGAACGCTTCGCGAATGTTGACGCCCCCGGTGAATGCCACGCAGCCGTCGACGACCAGTATCTTCCGGTGGGTTCGCAGATTCGCATAGGGCAAGCGTAGGCCCATGATGACATTGCCGTTGAAGACATCGACCGTCACGCCACCATCGCGCAGCATCCCTAGCACGCTCGGCACGGAATAGCGGGCACCCACCGCATCGATCAACACCCGCACCGCTACTCCCCGCCGGGCGGCGGCCGTGAGGGCCTCGACGAAACGGCGCCCCACCCGATCGCGATCGAAGATGTAGGTTTCGAGAAGGATCGACCGCTGCGCCTCGCCGATTGCCTTAAGCATCGCGCGGTAGGCATCATCGCCTGTAACATGCGTCTCAATGGAATTGCCGGTGGTTATGTCGTGTTCGGTCACCCGGTCGCCCAGGATCTTCATTGCCGCGAAGCGCTCGCTGAACTGGTCGGCGATCATCTCGCTTGTCGCGTCATAGGCCTCGAAATGGTCACGGGCGTGGCCCAGGAGCAACCGCCGGTCGCTGATCGCGCTGCGGCGGATGCGGTTGATTCCGGCAATAAAGTAGAGGACCGCTCCGACGATCGGCGAAAGGATGATGATGCCGACCCAGCCGATTGCCGACCGTACCTCTTCCTTGGTCATCGCCGCGTGTATGGCAGCCGCCGCCCCCAGCACAAGCGAGAGCAGGAAGAGGACGTGGGGCCAGTACGGCTCAATGGCGGTCAGCATGATGCGAAGATATAGGCAGCTCTTCGCCCCCCGCAATCAGCGACCGCGCGATGCCGGTTATGGCTTTTCTCAATCAGCGCCGATCTCCTTCGCGAATGCATCCAGGGAGGCTTCAAAGGTATCGAAGATGGTGTTGATCTGCTGCTCGTCGACGATCAATGGCGGGCAGAGCGCGATACTGTCCCCGATCGCCCGGCCGATCACGCCCCTGTCCAGCATGAGGGCCGCGAACTTCGGGCCCAACTGCCCGGCCGCAAAACCGTCCCTTGGATGGAGTTCCAATGCACCGATCAGCCCGACGCCCCGCGCCTCCACCGCAAGCGGATGGGCTTCCAGTGCCTTCAGGCGCTTCATGAAGAGCGGGCTGAGTTCTCGCACATTGCCGACCAGGTCGCGCTCCTCGATGATTGCGAGGTTTTCCAGCGCGACGGCGGCTGCGACCGGATGGCCGCTCGCGGTGAAGCCATGCCCGAATGTTCCGATCTTCGCCGACTCGTCAGCCAGCGGCGCATAAACCCGCTCGTTGATGAGCAAGGCAGAGATAGGTTGGTAGGACGACGACAGCTGTTTTGATACGGTGATGATGTCGGGCTGCAGCCCGAAGGTCGTGGTACCGAACATTTCGCCGGTCCGTCCGAAGCCGCAGATCACCTCGTCGGCGATTAGCAGGATGTCGTACTTGCGGAGGACCGCCTGTATAGCAGTCCAATATCCTGCAGGCGGCACGATGACGCCGCCCGCGCCCATGACCGGTTCACCAATGAAAGCGGCCACGGTCTCAGGGCCCTCCTTGAGGATCAGGTCCTCCAGATCTCTAGCGCATCGCGCGACGAAGTCCTCTTCAGTCTCTCCTTCCTGCGCGAAGACGCGATAATGCGGACAGGTCGTGTGCAGGACATTCGACAGCGGCAGGTCGAAGGACCGGTGATTGTTGGGAAGGCCGGTCAGGCTGGCGCTGGCGATGGTAACCCCGTGATAGCCCTTGACCCGGGAAATAATCTTCTTCTTCTCCGGTTTGCCAAGAGCATTCGACCGGTACCAGACGATCTTCATGGCTGTGTCGTTGGCTTCCGAGCCGGAATTGGTGAAGTACACCTTCGACATCGGCACCGGCGCCATCTGGATCAGCTTTTCCGCAAGGTCGACGGATGGTCCATGGGTGCGACCCGTGAAGGTGTGATAATAGGGCAGGATCGACATCTGCCGCACCGCGGCGTCAACCAGCCGCTGCTCCCCGAAGCCGACGGCGACGCTCCAGAGCCCGGACATCGCCTCGATGTAGCGCTTGCCGTTGTTGTCGTAGACATAGACGCCTTCGCCCCTGTCGATGACGAGCGCGCCATCACGCTCCAGCGCCCGTGCATTGGTATAGGAATGCAGCTGGTAGGCCTGGTCGCGGGCTTCCACGGAATTGGGCTGAACGGTCACGATCGTCTCCTTGGCGAAATCACACCGCACTCATATCCCTTAGCCGGACTCGCGTCAGCAGCGAAAAACGGTACACGATGTCTCAGTTCTGCCTGGCAGCCATGGCGGCAACGGGCGGCGCCGCTCCGTCCGGTATCGGGCTGACATAAGCCTGGCCCTTGCGACGGCGGCGAAGGTCGGCCCAGGCGGCCTGGCGCAGATCGGCGTTCTCAAGCGCGGCAAGGCCGGTCGCCGCCATGACCTTGGCGGTCGCAACCATGCCCTTGTGCGCCAAGGCGCTCTGACCTTGGGCGACGACCTGCCAGGTATGAAGCTGGGTCCCGACCGCCAGCGTTGGACCGTAGGCCTGGACGGTCGGGACGACCCAGCTGACGTCGCCCACATCCGTGGATCCCCCCATCTGCCGGATCTCGTTGTGCGGGGGCAGGATGAAGTCGGCGAGCGGGATACCGCGCGGGTCGAGCCGCTCCTGGCTCCAGCTCGCGGCAATGTCCTCAGGCGTCAATGTCGCCCGGATTTTCTCGGCAAACGCAATGTCGTTGCTATCGAATGGGGGCGGTCCGAGGCTTTCCCAAATGCCCTGCATCGCGTCCATCAATGGCGTGTTGACGATGATGTTGGAGACTCCGGCGAGGATGGTGCTTTCCATCCGCGTTTCCGTCATCAGCGCAGCTCCTTGTGCAACCTTCTTGACCCGCTCGATCAGGGTCAGGAGCCCGCCGAGCTCCGTTGCTCGAACTACATAGCGAACCTTTGCATAAGCCTGGACGACGTTGGGCGAGATGCCGCCAGCATCGAGGATAGCGTAATGGATGCGATAGTCGGACGGCATGTGCTCGCGCATGTAGTTGACGCCGACATTCATGAGTTCCACCGCGTCCAGCGCGCTGCGACCGAGCTCCGGCACGGCGGCGGCATGTGCCGCGCGGCCGAAAAAGTCGAAATCGATCCTGCAGTTGGCCAGGGATGTCTCCCGCTGTACGCCCGCGAAATTGCTGGGATGCCAGCTGATGGCGATGTCCACGTCCTCGAAGGCGCCCGATCTGACCATGAAGGCCTTGGCGGCTCCACCTTCCTCGGCCGGGCAACCGTAGTAGCGAACGCGGCCCGGGGTCCCCGTCTGTTGCAGCCAGTCCTTCAGCGCCGTGGCCGCCAGGAGGGAGGCTGATCCGAGCAGGTTGTGGCCGCAGCCATGGCCGTTGCCGCCAGTTTCGACCGGATCGTGGGAGGTGAGGCCGGCCTTCTGGCTGAGGCCCGCCAGTACATCATATTCGCCGAGGAAAGCAATGACCGGACCGCCTTCGCCGGCTTCGCCAATCAACGCCGTCGGAATGCCGGCCACATTCTCAGTGATCTGGAAGCCCTGCTTCTCGAGCATGTCGCGATGAGCGGCAGCCGACTCCGTCTCCATGTAGCAGGTTTCCGGCGTCGTCCACACGCGGTCGCTGAGGTCGATGAAGGACTGTCTTTTCTGATCCACCATGTCCCAGATGACCGGATGGTTCGGCGTGATGTAAGTCATTCGGCTTCACCCCTGCTGCAGTGCCTGACGGGTGCGGACGGTACCGGTATTCCCGGACGGTCGCAAATGCGGTGGCCGAAGATGCCCGTAATCACATCGAATTGCTCCAAGCTCAAAGCATCTCGACAAGCACGAGGTATTCGCTATGCTCCCGCGCCACAGTCCGGCCGCAATTTTCCAAGGATGCCACAAAGGGTGGCAAAACATGTCTGATTGCGGAGCATTCGAGGCAGATTGTTCTTCGAAGTCCGGACGGGGCGCCCGGGAAACAGATTCACGGACGCGACAGGC
Organism: Pseudorhizobium banfieldiae; assembly: GCF_000967425.1. Classification (NCBI taxonomy): domain Bacteria; kingdom Pseudomonadati; phylum Pseudomonadota; class Alphaproteobacteria; order Hyphomicrobiales; family Rhizobiaceae; genus Pseudorhizobium; species Pseudorhizobium banfieldiae. The sequence continues at coordinate 3,553,735 of NZ_FO082820.1, forward strand.
AGGAGCGTAGGCCGGTCATCCGGGTGCGAGCCAAAAAGGGGTAAAGCTTGATCGTCGACCCGGTTGAGAATCCGGGTCGGCAGGAGGTGAAGCAAAAAAGACTTAAAGGATGCGAAAAGCGCATCGACACCACGTCTCAATCGGATCCGGCGCCTTGCCGGCCACAAAAACTGGGAGAATACCCGTGAAACACAAGATTACACTTGCTGCAGCACTGCTGTCGGCGACCTTCTTCGCCAGCGCCGCCAGCGCAAAGACCTTCGTATACTGCTCCGAAGGCTCGCCGGAAGGCTTTGACCCGGGCATGTACACCGCCGGCACGACCTTCGACGCCTCGGCTCATCCGATCTACAGCCGCCTGATGGAATTCAAGCCCGGCACAACCGAGGCGGAACCCGGTCTCGCCGAAAGCTACGAAGTCAGCGAAGACGGCACGGTCTACACGTTCAAGCTGCGTCCGGGCGTCAAGTTCCACACGACCGAATTCTTTACGCCGAGCCGCGAGTTCAATGCGGACGACGTCATCTTCTCGCTGGAGCGCCAGCTCAAGGCGGATCATCCGTGGAACCAGTACGTCGCTGGCACCTCCTGGGAATATGCCGCCGGCATGGGCTTCCCGGAACTGATCAAGTCGATCGAGAAGGTTGACGACCTGACTGTCAAGATCACGCTCAACCGTCCGGAAGCACCGTTCCTCGCAAACCTGGCAATGCCGTTTGCATCGATCGCCTCCAAGGAATATGCCGACAAGCTGGAAGCCGATGGCAAGAAGGAACAGCTGAACCAGATGCCCGTCGGCACCGGCCCGTTCTCCTTCGTCGGCTACCAGCAGGATGCGGTCATCCGCTACAAGAAGAACGCCGACTACTGGGGTGGCGCACCGAAGATCGACGATCTCGTCTTCGCAATCACCACCGATGCCGCGGTTCGCTATCAGAAGCTGAAGGCCGGCGAGTGCCACCTGATGCCGTTCCCGAACGCGGCCGATGTGGAATCGATGAAGGCGGATGAGAACCTGACGGTTCTGGAGCAGGAAGGCCTGAACGTTGCCTACCTCGCCTACAATACGACCCAGGCTCCGTTCGACAAGGTCGAGGTGCGCAAGGCCCTCAACAAGGCGATCAACAAGGAAGCGATCGTCGACGCCGTCTTCCAGGGCATGGCGACACCCGCCAAGAACCCGATCCCGCCGACCATGTGGTCCTATAACGACGCGATCGAAGATGACGCCTACGACATTGAAGCCGCCAAGAAGATGCTTCAGGACGCAGGTGTGGAAAACCTCTCTATGAAGATCTGGGCGATGCCAGTATCGCGTCCGTACATGCTCAATGCACGCCGCGCCGCCGAAATCATCCAGGACGACTTCGCCAAGATCGGCGTCAATGTCGAGATCGTTTCCTACGAGTGGGCCGAGTATCTCGACCGCTCCAAGGCGAAGGATCGTGACGGCGCCGTCATGCTCGGCTGGACCGGCGACAATGGCGACCCGGACAACTTCCTCGACACCCTGCTCGGCTGCAATGCCGTCGGCGGCAACAACCGTGCCCAGTGGTGCAACGAGGAGTTCGACGCCCTGGTGAAGAAGGCAAAGGTCACCTCCGACCAGGCTGAGCGGACGAAGCTCTACGAAGAGGCGCAGGTCGTCTTCAAGCGTGAAGCTCCGTGGGCGACCATCGACCATTCGCTGTCAATCGTTCCCATGCGCAAGGAAGTGTCCGGCTTCGTCCAGAGCCCGCTCGGCGATTTCACCTTCGAAAACGTCGATATCGCCGAGTAATCGCGCGTAATTGATGAATCTGCCGCGGGATACGTTGCGTTTCCCGCGGCATTTGCTTTATGAGCGCCCAAAAAAATGAAGTGAAACCACTTCAAGCGCCACGTGCGGGGTTCGATACCTGACGCGGCTCAAGACACAGAAGGTTTCCTGATGTTCGGCTTTCTCCTGCGGCGTCTCGCCGTTCTGATCCCGACCTTTATCGGGGTCTCGATCATTGCATTCTCGTTTATCCGGCTATTGCCGGGCGATCCCGTCGCACTTCTCTCGGGCGAACGTGTCATGTCGCCGGAGCGGCACGCGCAGATCAGCGCCCAGCTCGGCATGGACCGGCCGCTGGTCGTTCAGTACCTGGATTATCTTGGCGGCGTCGTAACCGGCGACTTCGGCTCCTCCATCGTCTCGAAGACACCGATCCTCGACCAGTTCCTGGCGCTTTTCCCGGCAACCGTGGAATTGTCGCTCTGCGCAATCTTCCTGGCTGTCATTATCGGCATCCCTGCTGGCGTGATTGCTGCCATCAAGCGTGGCTCATTCTTTGACCAGTCGCTGATGGGCATCGCCCTTGTCGGCTATTCGATGCCGATCTTCTGGTGGGGCCTGCTGCTGATCATCCTGTTTTCGGGCATCCTGCAATGGACACCGGTCTCGGGCCGCATCTCGCTGATGTACTTCTTCCCGCAGGTCACCGGCTTCATGCTGATCGACTCGCTCTTGTCCGGTCAGAAGGGCGCCTTCATGTCGGCGCTGAGCCACCTGGCTCTGCCGTCGATCGTGCTGGCGACTATCCCGCTCGCGGTCATCGCCCGCCAGACCCGATCGGCAATGCTCGAAGTGCTCTCGGAAGATTATGTACGCACGGCACGTGCCAAGGGCCTGTCGCCATTCCGCGTCGTCGGCATTCATGCGCTTCGCAATGCAATGATCCCGGTCATAACCACCATCGGCCTGCAGATCGGCGTCATGCTCGCAGGTGCCATCCTGACCGAAACGATCTTCTCCTGGCCGGGTATCGGCAAGTGGATGGTCGACAGCGTCTTCCGGCGCGACTACCCGGTCATCCAGGGCGGCCTTTTGCTGATCGCCGCGATCATCATGTTCGTCAACCTGATCGTCGATCTGCTCTACGGCCTGATCAACCCCCGTATCCGGCACTAGAAGGAGAAAATCCCATGGCCGATACCATCAATGACATCGACAATTCCCCGGAAGTCATTTCGAGCTCGGCGCTGCGCCGCAAGATGCTGAAGGAATTCTGGTTCTACTTCTCCGAAAACCGCGGCGCGGTGATTGGTCTTTTCGTCTTCGTGGCGCTTGTACTGACTGCGATCTTCGCACCGCTGATTGCACCGCATTCGCCCTTCCAGCAGTATCGCGACGCCGTTCTGCTTCCCCCGGCCTGGCTGGAGGGTGGCAATATGAGCTATCTTCTCGGAACCGACCCGGTCGGCCGCGACATCCTTTCGCGCCTGATCTACGGTTCGCAATACTCGCTCTTCATCGGCGTCTTCGTAACCACGCTGTCGCTGACCAGCGGCATCCTGATCGGCGTCATCGCGGGATACTATCGCGGCTGGGTCGACACCGTGATCATGAGGCTGATGGACATCATCCTCGCATTCCCGTCGCTGCTGCTGGCCCTCGTGCTGGTGGCGATCCTCGGTCCTGGGCTGATCAATGGCATGATCGCCATTGCCCTCGTGCTGCAGCCGCACTTCGTGCGCCTGACGCGCGCTGCCGTGATGACGGAAAAGACCCGCGACTATGTGACGGCATCGCGCCTCGCCGGCGCCGGTCCGTTGCGCCTGATGTTCCGCACGATCCTGCCGAACTGCACGGCACCGCTCATCGTGCAGGCGACGCTCTCCTTCTCGAACGCCATCCTCGACGCCGCGGCCCTCGGCTTCCTCGGCATGGGCGCTCAGCCGCCGGCACCGGAATGGGGCACGATGCTTGCCGAAGCGCGTGAGTTCATTCTCCGCGCCTGGTGGGTCGTCACCTTCCCGGGTCTGGCAATCCTCATCACCGTCTTGGCCATCAACCTGATGGGTGACGGTTTGCGGGACGCGCTTGACCCGAAACTGAAGAGGTCTTGACCATGGCGCTGCTGCAAATCGACAACCTCACCGTCGAATTCGAAACGGCCTCCGGCTGGTTCCGCGCCGTCGACGGCGTCTCCATTTCCGTCGAGAAGGGGGAAGTTCTGGCGATCGTGGGTGAATCCGGCTCCGGGAAATCGGTCGCCATGCTTGCTGTCATGGGACTTCTGCCCTGGACGGCAAAGATTACGGCTGACCGGATGCTCTTCGAAGGTCGGGATATCCAGAACATCAGCGCGGCGGAGCGCCGCAAGCTGATCGGCAAGGACATCTCGATGATCTTCCAGGAGCCGATCGCAAGTCTCAACCCCTGCTTCACGGTCGGCTTCCAGATCGAGGAGGTGCTGCGCATCCATCTCGGGCTGGACAAGAAGGCACGACGCGAGCGGGCGATCGAGCTGTTCCGGCAGGTGGGTCTTCCCAATCCGGAGGAACGGCTCAACCACTTCCCGCACCAGATGTCCGGTGGCCAGTGCCAGCGAGTCATGATCGCCATTGCCATCGCCTGCGATCCGAAGCTGCTGATTGCTGACGAGCCGACCACTGCGCTTGACGTGACGATCCAGAAGCAGATCCTCGATCTCCTGATGTCGCTGCAGGCAAAGAACGGCATGGGCCTCATCATGATTACCCATGACATGGGCGTGGTCGCCGAAACGGCCGATCGCGTGGTCGTGCAGTACAAGGGCAAGAAGATGGAGGAGGCCGATGTCCTCTCCCTCTTCGAAAACCCCAAGAGCAACTATACCCGGGCGCTCCTCGCCGCCCTTCCGGAAAACGCCACCGGCGACCGTCTGACAACGGTCTCCGAATTCTTCGACGGCACGCCGGAACCCGTGGAGACACGCGCATGACTGAAGCATCGAACGACATCATGCTCGAGGTTCGCGATATCAAGCGTGACTACGAGCTTCCGGGTGGTCTCTTCAAGCCGAAGAAGATCGTCCATGCAGTCAAGGGTGTTTCATTCAAGCTGGAACGCGGCAAGACGCTGGCCATCGTCGGCGAGTCCGGCTGCGGCAAGTCGACGCTTGCCCGCATGCTGACCTTCATCGACGAACCGACGGCCGGGGACCTCATCATCGACGGCAAGAAGATCGACACGCGTCCCGGCCAGCTGACCGCCGAAATGCGCCAGAAGGTGCAGATCGTCTTTCAGAACCCCTATGGGTCGCTGAACCCGCGCCAGAAGATCGGCGACGTCCTGGGCGAGCCGCTGCTGATCAACACCAAGATGTCCGCGGAGGAGCGGCGTGACCGCGCCACCCAGATGCTGGTGAAGGTCGGGCTGGGGCCGGAGCACTACAACCGCTACCCCCACATGTTCTCGGGCGGCCAGCGGCAGCGGATCGCCATCGCCCGCGCGCTGATGCTGAACCCGAAGCTGCTGGTCCTCGACGAGCCGGTGTCTGCTCTCGATCTTTCGGTCCAGGCGCAGGTTCTGAACCTGCTCGCGGACCTGCAGGACGAGTTCGGGCTGACCTATGTCTTCATCAGCCACGATCTCTCCGTCGTCCGCTACATCGCCGACGAGGTTATGGTGATGTATTTCGGCGAGGCTGTTGAGTACGGCACCCGTGATGCAGTGTTCTCCGATCCGAAGCACGAGTATACCCGAACGCTGTTCGCCGCGACGCCACGGGCGGATGTGGATTCCATTCGTGCCCGTGTCGCCCGCAAGAAAGCGGCGACTGCGGCCTGATCACTCCACGAAGATCCTGACGCTGGCGGCACGCCCGGCAGCGTCGATCACCGTCAGCGTGGCGTAGCCGGCACCATCCGGCCTCCACTCGCTGGTGCGGCGATAGGAGAGACCCTCCAGCGGCCTGCCGTTCGCCAGCCAGCGAAAAGGCGCCTTGCCACCCTGAAGCTTGAGCGCCAGCGGCATTTCGCCGGCTTGCGACGTCACACCGAGGTCGACCTTCGCGCCTTCCGGCGGGTAGACGATCTGCGGCGCCGGCGCGCCGGCCGACGCGGCGATCAGCCCCCCGGCCGTCATGGAGAAGCGGCGCTGGCTTATTGGTAGATCGCCTTGGGCGATGCGCGTGGTGCCGGCAGGCGGCCGAGGCAGCGGCGTGTGCACGACACCCGATCGTGCGAAGGCCTCAAAGAGGATCGGCGCTGCCGTCTGGTATCCGGAAATGCCGGGCACGGCACCGTTGTCCGCTCTGCCAACCCAGACGCCGAGGACGTGGCGCCCATCGTAGCCGACCGACCAGGCATCCCGATAGCCATAGCTCGTGCCCGTCTTGTAGGCGATGCCGAGGCGGGGGCTTCCGAGCGGCGGCAGGATGTCGGACAGGATGTCCGTTACATGCCAGGCCGCCGCCGGCTCCATAAGCGGTCCACGCTCAAGCTCTCCCGGCTCGGTGGTGATCCCGTTACCGAGCCGAACCGGAGCGCCCTGGTTGGCAAGGGCCGCATAGGCCTGCACCAGATCGCCGAGCGTGATGCCGAGGCCGCCGAGACCGATTGCGAGACCCGGCGCCTCGTGCGGCGGCAGTACTGCTCGCACCTCCGCGCGACGGAACCGCGACATCAGCCTGGATGGCCCTACCACGTCGAGCAGCCTTACAGCTGGAACATTCAGCGACAGCTGCAGCGCATGGCGCACGGTCACATCGCCCTGATAACCCATATCGAAGTTCTTCGGCCGATACCCGAAGAAATCGGAGGGGCGGTCCTCGATGATGGTTTCCTGCGAAACCAGACCCTGCTCAAACGCGAGTCCGTAGATGAATGGCTTCAGGGTCGAGCCGGGTGAGCGACTTACCCGGGTCATGTCGATCCAGCCGGACCGGCTCGAATCGAAATAGTCGGAAGAGCCGACCTCCCCGATGATCTCGCCCGTCGCGGCGTCGGCCATGACCATCGCGACCCCAACCTTCGGGCTGAGCTTCGAGGCCACCTCACGGGCAACGTCTTCCAGTGCCTTCTGCACACTTCTTCTCAGCGTTGTGCGATGTTCCTGAACCGTCGGATAGTTGCGGATTGCTGCTTCAGCCAGATGCGCCGCATGGCTTGGAAGCTCTCGTCGCCGTTGGGGCAGAGGATCGCGGGTCGCGCGCTGCAATTCGCCTTCGCCTATGACATCCGCCACGCCGGAACGCGCCAGAACCCGCTCCCGCGCCGCCATTGCTTGCGCCCACTTCCGATCCGGCCTGCGGCCTTCCGGCGCCTGCGGAAGGGCGACGAGGAGCGCTGCCTCCGCCACGGTGAGCCGCTTCGGCTCCTTCCCGAAATAGGCGAGGCTTGCTGCCCGCACGCCCTCCAGGTTGCCGCCGTAGGGCGCATGGGTCAGGTAAAGCTCGAGAATTTCATTCTTCGTGAGCCGCCGCTCGAGCTGGACCGCACGCACCACCTGCAGCAGCTTCGCCGAGAGGGAACGAGTCTCGCGCGGTTCGATCAGCCGGGCGACCTGCATCGTCAATGTTGATGCGCCTGATACGACGCGACCATTGGCCAATAGCTGCAGGAATGCACGTCCGGCGGCAAGAGAATCAACACCAGAATGGTCGAAGAAGCGCCTGTCCTCGTAGGCGACGAGCATCCTCAAGAAACGGGGATCGACATCCTCGATCTTCGTTTCGAGGCGCCAACGCCCTTCGGCTGTCGCAAAGGCTCGGAGCAGGGCACCCTCGGCATCAACAACCTCGGGCGAAACGACGAGCGCCCGCTCCAGCGGCGGTGGATAGGCCCGGTCCGCAGCATCGAGCCCGAACGCTGTCGCCGCAGCGGCGGCGACCACCATGCCCAGACCAACGGCAATCCTTTCGAACCTCATCATCTCACCGGGCCGCCAAAACCTCCATTCGCCCCGCAGCTGTGCGGGCGGAGAATTGCGGGCGATACATGTCCTCGACCTGCGCGGCGGGGTGATCATAGGTACCGGGAGTCACGGCACGAACGACATAGGCGAGCGTGATATCACGATTGTCGCCTGTGTTGCGATTGAAGGCCGCGACATACCGGTCGTTGCGGAACTCCGTATGCGCCGGCTCGACCTCGTCGATCCAGTCGAAGTTCGCGAACTGCGCGCTGTCCACAAGGCTGGGATTGTCGATCTCGAATCCCGCAGGGAGCAGGTCCTGCACCAGGATCCGCGATGGCCAGTCATTGGTCTCCGTGATGGTCAGTACCGCAACATAACGCTCGTTCTGTCGCGCGTGGGAGACATTCGCCGGTTCACCGTCCAGTGTGTAATAGCTCCGGTCGATGACGAAGCCCTCCCCACCGGCGGCGAGCGGACTGGCTGGAGCCGCGACCGTGGTAACGGTGGCCGAAAGCGCCTCGTCGCCATTGTTGGTCACGGTCAGCGGGTGATCGAGCACCGCCTCGCCTGCCATGCGCGTCATCAATGTCCCGGCATGCGACGCGCCGTTCACTTCGAGGTCGATGTCCTCGTCCCCTGTCTGCAAGGCGCGGGCGGCAAGCAGCATCCAGGCTTGCTCTTGGGTACTCGTGTAGCTCTTCTGTTCCCAATCCCGTGCGACGACGTCCGCAAGCGCCGGGACGATTGGCGGAACAGGCCTGCTTTCCGCGGCAAGAGCCAGCACCGCCGCACCGTCCCGCAGTGAGGAGCCGTAATCCGACCGGACCAGGCTCACCTGCTGGAGCTGCGACTGCTCCGCCATTCCCAGCGCATCGGCAAAGATCGACCGGGACCGCTGCGCATCCCCGTACAGAGCCAGCGATGCCGCAATATGCGCCTTGGCGAGCGGTGTGGGGAAGTCGCCGAGCATGGTGTCGGCGTAATAGCGAAGGTCGCTGATCGCGGCCTTGCGGTTTCGTGCGAGGACGTAAAGCGAATAGGCGATCTCGTTGCCCTGGTCGCGGACGTTGTTGGTGTAGGAAAGAGTGTTCTGCAGGTTTTCCAAGGCCTGAACCATCGCCCGCTCCGCCACGTCATAGCCCTGCTCTCTTGCTCGGGAGAGGAAATCGGTGACGTAGGCATCCAGCCAGAGATCGCCGCCTCCCGGCCCCCAGAGGCCGAAGCTGCCGGACGACGACTGGTTGGAGAGGATGCGGCGGATCGCATCCTGCACCCGTTGCTTCACCTCGCCGTTCTCGGTCAAGCCATTCCGGGCTGCCAGTTCGCTCAGGTAGAGAAGCGGCAAGGCACGGCTCGTCGTCTGCTCGGTGCAGCCATACGGATAGCGGTCAAGGCTCATCATGAGGGCCGGGATGTCGAATGCGCTCGAGCGGCTGACATTGAGGCTGACGGAAGCGCCCGGGAGGATGCTGTCCGCCAGAAGGTCACCGCTCACGGTCAGGCTGTTTCCGGGTGCCAGCGCGATCACTCGGCGCTCGGTCATCGGCAGCGTCGCAGGCCTGACCGGCAGGTGAAGAACCTGCTCGAGCGACAAGCCTGCGGCATTGCTCAGCCGAAGGGTCACCTGCCCGTCTCCCGGCTCCAGACCGGTGAAAGGAATGGTGAGGTCCGTCCTTCCGCCTGCGTCCAGCGTGAGGCTCTGTTGGGTCTCGCCCACGGAAATCGCATCATTGGTGTCGATGGCAAGTTCGTACTGGCCAGGCGCGCCGTCCGTGTTTGCGAAATCAAGCCTCAGGTCTGCCTCGTCGCCCGGCGCCAGGAAGCGAGGCAGGCTAGCGGTCACGACCACCGGATCGCGAATGACGACATCCTTGACGGCATGACCCACGCCACTCCTGGACCAGGCAACCGCCATGACCCGCGCGGTCCCGTTGAATTGGGGAATGTCGAACGAGACATTCGCTCTGCCCTCTCCATCCACGCGGGTCGGCCCGGAGAAGAATGCCACCAGTTTCTCGGTCGGTGGTTCGCCCTGCAGGGCCATGCTGCCACCATCGCCTCCTGTCCGGATACGGCCCGTGGCACCGAGCGATCCATCGATGAGCCGACCGTAGATGTCGCGAATCTCCATTCCCAGCCGGCGCTGGCCAAAATACCAGTCATCGGGAGCAGGCGGTTCGTAGCGGGTCAGGTTGAGGATGCCGACATCCACGGCTGCCACCGTGACATAGGCATCCTCGCCGACACCGGCGCCGGCAACCTGGAGCGAGATGTCGAGGGGCTGCCGCGGCAGCGTCTGGTCGGGCACATCGAGGCCGATCTCCAGGTCGCGATCCTGTGGATCGACCTTCAGCCAGGTGACCCCGATCGCGCGCATCGGCATCCGGCTCTCCTGACTGTCGCCAGGGCGGAACAGGGTTGCCGTCACATAGGCACCGGCACCCCAATCGGCGGTAACGGGAATCTCCACCTCGCCCCCGCCTGCTGCCAAGCTCTCTGTCTGCACGGAGATGAGTTCTTCCGACCCTGCGACGACGAGCAACTCCCCGGCATGGCGGGACGCGATCTTGAGTCTGGCGGTATCTCCCACCGCATAGCTTTGCTTGTCGAGCGCGATCTCGAGAGCGTCCGGAGTCTCGGTCGATGTTGCCGAGACGAACCAGCCCGCGTCGAACTCCACACCCGAGGCAGCGCCGATTTCGCTGCCTTCCACCTCCAGCCGATAGCGTCCCCACGTAACAGGCATGGAGATCCGAGCGCCTTCTTGTTCCAGGTCCACCCGACCGTCGGAGACCTGGCTGGTGCGGGTGACGGGCTCAAAGCGCCAGGCAGATCCCTCCCGATACCATTGGTATTCCTGCTCCACCTTCAGCAGTTTCCAGCCAAGTCCCTGGAGCGGAAGTCGCTGACCATCCGGATTAATGCCGATCAGATGAAAGTTGGCGACTGCATTTTCGGGAAGGTCACCAGTAAACTCGGGCTTTATGCCGATCCGCGCACCATCCGGCTTGACCGGCAAGGTCAGTTTCCGCTCGACTGCCCGACCTCCGGCCTCCTGCATGCGAATGACGATATCGGCCACAACGAGCTGCGTTGTCGCCGGAGCTTCCTCGACAGAGACATCGACAGTCGCCTTCCCGTCGTCATCCACGTCGGGAAGCCCCTCGAGAGGCAAGCGAAGGGTTTCGCTCGCCTCCTCGTCGGTCAGTCCGAACTGGTATCCCGGATAGGCTTCCCGTTCGCGGGTTGGTCTCAGCACGACCTCTCCCTCGAGCGAAAGCCCTGAAGCCGGTGCGCCGTAGAGGTAGCGGCCGTCGATCGCGACAGGCACCGCGCTCCCCGGATCCACTTCACTTGCGGTACTGGTGATATCGAACTCGATCCGATCCGGAACGAAATCATCGACAAGAAAGGATTTCTCGGCCATCGGCGAGCCCTTGGGATCGGTGAAGACCTGCATCGTCCAGGTGCCGCGCATGGCCGTTTCCAGCAGCGGCAGGCCGAGCGCATAGCCGCCCAGTTCGCCCTCCCTGACCTCCCGCCGGTCCTCTACCCCATCGGGGCGCAGGAAGACGAAGGTCAGCGGCAGTCGTTCTATGGCATTGGCATCGACATCCCGGGCAAGCGCCGATGCATGGACGGTCTCGCCCGGTCGATAGATGCCGCGCTCTGTCCAGAGCATGAGATCGATAGCACCCGGGGCCGGTCTTCCGGTGACGCCGCGATCGGAGAGGTCGAAGCCGGCTCGCGTCATGTCGAGGAAGACATAGTCCGAATCCCCCTTCCGCGCAGTGACCATCGCTGGCGCCGTTGCCGCCGTCCCGCGGATCAGCCCCGCGGTGAAGACGGCGCGGCCATCCGCATCGGTCGTCGCGGTTCCGAGCACGTCGTTATTCTTGGCCAGCAACTGGAGCTCGATGCCCTGCAACGGCTTTGCGGATGCCAGCGATCGGGTAAAGACATGAAGGCCGTCGGTTCCGGCATAGGTAGAAAGCCCGATGTCGGAAACGACAAACCATTGGGTCGCCTTGCTGTTCCATTCCTGGCTCGGAGCATTGGCCGCTTCCGCGATCAGCATATAGACGCCGGGCTTGCGCGCCGGTAGCGCCTCATCCACGGGGAAGCTGGTGACGACCTCCTTGTTGAGATCCTGACCCATCTCGATCGAGCCCTCCCAGACGAGCTCTCCGCTTTCCTGCTCAATCCGGGAGGCGCTGTAACCGTCCATCTGGGTAAGGAATTGCGAATTGGTCATCAGCGACACGAGGTTTCGATCGCCGACACGGTAGAGCTTGAGTTCCGCCTGGTCCGTGTTGACCGAGACGATCGGGATGCCGCGCCGGGCAGTGGACGGCAGGACGAAGGCGTCGCCGGTGAAGCGGACAGCCGGCGAACGGTCCTTCACGTAAAGCTCAAGATCAACCTGCTGCTGCAGGTCCTCGTCCACGGAGGACGGCAGGCCGCGGCGGAGCGAGAGCGCGAGCTTCTGCCCGTGGGTCAGGCCCTCGACACAGATCTGATTGTCGCTTGCTTCCAGAGCCGCCGGAGCCCTGCCATCGACGACGACGAACGGCGCATAGTCGGTTGCCTTCAGGAGCGGTTCTGAGAATTGAACGCAAGCACGCGGGCTGGCGCTGTCGGAATCGATGGTATTGCCGACCACCCGGAACCCCTGCCGTTCACGGAGGTCATCATAGGCAGCCTGAACCGTCTGCGATCGCACCAGCGCCAGGCTCTCCCTGTAGGCAGTAAGGGCCGGGCGGTAGTTCTGCTGCCGTTCGAGTGCGGCGGCAAGTACGGCCAACGCGTCCGCACGGGCCTGCGCCGTCCTGCTGAGCTGGTAGCCGTTGATCGCGGTCAGCACCGCCTCGCTGGCCATGGCGTAGTTGCCGACTGCCGTCCCCGCCGCCCGCGACGTTTCCGTCCAGAGAGCACCGTCTTCTGGCATAAGAGATAAGGCGCCTTTGAAGTTATAGAGCGCGTTGTCGAGATTGCCGGCGAGAAGCTCGTTCTGGGCGATAGCCTTCAGTTCTTCCGCCCCATAGCCCTGCTGATTGTCCCCCAGCGCAAGATCGGACTTGTATTCACGCGCCTCGCGCAACAGATCGTCGGACAGGAAGCCAAGCCGGGTCGGAGCGCCGATATCGGGCTCTGCATCCGCCTCGACGATCTTGCCGGCGACTGCCCCCGGAAAGCTGTTGAGTTGGTCGAAGTCCGACTTGAGGAAGCACCACTGCGCCCTGACATTGTAGGTGAACGCCTTGCAGGCCTTGTCGCCGATGCAGGCCGCCTCGCACTGGGCTTGCGAGACGTTCTGGACCGTGCGGAGGTCGAAGCCGAAATAATCCCCGTCCGGCGTAATCTCCAGGCGCCGCTCCGCCGCCTGGAGAGGCGCTGCCAGAGCAAGAATAATGGTGAAGACAAATGCAGAGAAATCGACTATTGCGCGCTTAGACATGATGTCCCCCGAACGCTGCTATCGTGGGGGCCATCTTCTTCCTTGCGGGGCGTATGTCAATGTGGTCTCGACTGCGGCCCGGCTCCCGGCTTACGTTACCCGTTCGAGAATTGAGACATAGTTGGCGACGGCCGCGCCACCCATGTTGAAGACCCCAGCCTTCCCGGCATTCGGCAGTTGCATGTCGCCGGCCTCGCCGCAGAGCTGCATCGCCGCCATGACATGCATGGAGACCCCGGTGGCACCTACCGGATGCCCCTTCGATTTCAAGCCGCCAGAAGGATTGACCGGCAGCTTCCCGCCCTTTGCGGCCAGTCCCTCGCGGACGACCTTGTAGCCCTCGCCAGGCTTAGCCAATCCCATGGCCTCATATTCGATCAGCTCAGCAATTGTGAAGCAGTCATGAGTCTCGACGAAATCGAGATCATCCAGCGTCAGCCCCGCCTCCGAAAGGGACTTTTGCCAGGCAAGGCGCGCACCGTCGAACGCAATGGGATCGCGGCGCGACATGGCGAGGATGTCGTTGACATGCGTTCGGGCGCGGAAGGCAACGGCGCGCTGCATTCCTTCTGCGACGTCGGGGTGGGCGAGCACCAGGGCCGCCGCTCCGTCCGAAACGAGGGAGCAGTCGGTCCGTCGAAGCGGTGCCGCGACATAGGGATTCTTGTCGGAGACCGTGTTGCAGAAGTCGAAGGAGAAGTCCCTCTGCATGTGAGCATAGGGGTTGGCCATGCCATTTGCATGGTTCTTGGCGGCAATCATCGCCAACTCTTCCGAACGGTCGCCGTATCGCTGGAAATAGTTGTTCGCGATCCGTCCGAAGAGTCCGGCAAAACCGCCTTCGATATCTGCTTCCTCCTCACGGAATGACGCGCCCAGAAGCACGTCGCCCGTCTCCTTGGTCGGCAAGGAGGTCATCTTCTCCGCGCCGACGACCAGCGCAACGCGGCCTCGCCCCGATCCGATGAAATCCAGCGCCGAATAGATCGCCGCCGATCCGGTCGCACAGGCATTCTCCATCCTGGCTGCCGGCGTATGGGTGAAGCCATCTGCAGCCATGGCGACAAGCGCACCCTGAAAATCCTGCTTGGTAAAGCCGTTGTTGAAGACGCCGACAAAGATGCCATCAACGCCCTTGGCCTCGATGCCCGCATGAGCGAGCGCCGGGTTGATCACTTCCGCCATGAGTGCTCGCGTGGTGGGCGCTTCGGATTTCCCGAACTTTGAGTGTGCCCAGCCGACGATCTGTGCTGTCGTCATCTTCTTCCTCCTGCCGCATGTCTCCTGCACAAGTTATATGCGATCCTGCCTGCCGGTCCATCAGCAGCCGCCAGATTGCTTAGGCACACTCCCGGAGGAGCGTAGAAGGCCTGCTAGGGCTTGGAACATTGACCCTGACCCGGCTCTCCATTAGAACGCCGCCAAAAGCCCTCGGACGACAGGGTGCGAACGCTCCGGAGTAAGCGGATGGCGCGACTTCCGCCACGATTGCGGACATCATCGCGAAATAGACGGAGACCGGCGGAGGCTTGGTGGCTCCGGATGGTGCTCGGGCTTTTTCTCGCTGCCTTCGGCAGCTTGATTGCCGATGCCAGCCACCTCGTCCGACCCGATGTCGCCACGCATACCGACGCAATCGGCTCGGACATGGCCCATCCGACCAAGCGGGAGCCTTCTCGTATCGTTGTCGTCGACATCCGGCGCGATAGCGCGCCCGCGTCGGCATCTGCGGATGGCGGCAGCTTCCTGCCGCCTCCAGCGCGCTGGTCGTTCCCTGCCGATGCCCCTGGCACTTATCGCTTCGTGGTGCCAGGCGGGACAGCAGGCACCGGTGCCTCGCCATTCCAACCGCGAGCACCTCCGGCCGCGGCCTGACGCGTGGATGAAAGATCATCCGCAGGCTAGAAATCAGCGCCCCGGCCGCGTGACGCGCCGCGAGGGCCGAGCAGGAACAATGACATGAGAAATTCTCCCTGGGTGGTGGCGACTTACGCCTTCATCATCTTCATCGGCATCTTGGTTGCCTTGCCGAACGTACTTTCCCAGAGCGCTCTCGATCGCCTGCCCTCGTGGCTGCCGCATGACCGCGTCTCGCTTGGGCTCGACCTTCGCGGCGGCTCGCACCTTGTGCTGGAAGTGGATCGCGCAGACCTCGTCAACGAACGACTCCAGAACCTGCTGCAGGACAGCCGCCGGGTGCTTCGCGACAACGGGATCGACGTGGCTGGGGTGCGTCGCAG
The DNA here is from genome assembly GCF_000967425.1 of Pseudorhizobium banfieldiae. NCBI lineage: Bacteria > Pseudomonadati > Pseudomonadota > Alphaproteobacteria > Hyphomicrobiales > Rhizobiaceae > Pseudorhizobium > Pseudorhizobium banfieldiae. Next base: position 3,569,081 of record NZ_FO082820.1, read on the forward strand.
TGGAGACGCCATCACCGTGACGCTGCGCGACCCCGCGCAACGCGGAGCCGCCGTCGACCAGCTGGAAACCCTTGCCAATCCCGTGGGCCTCGGTACCGCGGTGGGGCAGACGGACCTGAGCATCCGGACTCCGGCCGACAACACCATCACGCTCGCCTACACCGAAGCCGGCATCACGTCGCACGGCAGTGCGGCTGTCGAGCAGAGCCTCGAGATCATCCGCCAGCGCGTCGATCAGGTGGGCGTGGCAGAGCCGACCATCCAGCGGGTAGGCGACGACCGGGTCCTGGTCCAGCTGCCCGGGGAGCAGGATCCTTCGCGGCTGCGGCAGTTGCTCGGCTCCACTGCCAAGATGAGCTTCCATCTGCTGGGCAATCAGGGCGAACCGGGCGTTACCATGCTGGCCGATGACCAGGGCCAGCAATTCCCGGTTCTCGACCGGGTGGAACTGTCCGGCGATCGTCTGACCGATGCACGCGCTGCCTTCGACCAGCAGACCAACGAGCCTGTCGTCAACTTCCGCTTCGACACCGCCGGCGCAAGCCGCTTCGCACAGATCACGCAGGCCAATGTTGGGCGGCCGTTCGCAATCGTCCTCGACAATAAGGTGCTGAGCGCACCCGTCATCCGCCAGCCGATTACCGGTGGCTCGGGACAAATTTCCGGCGGCTTCTCCGTCGAGGAGGCCAACACGCTTGCCGCGCTGCTTCGCGCAGGTGCGCTGCCGGCAAAGCTCACCGTCATTGAAGAGCGCACCGTTGGCGCCGACCTGGGGTCCGATGCCATCGAGATGGGGATCTTCACCGGCTTCATCGGCTTCGGCCTCGTGGTTGCCTTCCTGCTGCTGCTCTATGGCGGCTGGGGACTGATCGCCAATATTGCCCTCTTCATCAATATCATCCTGACGTTTGCGGCGCTGACGCTGCTCGGGGCGACGCTTACCCTGCCTGGTATAGCGGGTATCGTCCTCGGCATCGGTATCGCCGTTGATGCGAACGTTCTCATCAACGAGCGCATCAAAGAGGAAAGCCGGAAGGGCCGCAGTGCATTCGCCGCGATCGACGCCGGCTTCCAGCGTGCCTACTCGACCATCGTCGACAGTAACGTTACGACGCTGATTGCAACGGTCCTGCTGTTCTGGTTCGGCTCCGGACCGGTTCGCGGCTTCGCGATCACCATGGGCCTCGGCATCATCATCTCGATGTTCACCGCAGTTGCGATCGTTCGCATCGCGATGATCTGGGCGACCGGCCGGATGAAGCTCAAGAAGATCGAGATCAAGCCGCTTCTGCCCATCAACCTGATCCCGGACGGCACGCAGATCCGGTTCATGAAGGCGCGTTTCTTCGGGATTGGTGTCTCGCTCTTCCTTTCCGTCGCGTCGATCATCCTGTTCTTCACACCCGGGCTCAACTACGGCGTGGACTTCAAGGGCGGGATCCAGATGGAGGTTGCGACCGAAGGTCCGGCTGACCTTGCTGCCTTCCGCAGCGGTCTGGGTGAGCTCGGGCTCGGCGAGGTGGCGCTTCAGGAATTTGGTAGCTCCAATCACATTCTCGTTCGTGTCGAGCGGCAGCCGGGCGGCGAGGAGGCACAGACCACCGCAGTCGAGCAGTTGCGTGCAACGGTGACGCAGATCGACGCGACCGCCAAGGTGGAGCGGACAGAAGTGGTCGGGCCGAAGGTCAGCGACGAATTGGCAACGGCAGGCATTCTCTCCGTCGTGCTGGCGGCACTGGCGATGCTCATCTACATCTGGGTGCGCTTCGAGTGGCCATTCGCCGTGGGCGCGATAGCCACGTTGATCCTCGACGTCACCAAGACTATCGGCTTCTTCGCCATTACCGGGCTCGATTTCAACCTGACGGCAATCGCCGCAGTACTCACCCTCGTCGGCTATTCGGTCAACGACAAGGTGGTGGTCTACGACCGGATGCGCGAAAACATGCGTCTCTACAAGAAGATGCCACTCCGCGAATTGATCGACCGATCGATCAACGAGACATTGGCACGAAGCCTCTACACATCCGCCACGACCTTCCTGGCGATGATCCCGATGGCGATCTGGGGCGGCAGCGCCGTTTCGAGCTTTGCCATTCCAATGGTCTTCGGCATCGTCATCGCGACATCGTCCTCTGTCTTCATTGCGGCGCCGATCCTGCTCTTCCTCGGAGACTGGCGCACCCGCCGCGCCAAGGCAGCCGCGGAGGTTGCTGAGGACACGGCGCTGGAGGACAGTGAACGGCCAAAGCAAGCCTGAGACTGAAGCAGACATCGGAAGGGGCGGGTACTGCATCCGCCCCTTTTTCTTTAGCCAAGATTCGGGAGGAGACGATACTGGCCGCCTATGTCGCGCTCTTCGCGGCCGCCTTTCTGGCCGCTACCATCCTTCCGATGCAGTCGGAGGCGATTCTGGTCGGGCTGATCCTGTCCGGCGACTATTCCACGGCGGCCGTCGTCGCCGTGGCATCGATTGGCAACACCTTGGGAGCGGTGGTCAACTGGGCGCTCGGGCGCGGTATCGAGCGGTTCCGTAACCGCCGCTGGTTTCCGGCATCACCTGAGAAACTCGAAAAGGCGCGTAACTGGTACCACCGCTACGGAAAGTGGTCGCTCCTGTTGAGCTGGCTTCCGATCGGGGGCGACGCAATTACGGTCATTGCCGGCGTCCTTCGGGAGCCGCTGCCAACCTTCCTGCTGCTGGTCTTCATCGGCAAGGGGGCGCGCTACCTCGTATTGGCTGCCGCGACCCACGGGCTCCTCTGACTCACCATGCGGCCTTGTAGATCGCCAGCGCGTCTGGTTCTCCGACCGGTCGCGGATTGTTGACGAGAAGCCGCGTCTGCTTCATCGCGTCCGCCGCCATGGCCGGTAGATGTTCCTCACCGATACCGACATCACGCAGACGCTGTGGCAGGGCGAGGCGCGCAGAGAGCCCCTCGAGACAATCGATGAATGCTCTGCAGCGGACCTGCATATCCCGTTCCCCGGCGAGGTGCGGAAAGGCGTCGGGAGCGATGTCCGAATAGGCCTTCTCTGCCTGAGGTGCGTTGAAGCGCATTACATGCGGAAGGACGAGTGCGTTCGAAAGCCCGTGCGGAACGTGAAATCTGCCGCCGATCGGATAGGCGAGTGCATGAACGGCGGCGACGGGCGAGTTGGCGAAAGCCTGACCCGCCAGCATTGAGCCAAGCAGCATGGCACCCCGTGCTTGCCGACCCGCGCCATCCAGGACCGCACGTTCGATGTTGGCGCCCAGCAACTGCAGCGCCTGTCGCGCCAGCATCTTCGACAAGGGGTTGTTATTTGCGTTAAGCGAGGCGTACGCTTCGATAGCATGCACCATGGCGTCGATGCCGGTGGCGGCCGTGATCGCTGGCGGAAGGCCAAGTGTCAGATCCGGATCAAGAACGGCGATGTCCGGCAGCAGGATCGGTGAGGATACGCCCCGCTTTTCGTCAGCCTCAACGGTGATGATGGAAACCGGCGTCACTTCCGATCCCGTGCCGGCAGTGGTTGGCACCAGAACGAGCGGCATGCGCGGCCCCTTCGCGTTCCCTACACCCCAGGCTTCATCTATGTCCTCGCCGGAGCCGAGCAACAGGGCTGCAATCTTCGCGACGTCGAGCGAAGAGCCGCCGCCGAAGCCGACCACGCCGGTGACACCGGCTGCCTGACCGGTTTGCACCGCCTTCAGCACCGTGGCGAGCGAAGGATCGGCCTCCACCGCATCGAACACCGTCGCCGAGACACCAGCTTCCGACAGGGACTGCAGGGCTGCATCGCATAGGCCCAGCCTGCGCAGGCCCGCGTCCGTCACGAGCAGAACGCGAGAGCCGCAGCGTCCTTCGATAGTCCTGCCAAGATCGCTCGCGGCGCCGGGCCGAAAGACGATCCGGGCAGTTGTAGCGAAGACGAACGGTTCCATGCACTCCTCCCGGCATTGCACCGGAAGGCTTGTCCCGGCAGACCATCAAAGCCGCACCGGGCACCGATGGCAAGACCAGATGGTACCAATCTTCAGCCGATCGCCATGAGGCTGGCGTTGCCGCCGGCTGCCGCAGTGTTGACCGAGGTGGACACTTCTTCGAGGAGCCAGCCGAGGCAGTAGGCGTCCGCCTTTTTCTCGAGGGCCTGCGGTTGCGCCGCCTGCACCAGTACCAGCGGACCCGCGATTTGGGCGATCCGCGCGCTCATTGTCCGAACCCGCTCCGGTTCACCTTCCACCAGCGCACCGGCATAGGGTCCTTCGGCCGACCAGTCGCCCGACCATCTGAGCCGGGCAGCGACGCTAACCGGAAGGGTCGCAGCGATCGGTCTCAACCCGCTAGCCTCGTCGATCACCGCGTGGTTGCCTGTGGCCAACACCGCCCCCAGCTGGTGCAACAACCCAGTCTCCGTCTCCGGTGCAAGCAGGATGCGCCCCCTGGGGTGGAGAGCGTAGAGATTGTTTTCACCGACCGGACCGGGAAGCTGGATGTCGAGGCCAAGTGTCGAGGCGCTGCCCATGGCAGCAGCGATCTCGGCCATCTCGGCCTTGCCTGTTGCCTGCAGCCAGCGCACATAGTCAAGCAGCACCGGATCGGTGTGGACGGAACTGTGCTGCGGTGGCACTGGCGGATTTTCCACCAGCCGGCCGAGATAAAGCGGTCCGCCAGCTTTCGGCCCGGTGCCAGAAAGCCCGCGTCCGCCAAACGGCTGCACACCCACCACGGCGCCGATGATGTTGCGGTTGACATAGAGATTGCCCGCCCTGATGCGGCTCGTCACATGCGCAATGGTCTCGTCGAGCCGCGTGTGGAGCCCGAACGTTAACCCGTAGCCTGTCGCGTTGATATCATCGATCAGCCTGTCGAGCTCGTTGCGGCGATAGCGGATCACGTGCAGGACGGGGCCAAAGACCTCCCGCTCCAAATCCTTCAACGACTGCAATTCGATGATCGTCGGCGACACGAAAGTGCCTGCCGCTGTTTCCGCAGGCAGGTCGACTTGCTCGACCCTGCGCCCCAGACCACGCATCTTCTCGATATGAGATTCGATCGACGTTTTCGCTTCTTCGGTTATGACGGGACCGATGTCGACGCTGAGACAATCCGTCCGGCCGATGGACAGCTCCTTCAGCGCGCCCTTGAGCATGGTCAGTGTCCGCTCCGCGACTTCCTCTTGCAGGCACAGGACGCGGAGTGCGGAGCAACGCTGACCCGCACTGTCGAAGGCAGAGGCAATGACATCGGCCACCACCTGCTCGGCAAGAGCCGAAGAGTCGACGATCATGGCGTTCTGGCCACCCGTTTCGGCGATCAGCGGGATTGGCTTGCCGTTCGGCAGCAACCGGTCGGAGAGCTGTCGCTGGATAACGCGGGCAACCTCTGTCGATCCGGTGAACATCACTCCGCAGGTTTCCGCAGCACCGACCAATGCCGCGCCAACCCGCCCGTCCCCCGGGACGAACTGCAGGACACGCTCCGGAACGCCGGCTTCGTGCAGAAGGCGAATGGCTTCTGCGGCAATGAGCGGCGTCTCCTCGGCAGGCTTCGCCAGCACCGGGTTGCCGGCGACAAGTGCCGCTGCCACCTGACCCGTGAAGATCGCCAGTGGAAAGTTCCAGGGGCTGATGCAGACGATCGGGCCAAGCGGCTTGTGCGCCGCCCCCAGTGTCCGTCGTGCCTGCGCTGCGTAGTAACGCAGAAAATCGACGGCCTCGCGTACTTCGGCAATGGCATTGGGAAGCGACTTACCAGCCTCGCGCATGATCAATCCCAGCAGGACCTGCATGCGCGCCTGCATCAGGTCCGCCGCCCGCTCCAGCTGTGCGGCCCGCTCAGCCGGAATGACAGCCAACCATTCCAGCGCGACTTCAGCCGCCAACCGGACTGCTCCTTGCGCCTCCTCCTCACTCGCCTCGATAACCTGGCCGACCACATCCGCATGATCGGCAGGATTCAAGACCGCCCGCGCGATCCCGCTCAGGCGCATGCCTTCAACCAATGGAATCGCCGACCAGTTCATGGTGGCGCTTCGCTGCAGCTCTGCACTGAGTGCAGCCAAGGTCTCTTCGTTCGAAAGATCAAGACCGGAGGAGTTTGGCCGGGCCTTCCCGAAGATATCCCGCGGCAGCGCGATTTGGTCGTGCCGCGAACCTGGACTGGCCATGGCGCGGACCACGGATACCGGATCGGCGACAAGCTCTTCGACCGAGACCGTCTCATCGGCGATGCGGTTGACGAAGGACGAGTTCGCGCCGTTCTCCAGCAGCCGTCGAACGAGATAAGCAAGCAGCGTCTCGTGCGTGCCAACCGGCGCATAGATGCGACAGGGCCTGTCAAGCTTCTCGGCGCCGACGACCTCCTCGTAGAGCGGCTCGCCCATCCCATGCAGGCACTGGAACTCATACTTGCCTACGTGGAAGTCTGGTCCAGCGAGATGATAAATTGTCGAAAGCGTTTGGGCGTTGTGGGTCGCGAACTGCGGGAAAACGAGATCCATCGCGCCCAATAGCTTCCTGGCACAGGCGATATAGGACACGTCCGTGTGGACCTTGCGGGTAAAAACTGGATAGTCCTCCAACCCGTCCAGCTGGGCGCGCTTGATTTCGGCATCCCAGTAAGCACCCTTCACCAGCCGCACCATGACGCGATGGCCCGAACGACGGGCGAGATCGATGATGAAGTCGAGCACGAAGGGGCAGCGTTTGCCGTAGGCCTGCACCACAAACCCGATACCGTCCCAGCCGGAGAGATCCGGATCGAGGCACAGCTCCTCCAGAAGGTCGAGCGACAGCTCCAGTCGGTCCGCCTCCTCTGCGTCGATATTCAGCCCGATGTCGTAGCCTTTGGCGAGGAGCGCCAGCGCCTTCACCTTGGGCAGGAGTTCACCCATGACGCGGTATACCTGCGATCGCGTGTAACGCGGATGCAGTGCAGACAGCTTGATGGAGATGCCGGGCCCCTCGTAAATGCCGCGCCCGTTCGAGGCCTTGCCGATTGCATGGATCGCGGTTTCATAGTCGCGGAAGTAGCGCTCGGCATCCGCCGCGGTCGTGGCCGCCTCCCCCAGCATGTCGTAGGAATAGCGGAAGCCCTGTTCCTCCAGGTCGCGGGACCGCTTCAGCGCCTCGTCAATCGTCTCGCCGGTGACGAATTGCTCGCCCATCATGCGCATCGCCATATCGACACCACGGCGGATGACCGGCTCACCGCAACGGGCAATGAGCCGCGTCAGCGCCGCGGAGAGGCCACGGTCGTTGACCGTGGCCGTCAGCTTGCCGGTGACGACGAGGCCCCAGCTTGCCGCGTTGACGAAGAGCGATCGGCCGCCGCCGACATGTGACTTCCAGTCGCCGGACGAAATCTTGTCGCGGATGAGGGCGTCGCGCGTGGCTGTGTCGGGGATGCGAAGCAGCGCCTCCGCAAGGCACATCAGCGCCACGCCTTCCTGGCTGGACAGCGAATATTCGTGCACCAGTCCCTCGACGCCGGAGCCGGTATGCTGGGCGCGAAGCGCGGTGATCAGCTTCCGGGCGGTATCCTTGATATCGAGGCGCATGGTTTCCGGCAGCGTCGCCCCTTCCAGCAGCGGCTGCAGGCATTCCGGCTCTGGCTGGCGGTAGGCGGCCGTGATCAGCTGCCGTAGCGGGCTCTGCGGCCGGATGGACGGTGCGAAATCGGCGAAGGGCGTTCCGCCCGGGCGACTGTTGGAACGAAGCTGGGCCTGGCTGGACATCGGGCTCTTCCGAAGGTGAAACGACGATGACAAATAATACTTCGAAGCAGGTCGGACGACAGACTTTTCAGGGCCAATATGATAGACTGATCGTCTTTTAGTTGCTTCGAGATAAAGAAGATTTCCTATGCAGATCCCAAAAGATAGCCAACTTGATGCATTCGACCGGAAGATCCTGGAGATAGTCTCCGAAGACGGGAGGATCGCGGTTACCGAACTCGCGAACCGTATTGGTCTCTCAAAGACCCCGTGCGCCGCGCGGCTCAAACGTCTTATTGAAGAAGGTTACATCCTGGGCTTCCGGGCGATGCTCGATCCTCAGAAGCTCGGGCTCGAGCATGTGGCTTTCGCGGAAGTGACCCTGTCGGACACCCGGGAGAAAGCCTTGGCGGAATTCAACCAGGCCGTCCGGAAGATCAGAGAAGTGGAGGAGTGCCACATGATCGCCGGGCGTTTCGACTATCTCCTGAAGGTCCGCACGCCGAACATCCGCCGCTACCGCGAGATCCTCGGCGAGAAGATCTCGAGCCTGCCACATGTGGCAAGCACGTCCACTTCGGTCGCCATGCAGTCGGTGAAGGAACGTTGAGGCCTAGAGGCTGCGGATGAAGAGCAGCGGGTCGCCGCCGAACAGCCAGGCATGCCCGCCCGCCAGCAGCCATGCAGCCAGAACCGCCATACCGACCACTGCCAGGAGCATCGGCATGTCGAACCGCAGCCGTGCCCGCCCCTGCAGGATCGCCGCGAAAGGAACAATCGACGTATCCGCTGCCATCTCCGTTAAGGCGTTACCGTGCTTCTTGCGGCTGCGTTTCTCCATCATCGCCATGCTGCCGGCGCTGAAAATCGCAAAGCCTCCGAAGAGGAGCAGCGAGCGCAGGTCGCCATTTGCTGGAATATGGCCGAGCGCCCAGAGGACGAAGCCCCACAGTACCGGATGCCGGGTCACCGCAACGATGGCGCCCGGCTCGCCCCCTCCGCGCCGCGCGGTGGTCGAGAAGGGATTCCGGCTCAAGAGCCCGGCCAGAACGAAGAAAAGGCCCAGCGGTGCGGCGGCGAAGGCCACATGTCCTTGCCATGCGGCAAGCGCCCACAGTTCGATGTAGTCCAGATTGAAAGCAGAGTAGAACAGCCAGGCCAGTGCGACCAGCGAGACGGCGGAGTAGAGCGCGATGTAGGTGCCGTGTCCAAGGTGCGACACGAGCGCTCCCCGGATGCGGGGCGACGCAGGAATGGAGTGAAGGGCGACGAATACGGTGAACGCCGCCAGGAACTGCGTCATGGCCGGACCTCGTCTCGATCTGCCGCGGCTATTGCTGAAGGAACAGCACGGCCGCGATCGCTACAGAAAATAGGACGGCGGCAAAGGAACTGTAGCCCTGCAGCACGCCCATTCTCTTGAGTGCAATCGCGAAGGCGACAATGATCGGGGTGGCAAGCGCAAGGCCGACTTGGGCATCAGTCATCTTGGAACATCCTTTTTGCGCCCATTCTAGGCGCCAAACCTTCACCGTCTTTGCGATTTGACAAAGAACAAGCTGCAGCCGCTCGCCATCTTCACCCGCAACGAAACTGGAGATGACAGATGGCGGACGTCCCGGCTTCCCATGCAGAGCCCGTTGACGAGGGAGGAGATCTTCTCCTCTGGATTCTGGTGTGGAGCGAACTGGTTACCTTCGGCATTCTCTTTGCCGCATTCCTGGTGGTCTCGCTTTTCCAGCCCGCCGAATTCGCTGCCGCCAAGCTTCAGCTCTCGACCCGCATTGCCGGGTTCAACACGGTCGTGCTCCTCGCCAGCAGCTGGACAGCGGCCCTCGCCGTGCATGCCGTCTCGAACCGCCGCCTGCAGCAGGTTTACCTTGCGGCAACGGCGGTTCTTGGATTTGGCTTCGTCGCCGTCAAGCTCGCAGAATACGCCGCCGAGATGCCGGCGGCCGGAGATGCCGCCTTCGGCTCCTTCTTCGAGCTTTACTTCCTCATAACCGGCTTCCATCTGGCCCATGTTGCCTTCCTGGCCCTGGTCCTGTTGCTCATCGCCTGGAAGCCGCGCCAGTCGAACGTCGTGATGGCCACAACGATCTGGCACGTCGTCGACCTCATCTGGCTGGTAATGTTCCCGCTCCTCTACCTCGGATGAATGTCATGACCGCGAAACAGTCTGCTCGTCTCTTCACCAGCGCCAACTGGGTCATGATGCTCGCCATCGTCGGAGCGCTGATGGCAGCTCAATGGAAACATCAGGCTGTACCGTTGGCGATCCTTGTCCTGCTCCTCGTTTTTACCGTCATCAAGGCACGGCTAATCATCCTCGACTTCATGGGCTTGCGCGCCGCACGTCCCGCCATGGCGATTGCACTCTGGTCCTGGCCGACCCTCTTTTCGTTCGCGTCCCTGGGTCGTGCCCTCGGCTCTTACTGGTTCGGATGAGTCTCTGCGCCGCAGCTTATTAGCCGGCTACCTGCCAGGGTGGTCGGCTGCTTGTATTTCAGGCCATGCTGCCGGCTACCGCTGATGTATTTGCCAAAAAGCAAAGAAGGGCAGCCTGAAAAATCGCAAACACAGCATGGCCCACCGAGTCCGATCTGACATCGCGTCGGTGGCCGCGACGCAAACATGCCCGCCGGAGATCAGCTGGACGGGCGCCAGGAAAGGACCTCGGCATGTCAGAACGCCTGACAAAGACCGGAGCGCGCAACGTCTTCTACGGCGGGTCCGCGTTCTTCTTCGCGATATTCCTCGGGCTGACGGCGCACAGCCACTACTACATACGCACCACCTCCACCGACGAATCGACGCTGACGGATGCCGTTGCGCGCGGCAAGCATGTCTGGGAGGAGAACTCCTGCATCAACTGCCACTCGCTCCTCGGCGAGGGCTCCTATTTCGCACCTGAACTCGGCAATGTCTGGATCCGCTATGGCGGCCACGAAGACGCTGAAACGGCCCGCGACACGCTGAAGGGTTGGATGGCGGCCATGCCCACCGGCATCGAGGGTCGTCGCCAGATGCCACAGTTCAACCTCACCGACCAGCAACTCGACGACCTCGCTGCCTTCCTGGAATGGACGAGCCGGATCAAGACGCAGAACTGGCCGCCAAACGACGCCGGCTGACCTGAGGGAAAAGGAAGACCACCATGAAATATCAAACCCAGAAGGTCGCGATGCTGTACTTTTACGGCGCGCTCGGCCTCTTCGTCGCCCAGGTCCTGTTCGGCGTCCTCGCCGGCACGATCTATGTCCTGCCCAACACGCTCTCCGAGCTCCTGCCGTTCAACATCGTGCGGATGATCCATACCAACGCGCTGATTGTCTGGCTGCTGATCGGCTTCATGGGTTCCACCTACTACCTGCTTCCGGAGGAGGCGGAAACGGAGCTCTACAGCCCGAAGCTCGCCATCATTCAGTTCTGGCTCTTCCTCGGCGCCGCAGCGGTTGCCGTGGTGGGCTATATGTTCAAGATCCACGAAGGACGTGAGTTCCTTGAACAGCCCTTCATCATCAAGGTCGGCATCGTCGTCGTCTGCCTGATGTTCCTGTTCAACATCACCATGACGGTCCTGAAGGGCCGCAAGACGGTCGTCACCAACATCCTGATCTTCGGTCTCTGGGGCGTAGCGATCTTCTTCCTCTTCGCCTTCTACAACCCGGCCAACTTGGCGCTCGACAAGATGTACTGGTGGTATGTCGTCCATCTGTGGGTTGAAGGTGTCTGGGAGCTGATCATGGCGTCCATTCTCGCCTACCTGATGATCAAGTTGAACGGCATCGACCGCGAAGTCGTCGAAAAGTGGCTCTACGTGATCGTCGGCCTGGCACTCTTCTCGGGCATCCTCGGCACCGGCCATCACTTCTATTGGATCGGCGCTCCGGGCTACTGGCAGTGGATCGGCTCGCTCTTCTCCACGCTTGAAGTGGCACCCTTCTTCACCATGGTGATCTTCACCTTCGTGATGACCTGGAAGGCCGGCCGCAAGCATCCGAACCGTGCAGCCCTCCTGTGGTCCATCGGCTGCTCGGTCATGGCCTTCTTCGGCGCCGGTGTCTGGGGCTTCCTGCACACCCTGTCGTCGGTGAACTTCTACACCCATGGCACGCAGGTCACTGCCGCCCACGGCCACCTCGCCTTCTTCGGCGCCTATGTCATGCTGAACCTCGCGGTCATGGCCTATGCGGTACCGGAGATCCGCGGCCGCGCCCCGTACAACCAGATGCTCTCAATGGTCAGCTTCTGGATCATGTGCACCGCAATGTCGGTGATGACCTTTGCACTGACCTTCGCAGGCGTGCTGCAGGTCCACCTCCAGCGCGTGCTGGGCGAGAGCTACATGGACGTCCAGGACCAATTGGCGATGTTCTACTGGGTCCGCCTGGGTTCGGGCGTCTTCGTGCTGCTGTCGGCCATCATGTTCCTCTGGGCCTTGTTCGTGCCGGGTCGCCAGCGGCTTCCCTCCGCCACGGCGGCAGTTCCGGCCGAATGAGAGGTGCGGCCCCGTCACGACCGGGGCCGCACCCACCTCCTCCGTTGAAAGGATCCGACAATGAACCTCCATCTTTCCGCCACGGCGCCAGGTAAGGCGCTGGTGCCCCACTACATCCCGGCGGGCAACGAGTGCGAACTCTTCGAACTGGCCTGGAAGCGGAAGCTGCCACTTCTTCTCAAGGGGCCGACTGGCTGCGGCAAGACCCGCTTCGTCAGCCATATGGCCGCCAGACTGGGCCTGCCGCTCTCCACCGTTTCCTGCCATGACGACCTTGCCGCCGCTGACCTCACAGGGCGCTATCTCCTGAAGGGTGGCGACACGGTCTGGGTAGACGGACCACTCACTCGCGCCGTCCGCAATGGCGGCGTCTGCTATCTCGACGAGGTCGTGGAAGCCCGCAAGGATGTCGCCGTCGTCCTGCACCCTCTGACCGACGACCGTCGTATCCTGCCGCTCGAGCGAACCGGCGAGACGCTGGAGGCTCCCGCAGAGTTCATGCTCGTCGTGTCCTACAACCCCGGCTACCAGAACATCCTGAAGGCCCTGAAGCCGTCGACGAAGCAGCGATTCGTCGCGATCGAGTTCGATTTCCTTCCCAAGGAGCAGGAGATCGCGATCGTTTCCGCCGAAAGCGGCCTTGAGGAGCGCCATGTCGCACCGCTGGTCAACCTCGCTCAGAGACTGCGCACGATGAAGGGACACGATCTCGAAGAAGGTGTCTCGACCCGCCTCCTCGTATACTGCGCATCGCTGATCGAGAGCGGGTTGACACCGCGCGAGGCGATCTCCGCAGCGATGATCGAGCCGTTGACGGACGATCCGGATGTACGGCTGGCGCTACGCGAAGTGGCAGGCGCAATCATACCCTGAGGCAATCATGTTCGAGTTCTTGGAACTGGAAGAAACCGTCGGGAAGACATGGCATCGCCTTGTCGGCCAGACCCGCAGCATGCCCCGCTATCCGGAGCAGGCCGTACGCCTTGACGAGGTCTCTCCCGTGCTGGCCTCCTGCTTCCGCGGCTTCGGCGGCGAAAGCACGTGCCAATTGGTGCCTGCGGCACAGAAGACGAACGGCCACAGGCTGAAATTGCGACAATTGGTCGGTCTCGGAGAGGAACGGGTGGCGCGCATCGGCCGTGACTTCGCGCGCGTCATGTTGCCGGCAGAAATTGACTTCTTCCCCGACCGGGCCCTCAACCGCAGTCTCTATATCTGGCTCACCGCCTATCTCGCGCTCGCCCCGTCACGGGGGATCAATGCGGACGAGCCGCTGGCGCGTGACCTTGCCCGGATCGACCGGGCGGAGGAGACGGTCCGGGAGGTGCTGAAGGCCTTCCCGGGTCTGGGCGCAAGTTATCGCAACCTCTGCGGCGCCATTCTTGCCGAGCGGCAGCGCGGAAAGCTGCCACCGGTCGAACAGCTCGTTGAGAACCGAATCCTGAGCATCCTGCGAAAGGCGGCCTCGCTAGAGGATCCGCTTCCCGCATCGATCTTTCCGCGACAGTCGCCGCCCGGCTACCAGCCGATGATGGATGTGCCCCTCTGGCCGGAGTTCTTTAATACCAGCGAGACGGCACCCGCCAATTGCGAAACCGACAGTCCACTAGGTGATGCCAGCGCACCTGCTGGCGGCAAGCGCTTCGTCGCCCAGCGGGAGGCCGTCGACGACAAGCGCAACGAGCGGAGCCCGTTCATCCTGAATCGCTTCGAGAAGATTCTCGCGATGGCCGAGATGGTCAATGTCGACCGGCCGACCGACGACAAGGACGACGAGGACGGCAAGGCCGCGGACGATCTTGACGACATGGTTCTCGGCCGCCGCCGTGAACGCCCATCGTCGCGATTCCGCTTCGACCTCGACCTGCCGCCGGAAATGCTCGACCTGAGTCACATAGAAGCGGAACTCAGTTACCCCGAATGGGACTACCGGAAATCGACCTATCTCAAGAGCTACTGCCGCGTACTGGCGGCGCCGGCTTCCGAGAAGGGAGATGCGCTGGCGACCGATGACGAGACACGGAGGCTCGTGAAGAAGGTCCGCCGTCAGTTTGAGATCCTGAGGCCGCGCCATGAGCTGCTGAAGGCACAGCTGGACGGCTCGGAGCTCGACATGGATGCCGTGGTCCGCTCGCGGACCGACCTCATCGCCGGCGGGCAGGGCAGCGACCGAATTCATCTGATGAGCCGGCCGCAGACCACGGATCTGGCGGTGACCATCCTTGTTGACGTGTCACTGTCGACGGATGCGTGGATCGACAATCGCCGCGTTCTCGATGTCGAGAAGGAAGCATTGCTGGTGCTGGCGCAGGGCCTTTCCGCCTGCGGTACCGACCATTCCATCCTGACCTTCACGTCGCGGCGCCGCTCGTGGGTTCGTGTCGAGACAGTCAAGGCCTTCGACGAGGCGATGGGGCAAGCGGTCGAGAATAGGATCGGCGCTCTGAAGCCCGGTTACTATACGCGGCTCGGCGCTGCGATGCGCCATGCGACCGCCGAACTGCAGAAGCGGCCGAATCGCACAAAGCTCCTGCTGGTGCTGACGGATGGAAAGCCGAACGACATCGACCATTATGAGGGTCGTTTCGCTCTGGAAGACAGCCGCCGTGCGGTCCAGGAAGCGCGCCGCAACGGCACCAAGGTCTTCGCCGTGACGGTCGACCGGGACGCCCAATCCTACCTGCCGATCATGTTCGGCCGCAATGGATATGCGCTCGTCGGCGACATCTCAAAACTGCCGGCGGCACTGCCGGCCATCTATCGCGGCCTGACGACTTAGGGCGGGGGCGTCGGTCGCACGGAAGAGCCCGGCGGGACATCCCCCAGCCGGGCTCTTTCTGTTTCTGTAGAAGTTCTTTGTCTACGCGGCCTTGCTGTAGGTCCGCTGCGAGGCTCCGAGATAGGCATCAAACGCAGCCGCAACGGCGCGAATGACAAAGCGATGGGCGTCATTGACCTGGACCGTACCGGCACCACGACGGATCAGTCCGTCGCTTTCCAGCGCGTCAAGCGCCTTGTTATCCTTCAGCAGGAGGTCCGCGTCGAAATCATGCGCGGCGCAGATTGCAGCCACGTCAACCGAGAAGTCGCACATCAGCCTCTCGATAACTTCAGCACGGAGCCGGTCTTCCGACGTCAGCGCGTAGGTCTTGGCCGTCGGCAGTTCGCCGGTGCACACGCGGTTGGCGTAGAGGCCGGGCGGCACTTCGTTCTGATGGTATCCCTGGCCGAGCCTGCCGATCGCCGACGCACCGAGGCCGACGAGCGTCTCACAGGCATCGGTGGTATATCCCTGGAAGTTCCGGTGCAGGCGTCCTTCGCGTTGTGCAACGGCCAACTCGTCATCAGGCAAGGCGAAGTGGTCGAGACCGATCTGTCGATAGCCGGCCGCCACGAGCCTCTCCGCAATCGCCTCCGCCTGGGCGTGGCGTCCCTGCGCATCCGGAAGTGCAGCCTCGTCGATCAGTCGCTGGTGCTTCTTGAAGGTGGGGATATGGGCGTAGCCGAAAACCGCGAAGCGATCCGGACGCATCTGGACGGCAGTGTCCACCGTTTCGACGCAGGATTCGACCGTCTGGAACGGTAACCCGTAGATCAGGTCGAAATTGATGGCATGGATGCCATTCGCCCTCAAGCCATCAACGGCCTTCAACGTCGCCTCCGCAGTCTGGATGCGGTTGATCGCCTTCTGCACCTTCGGATCGAAGCTCTGCACGCCAAGGCTCGCGCGCGTGACGCCGGAACGTCCGAGCGCTTCCATCATCTCCGCCTGCAGCCGGCGGGGGTCGATTTCGACCGCCGTGTTGACCTCGGGAGCAAAGCCCAGCTTCGTCCGCAATGCCTGCATCAGCCCAAGGAATTCCTCGGGCTCGATAATTGTCGGAGTGCCTCCACCGAAGTGGATCTCCCCGACATTGAGGCTGTCTTTCCGCTGAGCGGCGACCAACTCGATCTCGCGGTGCAGGACGTCGAGATAATCGAGGATCGGCTTGTCCTTCTCCGTGATGGTCGTGTGACAGCCACAGTACCAGCACATGGAGCGGCAGAAGGGGATGTGGAGGTAAAGCGAGGTGGCACGGTCGGTCGGAATCGAACTCAACCAGCCGGCGTAGGTGCCGGGGACGATATCGGCCGTGAAGTTCGGAGCCGTGGGGTAACTCGTATAGCGCGGCAGGCGCGCCTCGCCGTATTTTTCCACGATGGACTGCGACATGGAAATCTTCCTTCTAGCATTTCAGCTCAAGGAACTACCGGCGATCCACGGGGCCGTCTTTGCGCAATGTCAATTGATCGGTGCACCAGCGGGATTGTTTGTCGCACCACAAAGTGGGCCGCTAACGGCCGCGATAGGTTGAGATCGGGATGAGTTCGGCCTGCTCTCCCACCCATCATCAACCAGGCCTTCGGAAAGACATAGATGTCGAATACTGCCGAGATCCCTCTGATCGACGTGAGGCTCATTCCGCCTCCGGAGCGTCACCCGCGCATCTTTGGTCTGTTGACCACACTTGAGCCAGGCGCCGCGATGCATGTCGCCAGCGACCATGACCCGCGACCGCTGCACTATCAGATCGAAAGCCGCTACCCGGAACAGTTCGACTGGAACTATCTTGAACAAGGGCCGATGACCTGGCGCGTCGAGATCACGCGCGCAAAAAGCTCCGGCTGCGACTGCTGCTGCGGACACTGAGGAACAGAGACATGCAAGGCGCCTCGATTTCCCGCTGGACCATGACCTACTTCGCGACGTCGCTCGTCTTTCTTCTGATCGGGCAGGCACTTCTTGTCGTGGGTTTCGGATACCCTGTCCTGCAGGTCGAGGCGCCGGAAACGCTGGTCATCGTCCATCTGCTGGCGATCGGCTGGCTAGGGCTGCTGTTCTGCGGCGCCTTGCTTCAGTTCGTCCCTGTTCTCGTGGCTCGCCCCCTCCATGCGCCGTCGCTCGCGCTCCACGCGTTGATCCTGCTCATCGTCGGACTTCTTCTTCTCTGCCTCGGTTTCCTCCACCTGGGGGGACGCATCGAGGTCAGTGCCTTCCTCCTGCCGATGGGGGCAATGCTGCTGACGATCGGATTCGGCTTCATCATCTACATGATCGGCGGGACGCTGGTCGCCGGCACACCACTCGCTTTGCCGGCCCGCTTCGTTGCGTTGGGCCTTCTGGCACTTGGCGGCACGGCCGGTCTCGGATTTCTCTTCTCTCTTCAGCTGTCAGGCCTCACCGGCAGTACACCGCTAGCGAATTTCCTGCCTGACGGCCTGTCGATCCATGCCTATCTCGGTCTCGTCGGCTGGATGAGCGTCAGCGCCTTCGGCGTCAGCTACCGCCTGTTGGCGATGTTCCTGCTGGCACCGGAGCGGGAGCGGCGGACGAGCCAGTTCGCGTTTTATCTGCTTGCAGCCTCGATAACGATTGCCATGTCGCTTGTGCTTGTCCTTCTGCTGGGTGGCACGATACACGGCCTTATCTACGCCAGCCTGGCACTCGCCGCCGTCGCTGCTGTTCTCTTCAGTTCAGACGTCGTCGTCATGTATCGACAGCGCAAGCGAAAGGCGCTGGAGCTGAATACTCTCCTCACTGCTGTCGCAGTAGGCGCCTTGCTGGTTTCCGTACTGGCCTTCATTCTGCTGGCCTCGTTCGGAACACTCGAGCGACAGCTCGCACCCCTCGTCTATCTCGTCTGTTTCGGATGGTTGACGACGCTCGGCTTGGGCCAGCTCTACAAGATCGCCGCCTTCATGACATGGCTCGAACACTACGGCCCCGTACTTGGCCGTCAGCCGGTCCCGAGGGTACAGGATCTTGTCAATGAACGCCGCGCGTCCCGCTGGTTCTACCTCTATATCTGTGCGGTGGCCGCGGCTGTTCTCGCGCTTCTTCTGGGATCCGTGGCCCTCTTCCGCACTGTCGCCTTGCTGCAGACCGTGTCGGTCGGCATGCTGGCGCTCGAGATCGCCCGCACCCGCCGGCTGCGCTATGTATCATTTTCGTCGGGCAGTGCGGTGACGACGCCGCGCCCGAATCTCTTCCTGCCCCACCCGCTCGAAAGGAAATGACTATGGCCACAGAATTCAAGACGCTGGATGTTCGGCCGATCCTTGAGTCAGGCGGCGAGCCTTTTCAGGCCATCATGGGAGCAGTTGACGCTTTGGCTCCGGGCGAGGGCCTGAAACTACTTGCGCCCTTCCGGCCGCAACCGCTGTTCACGGTCATGGCGCGGCGTGGCTTCGACTATGAACTCGAAGAACTGCAGGATGGCGACTTCGAAGTCCGGTTCCTGCCCAAACAGGCCGAGCCGGAAATCCGGTATTCGGGAGATGGTCCGTCGCCCGACCTCTGGCCGGAACCTTCGATAGACCTCGACCTGTCGGAACTGGATCCGCCGGAGCCGATGGTCAGGCTGCTAGCGGAAGCAGAGCGTCTCGATCCAGGGGAGGTCATCTTCGCCGTCCTGTCTCGCGAACCGCTGTTCCTGTTTCCCGAGCTGACCAGCCGTGGACATCAATGGGTCGGCAACTTCGACGCGACCGGAAACCTTTATCGCATCATGATCCGTGTCGGATCGAGGGCCGAGTGATGCCTGGGGGCCATCAGAACGATCTGACGGAACGGGTCCGTGAGGCTTTGACCGCCGTCATCGATCCAGAGCTGGGCAAGAATGTCGTCGCGCTGGGCATTATCTACGGCGTCGAGGCAAGCGATGCGGGAACTGTTCGGATTACGATGACGACGACGACCCAAGGATGTCCGGCTTCTGCCTTCCTGGTAGATGCCGTTCGCTATGCTACCCGGTCAGTCGAGGGCGTGCTTGAGGCGGATGTCCGCTTGACCCACGAACCACGCTGGGACCCGGGGATGATGGCCCCCTGAGCGAGGGGACCATCCAGACACGCTGCCCAGCGCTCAACCGATCTTGCGCCTGACCCGTGTCAGCATCGGCGCATATTCAACCAGGAAAAGACCGAAGGCCAGCAGCCAGCTCGCACCCGAGATGACATACAACAGCCGGGCATGGTCCGGGAGGAAATCCGCTATAGGCCGGACAATGGCTGCGAGCACAATCGCCACATAGATGATCGAGGTCGTGCGGGATGCGGTCAATACGCGGCCGGTGTGCCCACGGGTGGCACGGGTCATCACGGCAAGCATCATCGAGGTCACGGTACCGACCGTCAGGACATGCAGGGCAGCGGTCGGCGAAACCACGCCGAGAGCGGCGACGGCAATACCAAGAAACCCGAGCGGCACGAAGAGATAAGCCACGTGCAGGACGGTAACCAGATGTTCATCCAGCGTGGTCCAGCCACGCCAGCGCGTCAGCCGCGCTGCATGAAGCATGAAAGCGGCACAGCTCAAAGCAGCAACGATCCATCCTTCCGCAAGAAGCACCCAAGCAGCGAGTGCGGCAACTCCGGTAAGAATCGCCACGCTGTCAAAGCGGCTGTATGGGGCCGGGAAGTCCGTGCGACCGACCTTGTTGATCCAGTTCCGGGTGAAGCTTGGGATGATGCGTCCACCGATGATCATCACCAGCACGACATAGGCCGAGACCGCAAGCTTGAACGCGATATCAGGATGGCCGCCCTGCATCACCTGGAGATGAAACAGGATATTGCCGGAGGTTAGTGCGAGCAGTCCCCCCATGACCTTCAGGTCCTTCCACTTCCGGCCGGCGATGACCTCCCGCACGCAGATCAGCAACAAGGTCGGCAGGAACAAACTTTCGATGGCGGCCACCGTTCCGGTCGCAATCCCCGGAATGAGGAAGGCAAGCCGCCCGACCAACCACAATGCAAACAGCCAGAACAGCGGCCAGCCGGACACCGGCAGCCTGCCCGTCCAGTTCGGTACCGCCGTCAGAAGAAAGCCGGCGAGCACGGCTGAGGAATAGCCGAACAGCATTTCATGCGCATGCCAATGGGCAGGGCCATAGTCCTCGGCGACCGGTAGAAGGCCCGTCAGACTTGCGATCCAGAGAGCCATGGTGACGACGGCCCACACGGCCGCGCCAAGGAAGAACGGCCGGAACCCATAGGAAAAAAGCACTGGCGCGCTCTGCGACAGCCCCCTCGGAATGCCGCCCTTTCGGGCTTGTTCTGCGGAACCTAAGGCCATGAATACTCTCCTTCTGTATCTTGATCTTTGTCTATTCCGGGAGAGCAGAAGGGTCTTTGCGAATGCGCAATGAAAATCCTTCGCCAAATTTGTCTTGGCTCAAAGATGCTATTGCGAACCAATACTAGTTTCCGTGACCAGAGAGACGGAGATGGCTCCGCCACTCAGTCTAGGAGAAAGACGATGACACAGTTCAATTTGACCAGACGTTCGATGTTGGCCGGTGCTGCCATTGCCGGCGCCATTGGTCCACTCGTCCAGGCCTCGTTCGCCAGGGCGAATGAGGAAGTTGCCCCCATTACCACCCCGATGGATCTGTCTGCGCTGAAGCGCGTCAAGGTCGACCTGGTAAAGCCCCCGTTCGTTCATGCCCACACCCAGAAGGCCGATGGCCCGCCGAAGATCGTCGAGTTCACGATGACGATCCAGGAAAAGAAGATGGTCATCGACGACCAGGGCACTGAACTCCACGCCATGACGTTTGATGGTTCTGTCCCTGGTCCGATGATGGTGGTTCACCAGGACGACTACGTCGAGCTGACGCTGATCAACCCGGAAACGAACGAACTGCAGCACAACATCGATTTCCACTCGGCAACGGGTGCGCTGGGCGGTGGAGCGCTTACGATCGTCAACCCGGGCGAGAAGGCTGTGTTGCGCTTCAAGGCCACCAAGGCAGGCGTCTTCGTCTACCATTGCGCACCTCCCGGGATGGTTCCCTGGCACGTTACCTCGGGCATGAACGGCGCGATCATGGTATTGCCGCGCGAAGGCCTGACGGACGGCCACGGCAAGGAACTGGTCTACGACAAGATCTACTATGTCGGCGAACAGGACTTCTACGTGCCGCGCGACGAGGCGGGTAACTTCAAGAAGTACGACAGCGTGGGCGAATCCTACGCTGACACCCTGGAAGTCATGCGGACCCTGACACCCACGCACATCGTCTTCAACGGCGCCGTCGGTGCTTTGACGGGCGAGAACGCCATGACCGCCGCTGTCGGCGAGAAGGTGCTGATCGTCCATTCGCAGGCCAACCGCGACACCCGCCCGCACCTGATCGGCGGCCATGGCGACTATGTCTGGGCAACCGGCAAGTTCCGCAACCCTCCGGATCTGGACCAGGAGACCTGGTTCATCCCTGGCGGCACCGCCGGCGCAGCCTTCTACACCTTCGAGCAGCCGGGCATCTACGCCTACGTGAATCACAACCTGATCGAGGCTTTCGAACTCGGCGCCGCGGCACACTTCAAGGTGACCGGCGACTGGAACGACGACCTGATGACGGCCATCGTTTCGCCGACCGGAAGCTGATCGACAACCGGAGGCGCGGGTTCGCCCGCGCCTCCGAAACCTCAGATGACATGTTGACGGGCCACTGCCCGAGGTTCGCCCAAGGAGGCGATCATGTCCGCCGCAGCAAGCAAGACCGCGTCCTCGCTCTTCCAGACCGCCCTTCCACTGGCCTTGATTTCGGCTCTCGGCATCGGCATTGCTCACCAGGCCGGGTTCTTCGCGGCCGCTCCGTCCGCGGCTGCTCTCTACCAGCCACAGACTGTGGTCATCCCGCCTCATACCTTCCAGTATCGGACAGACGGCGAGTATGTGCGGGGAGTTCATCCGATCGACGCTCCGAAATCGACTGTCACGCGTACAGATGCACTCACCATCATGAAGTTTCAGGTGACGCTGTCGGAATACGACGCTTGCGTCATGGAAGGCGCCTGCGCGCCTGCGGCACATCCGAGCACATCCGACACGAACCTTCCCGTCACCGGCGTCAACTACGATGACGCCCAAGCCTATGCGCGGTGGCTTTCGGAGAAGACCGGCGAATACTGGGCCTTACCATCCGATCAGGACCTAGCGTTTGCCGCCGGCAAGAGCTTTCCCGACGATGCCTCCGGGCTCGATCCAGACAACAAGAATCCGGCCCTGAAATGGATCGCCGACTACGAACGTGAAGCCGCGTCGCGATCAAAGCGGAATCCGGCACCGCAGCCTATCGGCAGCTTCGGGGAAAACGAATTCGGCCTTGCCGATTTCGGTGGAAACGTCTGGGAGTGGACGAGCACCTGCCACAGACGGGTGAACCTCTATGACAACGGGACCCAGAAGGGCGTGGAGACCATCTGCGGCGTCAACGTGGCCGTCGGTCCACATCGTTCGCCGACCAGCAGCTTCATCCGCGACCCCCGCGGCGGCGGTTGCTCAGTTGGGACGCCGCCGGACAATCTGGGCTTCCGGCTGGTGAAGTCGACAGCGTGGTACGCCCCGGTTCTGCAGATGCTTCGCGCGAAGGGCCTGGCAGGTTAGCCGCGCGCCGTCTGGCTTCGCCTCTTCCGAGAGCGGTAGTGATCATGTATCCTGCACCGCGATATCGGAGAGTGACAGAGTGAAGATCGACAAGAGCCTGGTCCGGGCATTTCCGCTGTTCGACAAGATGAGCGACGAAAGCCTGGAAAAGCTGCTGGCGCATTCCACCTCGCGGCGCGTCCCACCCGGCGAAGCCGTTTTCGAACAAGGGGCAGCGGCGACGCATTTCTTCCTGCTTCTCCATGGACGCCTCAAGGTCACGCAGGTGACTGCGAGCGGCCAGCAGATCATCGTCCGCGTGGTCCACCCCGGGGATCTCTTCGGTTTCGCGAAGGCGCTGCAGCGAGCAGACTACCCGGGAACGGCGATTGCCGCCGCTGAAAGCGTTGCACTCAGTTGGCCGACGCATCTCTGGCCAGAATTCATCGACCACCATCCGCGCCTTGCCGTCTCGGCAATGCACACGATCGGCCAGCGTCTCGAGGAGGCCCATACCCGAATTCGTGAGATGTCGACCG
Organism: Pseudorhizobium banfieldiae; assembly: GCF_000967425.1. Lineage (NCBI taxonomy): Bacteria > Pseudomonadati > Pseudomonadota > Alphaproteobacteria > Hyphomicrobiales > Rhizobiaceae > Pseudorhizobium > Pseudorhizobium banfieldiae. The sequence continues at coordinate 3,592,233 of NZ_FO082820.1, forward strand.
AGGAAGTGGAGCGGCGCGTCGCCCACGCGGTGCTGCGCCTTACGAAGCAGGCCGGCAAGGCCGAGGGCTCAGGCGTACGGATCGACTTCCCGATCTCGCGCCAGGATATCGCCGAGATGACGGGAACGACGCTCCATACCGTTTCGCGGATCCTGAGCGCCTGGGAAAGCAAGGGCCTTGTGGAAGGCGGGCGCCAGAAACTTCTCGTCCGCGATATCAAGGGGCTATCTGAACTCGCCGAGACTGCCAAGGAATAGCCTCGATGGGGGACCGCGGTCACATTGTCCCGTTTCGTTGAAGCGGAGCGTGGCTGGCTGCCGTAGCGTCCCTGCTGATCGCCATGGATATCGCCTGTGCCAATTGCTCCTGCGTAAACGGCTTGACGAGCCGCGACAGGGCTCCGACCGATGCGCCATCCGGAAGCTCGGCATAGCCGGATGCCAAAATAATCGGCTGTGCCGGATTGGCGCTAAGCAACGAGCGGGCAAGATCGGCTCCCGACATTCCGGGCATGGCGTGGTCGGTGATAACCAGATCGAAACTCTGCCCTGAGTTCACGATTTCCAGGGCCGCCTGCCCGGAATTGGCTTCCGTGACCCTGTGGCCAAGGTCTTCCAGCATGTCGACCGTGCCCATGCAGACAAGGACATCGTCGTCCACCACCAGTATCCGCAGGGAGGCGGCAGCCTCGGCCTCCCCGGAAGCGCTCCAAGCAGATTGCGCCGCCCCGGCATGTTCGGAAACGTCATCCTTGGCGACGGGCAGCCACAGCTCTGCCGTTGTCCCTTCGCCAGGGGTGCTGTGAAGCTGCAGAATTCCCCCTGACTGGGCAGCCAGCCCGTGGACCATCGAGAGTCCGAGACCCGTTCCCTTGCCGAGCCCCTTGGTGGTGAAGAAGGGCTCGGCCGCACGCGCAAGCGTCTCTTCGTCCATACCCGAACCGGTATCGGCAACCCGCACCCGCAGATAGCGTCCGGCCGACAGCCCTGGCGGGAGATCGTGATCGCCGGGAATGGTTTCTTCGGCATCGATCGAGATGACGCCTTCCTGCTGGATTGCATCGCGGGCGTTGACGGCAAGGTTGAGGATCGCCAGCTCGAGCTGATTGGCATCCACGAGGGCCGGAGGCAGTTCAACTGGAAGCCGGTTCTCAAGCCGGATGGTCGGACCCACCGCCCGCTGCAGCAGCCCTTCGATGCTGCCGAGGAGTTGCACGAGATCGACTGCCTGAGGCTTGAGCTCCTGCCGGCGCGCGAAGGCCAGCAGGCGCTGGGTCAGTGCCGCGCCACGTTCGGCAGCCTGGACCGCATTGTCGAGCAACCGAAGGTTCTTCTCCTCGGCCGGGATGCGTTTGCGCAAAAGGCTGAGGCTGCCAAGCGCGGCCATCAGCAGATTGTTGAAATCATGGGCTACCCCGCCGGTGAGTTGACCGATCGTATCCAGCTTCTGGGCCTCGAAGAGTTGCGCCATCGCCTCCTCGCGCTCCCGGGTGCGAAGCTCGATCCGGTTTTCGAGTTCCTCGTTGAGGGTCTGTAGCTGCTGGTAGGACGTCTCGAGTTCGGCTGTCCGCTCCTGAACCCTGCGCTCAAGGTCCGCATTCAGCCGCTCCAGCTCCCGGGTTTTCCGGTAGAGTTCCACGAAGACCCGCACCTTGGCACGCAGGACGTCCGGGACAATCGGGACGGACACATAATCGACCGCGCCGGCCGCGTAGCCCCGCAGGCGGTCGGGTTCGGTCATCATCACGGCCGATACGAAGATCACGGGGGTCTTCTCGAACCGAGGGTGGGCGCGGATCAGCTCCACGAGCTCGAATCCATCCTGCTCGGGCATGCAGACATCGACCAGAATCACGGCGACATCCGTGCGGAGAAGATGTTCCAGCGCCTCCCGCGCCGACTGAGCCACGAGCAGGTTTTCGCCAAGCTCCTGGAGGATTACCTCGTAGCTCAAGAGCTTGGCGGGCTGGTCGTCCACGAGCAGAATGTTGACGGGATCAGGCATGGTCATCTCACTCGTGGAGCCACATGCGCAGTGCCGAAAGCAGCTCCTGCGTATTAACCGGCTTGGCAAGGTAATCCGAAGCGCCCGCCTCCAGGCATTTCTCACGGTCGCCCTTCATCGCCTTGGCCGTCAGCGCGATGATCGGCAGGCGGCTGTGACGTTCGTCCTTACGGATTACCTGCATTGTCTCATATCCGTCCATGCCCGGCATCATGATATCCATGAGAACCAGCGAAATGTCGGACTGGGCGTTGATGATCTGGATCGCTTCACTTCCCGTGGTTGCCGTCAGTACCTTCATGCTGCGCCGTTCAAGAACGCTGCTCAAGGCGAAGATGTTTCGCGCGTCGTCATCGACGAGCAGCACCGTCTTGCCGGCAAGCTCCACGTCCGAACTATGCAGCTTTTCGAGCATGTCCTGCTTGGCAGGTGGCATGTCAGCGATCACCCGGTGCAGGAAGAGGGAGGTCTCGTCAAGCAGACGTTCCGGCGATTCAACCCCCTTCACCACCACGCTCCGCGCCATGCTCTGCAGCCGGGCACTTTCGGCCGGAGAGAGATCGCGTCCCGTGAACACGACAACGGGCACATCCGTCATCTTCACATCTTCGGAGATCTTCTCCAGCACCTCAAACCCGGACATGTCGGGCAGTGACAGGTCGAGAACGACGCAGTCGACTGGCTCGTTCTCCAGTATTTGAAGCGCCTCTGAACCGGTACCGACGCTGGTTATGTCAATATCGCTGTGGCCGAGCAGGGCGGTGATGCTGAAGCGTTCGTTTTCGTCATCCTCTACGAGCAGGAGACGCTTCCGGCTGGTTTCCGAGAAGCTCTTCAATCGCGAGAAGACTTCTCCCAGCCCGTCACTTGTCGCCGGCTTGTGCGTGAAGGCGAAGGCCCCACGCGTCAGGCCATGCTGGCGGTCTTCATCCACGCTGATGATCTGCACGGGGATGTGACGGGTCTCGGGGCTCTGCTTCAATTGGCTGAGAACAGTCCAGCCGAGCATGTCGGGGAGGCAGATGTCAAGCGATATGGCAGTCGGACGATAATCCCGGGCCAGCGCCAGCGCATCCGTACCGCGGCCGGCGATCAGCACCTTGAAGCCCTTGTCGCGTGCAGCATCCCGCAGCAAGGAAGCATATCCGGGGTCATCTTCGACGACCAGCAGGATGGCATCTCGACCACTGATCCCGTAGCGATCGTCTTCGGGCACTTCACCGATGCTTGTGGAACGGCGCGGGAGCCCGTGATTGTGGCTCTTCATCCCGCCCGTAGTGCTACGGACCGGCTGCGTCGCCGCCCCGACGAATGTCAGCGGAAGGTAGAGCGTGAATGTGCTTCCTTCGCCTGGAGTGCTGGAAAGCTGGATCTCGCCGCCCAGGAGGTTGGCAAGCTCGCGACTGATTGCCAGTCCCAGGCCGGTCCCGCCATAGTTCCTGCTCGTCGAGGCATCCGCCTGCTGGAATGCCTCGAAGATGATCTTCTGCTTATCGACCGGAATGCCGATGCCGGTATCGGAAACATGGAAGGCAATGACGGCCGGGGCGTTCTTGAGCGAAGGACGGCTTTCACTCCATCCACTTGCGGCCGTTTCCACTCTTAACTGGACACCGCCCTCGGAGGTGAACTTGAACGCGTTCGACAGCAGGTTCTTGAGTATCTGCTGCAGCCGCTTGGCATCGGTGATCAGCGTGCGGGGCAGGCTGTCATCCAGATCGACCGCGAACGTGAGTGCACGGGATTCCGCCTCGTGCCTGAATGGCCGCGCCATCACTTCGAGAAGATTGCCGAGGGCGATCTCCTCCGCCTCGACGGAGACCGTTCCGGACTCGATCTTCGACAGGTCCAGGATATCGCTGATAAGATTGAGAAGATCGGTGCCCGCACCATGGATCGTCTTTGCGAATTCAACTTGCTTGGACGACAGGTTTCCGTCGGGGTTTTCCCCGAGCTGCTGCCCGAGGATCAGGATCGAGTTAAGCGGCGTCCGCAGTTCGTGCGACATATTGGCCAGGAATTCGGATTTGTATTTCGAGGTGAGCGCTAGCTCCGTCGCCTTCTCCTCGAGAGCCCGTCTTGCCTGCTCGATCTCCTGGTTCTTGGCCTCCACCTCGACATTGCGTTCTTCCAGCTGCTGGGCCTTCTGCTCCAACTGCTCGTTGGTCTGCTGCAGTTCGCTCTGCTGCGTCTGAAGTTCCGCCGCAAGTTGCTGCGACTGCTGCAGCAGGGCTTCGGTCTGCATCGTCGCTTCGATCGAGTTCAGCAGGATTCCCATGGACGATGTGAGTTGTTCCAGGAAGGAAAGTTGCAGCTCGGTGAAATTCGCGACCGAAGTCAGCTCAACCACCGCCTTGACCTGTCCCTCGAAGAGGATCGGCAGGACGATGGCACTGCGCGGCAGGGCCGAGAAGGTTCCCGAGCCTATCGGCACGACATTGTCCGGCATGTCGCTGATCAGGATCTGCCGGCCATCACGCGCACACTGGCCGATCAAACCCTCGCCGAGCTGCATCCTGCGCGGATGTGATTGACCAACGCCGTCCGCATAGGTCGCAAGCAGCACCAGTGCCGGTTCATCCACCTCCTGCTTCACTTGGTAGACGACGCCCTGATGTGCGCCCACCAGCGGTGCCAGTTCCCGCAGCAGCGTCTGGCCGACGAGAGCGAGTTCCCGCTGACCCTGCAGCGTAGTGGTCAGGCGGGCGAGATTGGTCTTAAGCCAGTCCTGGTCGGTATTCTGCTCTGTGGTAAGCCGCAGATTACCGATCATCGTATTGATATTGTCCTTGAGCTCAGCCACTTCTCCCCGTGCCTGGACCTGAATGGACCGCGTCAGATCCCCCTTCGTCACTGCCGTAGCAACCTCGGCGATGGCGCGGACCTGGGTTGTCAGGTTCGCGGCCAGGAGGTTTACGTTGCCGGTGAGATCCTTCCAGATACCGGCCGTTCCCGGAACCCGCGCCTGGCCGCCCAGCCGTCCTTCGACGCCTACCTCTCGGGCAACCGACGTCACCTGATCGGCGAAGGTAGCAAGGGTGTGGGTCATGTTGTTGATGGTGTCTGCAAGGGCAGCCACTTCCCCCTTGGAGGCGACCGTCAGATTCTGCGTGAGGTCACCGTTCGCAACCGCCGTCACCACCTTGACGATGCCTCGGACCTGTTCGGTGAGGTTCGTCGCCATGACGTTGACGGTATCCGTCAGATCCTTCCACGTGCCCGCGACCCCGGGAACCTGGGCCTGACCTCCGAGCTTGCCTTCGG